>JAJCYC010000127.1 GCA_029263115.1 Pseudonocardia sp. | reverse complement strand
GCACGGGGCGGTGTTCCTGGCCCTGCGCACCAGCGGAGAGGTTCGGGAGCGGGCACTGGGTCTGGCCTGCAAGATCGGTCCGGCCGCGGTGCCGGTGGCCGGCGGGTTCCTGGTGTGGACGCAGCTCGCCCACGGCGACGGCTGGACCCTCGGGCCGGCGGTGCTGGCCGCGCTGGCGCTCGTCGCCGGGGTGTGGCTGGCCACCTCCGGTCGCGAGGGCTGGGCGTTCATCTGCACCGCCGCCACCGTCAAGCTCGCGGTGATCACCCTGTTCGTGGCGCTGTACCCGAATGTGCTGCCGTCAAGCACCGATCCGGTTGGCACGCTGACCACGGTCAACGCCGCTTCCACGCCGTACACGCTGACCATCATGACCTGGGTCGCGGTGATCTTCACCCCGATCGTACTGGCCTACCAGACCTGGAGCTACTGGGTGTTCCGGGCGCGGATCGGCCGGGCCGACATCCCGTCCTGGGCCGGCCTGCCGTCCCGGGCGAAGCCGACCGCCACCCCATCGGGCCCGGCCCCCGGGCTACCGGCCCGATGAAACCGCTGGACCCCCGGCTGCTGCGACACGCGGCGGCGGCCCGCCGCTTCGTGCTGCTGACGGCCGCGTTGGCGGTGGCCGGGGTGGTGCTGGTGGTGGCGCAGGCGCAGCTGCTGGCCACCACGATCACCGCCGCGTTCCTCGACGGCGCCGGGCTGGACCGGTTGCGGCCGGTGCTGTTCGGGCTGGTCGCGGTGGTCGCCGGGCGGGCGCTGCTGGTCTGGGCCGGCGAGCTCGCCGCGCACCGGGCCGCCGCCGATGTGATCCGCCAGCTGCGCACCCGGCTGGTCGGGCACGTGCTGGCCCTGGGGCCGCGGCACCCCGGGCTGCCACCGACCGGGGAGCTGGCCACCCTGGCCACCAAGGGCCTCGACGGCCTGTCCGGCTACTTCAGCCGCTACCTCCCCACACTCCTGGTGGCCGTGGTGGTGCCGGCGCTGGTGGCCGGGCGCATCCTGTTCGCCGACTGGATCGCCGGCCTGGTGATCGCGGTCACCGTGCCGCTGATCCCGCTGTTCATGATCCTGGTCGGGCTGCACACCGAACGCGCGACCGGCCGGCAGTGGCGCGCACTCGCCGTGCTCGGGCACCACTTCCTCGACGTCGTCGCCGGGCTGGACACCCTCGTGGCATTCAACCGGGCCGGCGCTCAGACCGGGCGGCTGCACGAGCTGGCCGAGCGCTACCGCACCACGACCATGCGCACGCTGCGCACCGCCTTCCTGTCCGCGCTGGTGCTGGAGCTGCTGGCGACCCTGTCGGTGGCCATGGTCGCGGTGTCCGTGGGCCTGCGGCTGGTGTCCGGACAGCTGGATCTGGCCACCGGGCTGCTGGTGCTGATCCTGGCCCCCGAGGTGTACTTCCCGCTGCGCGCGGTGGGTACCCGGTTCCACGACAGCGCCGCCGGCCTGGCCGCCGCCTCGGCGGCGTTCGAGGTGCTCGAGCTGCCCGGTGAGGACGCGGTGCGCTCCCCCGCGCCCGACCCGTCCCGGGTGCCGGTGACCGTGCGTTGTCTGCGGGTCGACGGCCGCTCCGGTCCGGTGCTCGACGGGCTCGACCTCGACCTCGAGCCCGGGGCGCTGATCGGGCTGACCGGCCCGAGCGGCTGCGGCAAGTCCACCCTGGTCGACGTGCTGCTCGGGCTACGCCGCCCGGACGCCGGGTCGGTACGGGTGGCCGGTGTCGACCTGGCCGACATCGACCGGGCAGCGTGGCTGCGACGCGTCGCGTGGGTGCCGCAGAGCCCGGTGCTGGTCGCCGGCACGGTGGCCGACAACATCCGGCTCGCCGCACCCGCCGCCTCGCCCGCGCAGGTACGCCGGGCCGCCACCCTCGCCGCGTTGGACATGCCGACCGGCACAGTGGTCGGGGAGGGTGGGACCGGGCTCTCCACCGGGCAGCGCCGTCGGGTGGCGCTGGCCCGAGCGGTGCTCGCCGACCGGCCGCTGTTGCTGCTCGACGAGCCCACCGAGGGCGTCGACGCCGACACCGAGGCCGCCATCGCCGCAGCGCTCCCGATCATCCGCGACGGCCGCACCGTGCTGCTGGTCAGCCACCGACCGGAGCTGCTCGAGCAGTGCGACCGAGTGATCGAGCTGCCCGGTCCGGCCGCGACCCGGACCGTACCCGCGGTGGCGCCCAGCCGCCCTGAGCCGCACACCGCCCCCACCGCGCTCATCCAGGGCGCACCATCGACTCCGGCCGCGCCGTTACCGACCCCCTCGGCGTCGCGGTCGGGCCACCCCACCGGTCCGGTGCCAGCCACCGGGCCGGTGGGTCCGTGGACAGCCGATCGTCCCGAACGTCGCGGACCGCTGGCGGCGCTGCGCTGGGTGCTGGCTTCCGCCGCGCCGCAGCGGATGCGGCTGGCGCTGGCAGTGCTGCTGGGCAGCGCCGCACTGGGTTGTGGGGTCGCGCTGACCGCCACCTCGGCCTGGTTGATCTCGGCCGCCGCGCTGCACCCGCCGGTGCTGTCACTGATGGTGGCGATCGTCGCCGTCCGCGCGTTCGGGCTGGGCAAGGGTGTGCTGCGCTACGCCGAGCGCCTGGTCTCGCACGACGTCGCGCTCCGCGGGCTCACCGAGCTGCGGCTTCGGCTGTGGGCGGCGCTGGTCCGGTTGGGCCCGGCGGCCACCGCCCGGCTGCGCCGCGGCGACCTGCTCTCCCGGCTGATCGGTGACGCCGACGACCAGCAGGACGTGCTGGTACGGCTGCTGCTGCCCACCTGCTGCGCGGCGGTCGTGGGAACGGCGGTCGTCGCCGGTCTGGGGCTGCTGCTGCCCGCCGCCGGCTGGGTGGCCGCCGCCGGGCTGCTGGTCGCCGGCGTAGCGGCGCCCGCGCTGGCGGTGGCGGTCGCGTGGCGTACCGAGCAACGGTGCGCACCGGTCCGGGCCGACGTGCTCGCCCGTACCGTGGAGACCCTCATCGCCGCGCCCGACCTGCTCACCTGCGGTGCCGCCGCCCGTTACCGGCGTGCGCTGGTCGCCGCCGACCACCGGCTGGCCGCACTGTTGCGCCGGGCCGCCGTCGCCCGGGGCCTGTCCGGTGCGCTGAGCACGGCGGCCGTGGGCGCCACCAGCGTCGCGCTCACCGCCATCGGCGTGGCCGCAGTCCGCGCCGGCACGCTGCCCGGTCCGGCGCTCGCGGTGCTCGCGCTGACCCCGCTGGCCACGGCCGAGCTGGTGGCCGCGCTGCCCGACGCCGCCCTCACCCTCCTCGGCGCCGGCCCGGCCGCCCGCCGGCTCCACGAGATCGCCCGCCAACCCGCCACGGTGCCCGACCCACCGAGACCGGCCGGTGTCGTTCCCCCCACCTCGCTCGCGGCCGAAGGGCTCGCCGTGCGCTGGCCAGGGGCCGAGCGGGACGCGGTGCGCGGAGTGGACCTGCGGCTGGATCCGGGCACCCGGCTGGCCCTCACCGGGCCGTCCGGTGCCGGCAAGTCCACGGTGGTCGCGGCACTGCTCCGCCAGCTCGACCCGGCCGGGGGCTCGGTGCTCGCCGACGGCCGCGACGCCCGCGAGCTCACCGCCGACGAGCTGCGCGCCGGGGTGGGCTGGTGCGGCCCGCACACCCACCTGTTCGACAACACCCTGCGGGCCAACCTGCTGCTCGCCCGCCCGGACGCCGACGACGCCGCGCTGCTCGACGCACTGCGCCGGGCCCGGCTGGGCACCTGGTACGCCGGGTTGCCCGAGGGCCTGGACACCTGGGTCGGCACCCACGGCGGCGCGGTCTCCGGCGGTGAACGCCAGCGCATCGGCGTGGCCCGCGCCCTGCTCGCCGACCGGCCGGTGCTGCTGTTCGACGAACCGACCGCGCACCTCGACCGGGCCTGCGCGGCCGCGCTGTCCGCCGAGCTGCTCACCGCCACCGAGGGCCGCACCGCACTCATCGTCACCCACCGGCCAGACCAGGTCCCCACGCTGCCCGAGCTACGGCTGGGCGGCGACCGGGAGAACGCCACCGCACACGCCCGAGGAGGGGCGAGATGTCAGAACACACCGTGCACCTGAACGCTCCGCCGGAGACCCTGGACGACGACCCGACACTGTCCGGGCTGATGACCCACCGGCTGCTCGGCATCACCCCGGACGCTGAGCTGCACGTGGCCCTGCGACTGCTGGCGGCCTCCGGGGTCCGGCACCTTCCGGTGCTGGAGGGCAACCGCTGCATCGGGCTGCTCACCGAGGTGGATGTGCTGCGGGCGCTGACCCGGCCGCGCCCGCTGCTGGGCCCGTCGCCTGTGGTGGTGCAGCTCTGCCGCTCCGTCCCGGTGCTGCGGCCCGGCGACCGGCGGACGGTCGCCGCCGCCGCGATGCACGACAGCGGCATCGATGCCGTACTGGTCGTCGAGCACGACCTGCTGGTCGGCATCGTCACCGCCACCGACCTGGTGCGGTCGCTAGCCCCAAGGCCCGGCACAGAGGGGACTTCCGACCCTGCCGGGATGACCCTGCCGCACGGCATCGTGGTGAGGTGAACAAGGTGACGGGAACGGTGACCAGCGGCACCCTGGTGGGTGCCCTGGAGCACGCGCTGCGGGCACCGTCGGTGCACAACACCCAGCCCTGGCGGTGGCGGATCGACGGCGACACCGTCGAGCTGCACGCCGACCGGACCCGCCACCTGATCGGCACCGACCCCGACCGGCGGGACCTGGTCCTCAGCTGCGGCGCGGCGCTGCACCACCTTCGGGTGGCACTGGCCGCCCTGGGTGTGGCGACCACCGTCGAGCGGCTGCCCGACCCCGAGTCGGGCGATCTCCTCGCGCTAGTGCGCCCGGCCGCCGGACCGCCGGACGAACGCGAGGCCGCTCTCGCGCCGGCGATCGGGGCCCGCCGCACCGACCGCCGCGCGCTGGTCCGTCCGCCCGAGTCGGCGGAGATGCGCCGGCTCGCCGCACACGCCGCCCGGCAGGGCGCCGGCCTCTACCCGGTGACCGGACCGGTGAACCGCGCCCGATTGACCGCCGTGCTGGGCGAGGCCGGTACCCGGCAGCGGTTCGCCGCCGGGTATCCCGCCGAGCTGGCCATCTGGACCCGGCGCTACGCCGGCGCCCGCGACGGCATCCCCGCCGACCTACGCACCCACGCAGCCGCGGCACACGGCCTGCGCGCCTTTCCCCCCGGACGGCTACCGGCGCCGCCGCTGCCCCGCAGCCCCGAGGAACTGGACGCTCTGGTCGTCCTCACCACCCCCGGCGACGACCCCGAAAGCCGCCTGCGAGCCGGCGAGGCGACCAGCGCGGTGCTGCTCGCCGCCACCCGGATGGGCCTGGCGAGCACTCCGCTGAGCCAGGCCGTAGAGATCGAGCACACCCGCCACCAACTCCCCCTTGCGGTCCCGGGGTTGCAGGGCTGCCCGCAGCTGGTGATCCGCCTCGGCCACCCCGTGGCGGGAGCCGCCGCTCTCCCGGCCACTCCGCGCCAACCGCTTAGCTGGGTACTGCTGCCCAGCCGTGAGCGTCCCAGGTGACCGGGGTGGTCACCGCCGTGGCGTTCGTCTGGCTCGGCATGGTGCTCGGGGTGTCGTTCCTCGAGGCCCCGCTGAGGTTCCGGGCTCCGGGCATCACACTGCCGCTCGGGCTGGGCATCGGCCGGCTGGTGTTCGCCGCGCTCAACCGGGTCGAGATCGGGTTCGCCCTGGTGATAGCGGCTGCTCTCGCCGTCGGTGACCGGCCTCCGGCGCTGCTGTGGACGACGATCGGGCCCGTAGCGCTGCTGATCGGGCAGCTGATACTGGTCCGCCCGGTGCTGACTCGCCGCTCGGACCGGGTCCTGGCCGGCGAGGGCGGGTCGCGGTCGCGGGCCCAACTCACCTACGTGACGCTAGAGGTGGTCAAGGTCGTCTCCTTGGTGCTCCTCGGCACGGCCGCACTGGGTGCGCGATGAACCCGGACACCAGCCTGCCGCTAAGCGCCGAGGAGTGCCTTCGGCTGCTGGCCACTGTGCCGATCGGGCGGGTGGTGTTCACCGAACACGCACTGCCCGCGGCGCAGCCGGTCAACTTCACCACGCTGACCGACGGCGTCGCCTTCCGCACCCGGGCCGGCGGCGCCCTGGACCTCGCGATCCTTGGTTCCGTGGTCGGC
Organism: Pseudonocardia sp.; assembly: GCA_029263115.1. GTDB lineage: Bacteria > Actinomycetota > Actinomycetes > Mycobacteriales > Pseudonocardiaceae > Pseudonocardia. Next base: position 32,983 of record JAJCYC010000127.1, on the reverse strand, counting down.
TTCGAGGCCGACGCCTACGACCCGGAACGGTGCGCCGGCTGGAGCGTACTGGTGATAGGGCACGCCGAGGAGATCACGGACCCCGCAGCCCGCGTCGCTGTCGCCAAGGCCGTCCGGCCGTGGGCGGGTGGACGGCGGGAGCGGATGCTGAAGGTGCGATTCGAGCGGGTCACCGGCCGCCAGGTCGGGCTGCCGTTGGTCCCGGCAACGTAGCCGGCGCCGTTGAACTGACAGTGAACGGTCCAGCCAGGTGGGTTAGCCTCCCGGGAGGCAGCAGGCATCGGGACGGGGAGACATGGTGGGCCGGGGCGGTGGGGGCCATGGGAGCGCGACCAGCGCCGATCGGACCCACGACGCCGGTGCGCCGCACAGCGACCCGGCCCAAGACGACCGGCTGCTGCCCGATCTGAGCAGCCTGCGCCTGGACGCGCTGCTGCGCGAGCTGGTCGACCGTGCGGGCAAGGTGATCGAGAGCGAGGGTCGGCTGGACCGGCTGCTGGACGCCGTGGTGGCGGTGGCCAGCGATCTGAGCCTGCCCGACGTGCTCCGCCGGATCGTGGAATCCGCCTGCGAGCTGGTCGGCGCCCGCTACGGCGCGCTCGGCGTGCTCGACCCCTCCGGCCGCGAGCTGTCCGACTTCGTCACCGTCGGGCTCGATGACGACCAGCGGGCCCGAATCGGCGATCTGCCGCGCGGCTGCGGCGTACTGGGCCTGCTGATCACCGACCCACGCCCGCTGCGGCTGCCCGACATCGCCGCGCACAAAGCTTCGTTCGGCTTCCCCGAGAACCATCCACCGATGAGCAGCTTCCTCGGGGTTCCGGTCCGGGTGCGCGGCAAGGTATTCGGCAACCTCTACCTCACCGAGAAATACGGCGGGGCGGACTTCACCGACGAGGACCAGGACGTGGTGGTGGCGCTCTCGGCGGCGGCCGGGGTGGCGGTCGAGAACGCCCGGCTGTTCGACCAGAGCTCGCGTCGCGAGCGGTGGCTGCGCGCATCGCACGAGGTGACGAACGCGCTGCTATCCGGCGGTCCCGATCTCGACGCCCTGCGCCTGATCGCCGAGCAGGCCCGGGCCAGCGCGGACGCCCTGCTGGCCGGCGTCGCGGTGCCGAACACCGGCGGCGGGATGCGGCTGGCCGCGGCGGACGGCGATGACGCCGAGTCGCTGCTCGGCGCGGCGCTGCCGGCCGACGACGGCTCGATCGCCGAGGCGGTGCGCAGCGGACAGCCGGTCCGACTCGAGGAGCCCAACGCGGGCGCAGGCTGGTGGACACTCGGCTACCAGGAGCCTGCGCCGCCGGTGCTCACCCGGCTGCGGTCAGGCGTGGCAGTGCCGTTGACGGCCGGAACCGAGCTGCTCGGCGTACTCATGGTCGGATCCGAGCTGCCGAACGCGTTCGACGAGGTCGACCACTCGATCATGCAGACCTTCGGCACCCACGCCGCACTCGCTCTGGAGTACGCGCGGGCCCAACGCGACAGCCGCCAGCTCGCCGTTTACCAGGACCGGGACCGGATCGCCCGGGATCTGCACGACCTGGTCATCCAGCGGCTGTTCGCGGTCGGCCTCGGGTTGCAGGGCATCACCCGGCTGGTGGAGTCGCCGGCGGTCGGCGGGCGGATCGGTGAGGCCGTGGCGGATATCGACCAGACCATCCGGGACATCCGCCGGACGATCTTCTCGCTGCAGGAGGTGCCGGACGTCGACGGTGGTGTCAGCCTGCGTACCCAGCTGCTGCGTGCGGTGCAGGAGCCGGTGGAGGCGTTCGGGTTCGAGCCGCGGTTGAGCCTGGACGGTCCGCTGGACTCCCTGGTGCCCGACGAGCTACGCCCCGATCTGCTGGCCTGCGTCCGGGAAGCGCTGGCGAACGTGGCCCGGCACGCACGAGCGCGTAACGTGCACGTCGAAGTGTCGGTGGACCCTCGCGGGCAGCTCCTGCGGCTCACCGTGCGCGACGACGGCACGGGTCTACCGGAGAACCCGCCAGCGGGCTCCGGCATGCGGAACATGCGCGCTCGCGCCGAACGCTGGGGTGGGCAGTGCGCGGTGTCGCCTCGGCCGGAGGGCGGCACCCAGGTGAGCTGGACGGCCCAACCGCGACTCGACGAACCGGCCGACGGAGAGGGTTCGACGTGACGATCAGGGTGTTCCTGCTCGACGACCATGAGGTGGTCCGTCGGGGTCTGGTGCAACTTCTCGAGGCCGAGGTCGACATCGAGGTCGTGGGCGAAGCCGGCAGCGCCGCCCAGGCGATGGCCCGGGTACCCGCATTGCGGCCGGACGTGGCCGTGCTCGACGTGCGGCTGCCCGACGGCGACGGCGTCACCGTGTGCCGGGACCTCCGCTCATCGGTCGACCCGCCGCCCGCCTGCCTGATGCTGACCTCGTTCTCCGACGACGAGGCGCTGTTCGGCGCCATCATGGCCGGCGCCGGCGGTTACCTGCTCAAGGAGGTCACCGGCATCAACCTGGTCGACGCCGTACGCACCGTCGCGGCCGGCGGCTCGCTGTTGGACCCCAAGGTCACCGCGGCGGTAATGGAGCGGCTGCGTCGCGGCGCCGAGCCGGTCGATCCCCGCTACGCCGCGCTCAGCCCGCAGGAGCAACGCATCCTGGAGCTCATCGCCGACGGCCTGACCAACCGGCAGATCGGCGCCGAGATACACCTGGCCGAGAAGACCGTGAAGAACTACGTGTCGTCACTGCTGCGCAAGCTCGGCTTCGAACGCCGCACCGAGGCCGCCGTGTACGCCGCCGAACGCCGCTCCAGCCGCCCACCCACAAACGACGGGCGCTAAGCCAGGCGCGACAGCAGGCCGATGCCGGACGCGGTCGAACCGGGCGTACCCACCCGCGAACACGAACAGGTCGTCGGCCCAGAGCGACCCACGTAGCGGCGGGATGGCCCAACGCTACGCAGCGTCTCCCTCGCCGTGCCCGTGCAACGCGTCCTGACGAGCGGTCAGCCGACCGGAATCGCGTGGTCGCGCGCGTAGGCCTCGAGGACGTCACGGGTCGCGCCGCCGTTGGGCAGCCGGAACCGCCCGGCGATGCTGGCCGCGAAGTCGTCGACTGCCCGCAGCAGTCCGCCGTGGAAGTAAGCGTCGGGTGCGGCGCTCTGCCGCCGCGCCTCCTCGGCCAGATCCAACAGGCGTTCCATCACGCCGGCAGCGCGAACCGGATGTCGTCCTCATGGAAGTAGTAGGTCACCGGGGAAGTGACCAGATCTCGCTCGACCGCGACGAGGCGGGAGGTGAGGTCCGCGTAGAGACTGGTCGGACAGCGGGCCCGGGTCGTCCGGATCGCTCCTGACCTCCTCCAGCAGCCGGATCTCGCAGGCGAGCGCCCGGTCGGCGGGAGAGCACCGGAAAGATCGAGAGCAGCCAGGACACGCTCGCGGTCAGCCATCCGAGTCCGAGCAGTGACTCCAGCGGCGCGACCACCCGCAACCACCCGTGCGCCGGAGAGATGTCGCCGTAGCCCAGGTAGTGGACGCGGCCAGCTGCTCGGGCTCGTCACCGCCACCGACCTGGTGCGCTCGTTGGCCCGTTCGACCGCTCCGGATGTGACTTCCGGCCCGCGCGCCGGTTCGGCCGTCGGGGGGATCGTGGAGTGATGAGCACGATGTCAGCGGGGGCCGCGGTCTCCTACGGCACACTGGTCGGCGCGCTCGAGCGCGCGTCGCGGTGGCCGGCGTGATCGCGGACCCCGGCGCCATGGACGAGGCCGACGGCACCGCTGGGGCAGATCACCGGTCGACTGACGTCGGCCACACACATGCGAACGTCACTGGCGGCTGGCTGCGCCCGGCGGTCTTCGGAGCAATGGACGGACTCGTCTCGAACTTCGCCCTGATCGCGGGCGTGGCCGGCGGCGTCGCCAGCACAGGTGGCGGCAGCGAGACGGTCGTTCTCGCCGGGTTGGCGGGCCTGGCCGCCGGCGCCTTCTCCATGGCTGCCGGTGAATACGTCTCGGTCGCCTCGCAGTCCGAACTTGCCCAGGCCGAACTCGCCCGCGAACGCGCCGCGCTCACCGGCACCCCCGCCGCCGAGCAGGAGGAACTGGCTCAGCGGTACATGACCCGAGGGGTGGACACAGAGCTCGCGCGAGAGGTGGCCAGGCAACTGTCCCGAGACCCGGAGCGGGCACTGGTAGTCCACGCACGAGACGAGCTCGGCATCGACCCCAACGACCTGCCCTCACCCCTGCTCGCCGCGCTCGCATCGTTCCTGGCCTTCGCCATCGGAGCGTTCTGGCCGTTGCTGCCCTTCCTGCTCGGTGCCACCAGCCTGATGCCGGCGCTGATCGTGTCGATCCTCGGGCTGTTCGCCGCCGGCGCCCTGGTCTCCCGCGTCACCGCGCGTTCCTGGTGGTGGACCGGCACCCGACAACTGTTGCTCGGCGGCACGGCGGCGGCGCTGACCTACGGATTCGGCGCGCTCGTCGGCGCGGGACTCAGCTGAACCCCGTCAGGTTCAGCAGGTCGGCAGGTTCAGCTATTCACTGGACCGCTACGGGTTCACCGAGGACGTCATCCGTAGCTAGGCGTGCTCAGACTCGGTCCCAGCCCCGCCGCGGGGCGCGGGAGGCGGTCCCGCTCTCGCGTGAGCGGTAGACGATGTAGGGGCGGAACAGGTACTGCAGGGGTGCGGTGAAGGCGTGCACGAGCCGGGTGAAAGGCCACACCGCGGACAGCGCCATCCCGATCAGGGTGTGCAGGTGGAACGCGATCCCGGCTCGGCTCATCGCCTCGATGTCGGGTTGCAGGACGAACAAGGACCGGAACCAGGGCGAGACGGTGAGCCGGTAGTTGTGTTCGTCCCCGCCGGACGCCCCGAGGAGTGTGGTCGCCAGGCCGGCGACGATGGCCGCAACGAGCACGACGTACATGAGCTTGTCGTTCTTCGTGGTGGCCATGAAGACGGGTCCCGTGGTCCGGCGGCGGTAGATCAGGATCCCGATGCCGACCAGAGTGGAGATCCCGGCAATCGTGCCCAGCAGGAGCGCCTGGAGGTGGTAGCCCTCCTGGGACAGGCCGGCAGCGTCGGTCCAGCTCTTGGGGATGAGCAGGCCGATGACGTGCCCGACGATCACCACGAGCAGGCCGAAATGGAACAGCGGGCTACCGATGCGCAGCAGCCGCGATTCGTAGAGCTGGGAGGACCGGGTGGTCCAGCCGAACTTGTCGTACCGGTAGCGCCATAGGGTCCCGCCGACCAGGACCGCGCAGGTCACATAGGGCAGAACGCCCCAGAGCACGACGTCGAGGGTGGTCATCGGGGTCCTCCGAAGGGAGCGAGTTCGAGCCCGACCAGCTCTCGCGGCGGCCCGGAGCGGGCGAGCCGCTTCGCCGAGGCCACGTCGGTCGGCGACGGGCCGGGCAACAGTGCGCAGACCGCTTCGAGCAGTGCGCCGTAGGGGGTGGCGGCCTCGAGCAGGGCGAGGCGCAACAGCTCGAGTCCGGCCCGGTGCTCCTGCAGCAGCGCGAGGCCGTCAGCGAGGTCACAGGTGGCCGCGTACTCGAGGACGGCGGGCAGGTAGTCCGGCAGCTCGCTGCTGTCCAGCTCGGCACCAGCCGCCCGGTAGCGGTCCTTGAGCGCCGCGAGGGAGGCACCTCGGCGGCGGGTCTCGCCGTCGGTCCACCAGGTCAGGTAAAGACAGCACCGGCGGCGGGTGTCGAAAATCGAGACATAGTGCTCTGCGAGCTCGCCGGGGTGTCGGGCCGCCACGGCGTCGAGGAACCCACGCAGCGCACCCCCGGGAGCGCCGGCCGGCAGCTCCGCCACGGCCCGTCGCACGAGGTCCAGGCCCGATCGAACGGTCTCGTCGGGGTACTGCAGGCACAGCGAGACGGCCTGCAGCACGGTGGCCTGGGCGCGCGCGTCGTCCCCGTCGCCGCTCACGGCCGGGTCTCCGGCTCGGTCGTTCCGATGGGGGCGGGGTGATCTGTTCTCGAGGGTGGGAACAGTCCGGCGGGTCTCCCTTTGCCGTCCCAGTTCAGCAGGTTGACCGTGGCCCCGCGCTCACCCGGATCGACGAGATCGTCGCTGGTCTGGCGCTGGCGCAGCGCGTGAAAGGTCTCCACCGAGACCGGCGCGGGCCTACCGGACGCCTCGCCGAAAGGTCCGCTGCCGCCCATGCCGGGGCCCCCGTCGACGTCGAGGCTACAGCCGATCTCCTCCAGCTCGTGAGCCTGTCCCTCGTAGGCAGTGGGGATGACGTACCGCTCCTCGTACTTGGCGATGGCCAGCAGCCGGTACATCTCCAGGATCTCCGCGCCGGTCATCCCGGCCGCCTCGGCGACGGCATCGTTCGCGGGGCGGCCGAGGGTCACGTCCCGCATGTAGGAGCGCATGGCGGCCAGCTTCTGCAGCACGGTGCGTACCGGCTCGGGGTCGCCGGCGGTGAACAGCTCGGCGAGATACTCGATGGGGATGCGCAGCGCGTCGATGGCCCCGAACAGGTTGCCCACGTCCTCGCCGTCGTGACCGGTCTCGACCAGCCGGTCGACCACCGGCGACAGGGGCGGGACGTACCAGACCATGGGCATGGTGCGGAACTCCGGGTGCAGTGGCAGAGCCACCTTGTAGACCTTGGCCAGCTTGTACACCGGCGAGCGGCGGGCGGCGTCGAGCCAGTCCTCGGCGATGCCGTCGCGGCGGGCGGCGGCGATGACCTCGGGGTCGTCCGGGTCCAGCAACAGGTCCAGTTGCGCCTGGTAGAGCTCCTTCTCGTCGGCGACGGAGGCGGCGGCGGTGACCCGGTCGGCGTCGTAGAGGAACAGGCCCAGGTAGCGCAGCCGCCCGACGCAGGTCTCGCTGCACACCGTGGGCAGGCCGACCTCGACCCTCGGGTAGCAGAGCGTGCACTTCTCGGCCTTGCCGGTGCGGTGGTTGAAGTAGACCTTCTTGTACGGGCAGCCGGTGACGCACATCCGCCAGCCGCGGCACTGGTCCTGGTCGACCAGCACGATGCCGTCCTCCACCCGCTTGTACATCGCCCCGGAGGGGCAGGACGCCACGCACGACGGGTTGAGGCAGTGCTCGCAGATGCGCGGCAGGTAGAACATGAACGCCCGCTCGTACTCGAAGCGGATCTTGTCCTCGGACTCGCGGCGGATCCGCTCGACGATCGGGTCGCTCTCCCCGTGTTCGGGTGCCCCGCCGAGGTCGTCGTCCCAGTTGGCGCTCCACTCGACGGACATCGGCTTCCCCGACAGCAACGACTTGGGCTGCGCGACCGGGAAGTCGTCACCGAGCGGGGCGTTGGTGAGCGTCTCGTAGTCGTAGGTCCACGGCTCGTAGTAGTCCTTGATGTTGGGCAGGACCGGGTTGGCGAAGATGCTCAGCAGCTTGCGGAACCGGCCACCGGCCCGCAGCCGCAGCCGGCCGCGCTTCGTGCGCACCCAGCCGCCGCGCCACTGGTCCTGGTCCTGGTAGCGGCGGGGATATCCTTGACCCGGCCTGGTCTCCACATTGTTGAACCACACGTACTCGACGCCGCCGCGGTTGGTCCACGCCTGCTTGCAGGTGACCGAGCAGGTGTGGCAGCCGATGCACTTGTCCAGGTTCATCACCATGCCCATCTGGGCCATGACCTTCATCAGTACTCCACATTCTGGCTCGCCCGGCGGCGGATCACGGTCACCTCGTCGCGCTGGTTCCCGGTCGGCCCGAGGTAGTTGAACGCGAAGGACAGCTGCGCGTAGCCGCCGATCAGATGGGTCGGCTTGACCAGGATCCGGGTCGCGGAGTTGTGGATCCCGCCGCGCCGGCCGGTGGCCTCGGACTTCGGCACGTTCACCACCCGCTCCTGGGCGTGGTAGACGAACACCGTGCCTGGGGGCATCCGGTGGGTGACGACCGCGCGGATCACCAGCACCCCGTTGCGGTTGACCGCCTCCACCCAGTCGTTGTCCTTGACCCCGATCGCGGCGGCGTCCTGGGTGCTCATCCACACCACCGGCCCGCCCCGAGACAGCGACAGCATCAGCAGGTTGTCCTGGTACTCGGAGTGGATGGACCACTTCGAGTGCGGGGTGAGGTAGCGGACGGTGACAGACGCCCCGTCCTCACCGACCTGCCCGAGCTCGGGCTCGCCGAACAGCCGGTGCAGGTCCAACGGCGCCCGGTAAGTCGGCAGGGTCTCACCGAACTCGTGCATCCAGTCGTGGTCGAGCAGGAAGTGCATCCGCCCGGTCAGGGTGTGCCACGGTTTGAGCCGCTCGACGTTGATTGTGAACGGCGCGTAGCGGCGTCCACCTGTCTCGCTGCCCGACCACTCCGGGCTGGTGATCACCGGCACCGGCCGGGCCTGGGTGTCCGCGAAGCTGATCCGCTTCTCCTCGCTGCCCTCGGCCAGGTCGACCAGCCGGGTCCCGGTCCGCCGCTGCAACTGCTCGAAGCCCTGGACGGCCAGTCGCCCGTTGGTGGTCGCGGACAGGGTCAGGATCGCCTCGGCCATCTTGGCGTCGGTGTCGATCGCCGGGCGGCCGTCGCCGGCCCCGCCGAGCATCACCCCGTTCTTCGCCGCGAGATAGTCGATCTCCTGATCCGGGTGGTAGGTGACCGCCTTGGTGGTCAGCCCCAGCCGCTCGACCAGCGGACCGATGCTGGCCATCTTGTCCGCCACGGCGGTGAAGTCGCGCTCGACGACGACGAAGTTGGGCATGGTGCGTCCGGGCACCGGCTCGACCTCCCCGGCCCGCCAGTCCAGCACCCGTCCGCCGGGCTGGGCCGTCTCGCCCGGGGTGTCGTGCTGCAGCGGTACCGCCACGATGTCGCGGCGCACACCGAGGTGAGTCCGGGCGAGCTCGCTGAACCGGCCGGCGATGGCGTGGAAGGCGTCGAAGTCGGTGCGGGTCTGGAACGGCGGATCGATCGCCGGGGTGAACGCGTGCACGAAGGGATGCATGTCGGTGGTGTTCAGGTCGTGCTTCTCGTACCAGGTCGCGGCCGGCAGCACCACGTCGGCGAGCAGCGTCGAGCTGGTCATCCGGAAGTCCAGCGCCAGCAGCAGGTCGAGCTTGCCCTCCGGCGGGTCGCCCTCGCGCCACACCACATCGCGTGGCCGGGCGTCCTCGGGGGCCTGCTCGGCGAGCAGGTTGTTGTGCGTGCCGAGCAGGTGCTTGAGGAAGTACTCGTCGCCCTTGGCCGAGGAGCCGAGCAGGTTGGCCCGCCACAGGGTCAGACAGCGTGGCCAGTTCTCCGGAGCATCCGGGTCGTCGATGGCGAACTTCAGTTCCCCGTCGACGAGCTGGCGCGCGACGTAGCCGTTGACCTCCTCTCCGGAGGCGGCGGCTTCATCGGCCAGGTCCAGGGGGTTGCGGTCGAACTGCGGGTAGGACGGCATCCAACCCAGCCGGGCGGACAGCGCGATGGTGTCGATGGTGTGCATGCCGGCCAGGTGTCCCTGCGCCAGCGGTGAGGTCAGCGCGTCGGCCCGGTAGCCGTCGTAGCGCCACTGGTCGGTGTGGGTGTACCAGAAGGCGGTACCGATCATCTGCCGTGGCGGGCGCTGCCAGTCCGTGGCCATCGCCATGGTGGCCCACCCGGTGACCGGACGGCACTTCTCCTGCCCCACGTAGTGCGCCCACCCGCCGCCGTTGCGGCCCATCGACCCGGTGAGCAGCAGCAGAGCCAGCACCGCCCGATAGGTGGCGTCGCCATGGAACCACTGGCAGATCCCCGCCCCCATCAAGATCATGGTCTTGCCGCCGGACTCCTCGGAGTTGCGGGCCATCTCCCGAGCCACCCGGATCACCTGCGCCGCCGGCACCGAGGTGATCGGCTCCTGCCAGGCCGGGGTGTACGGCTGGGTGGCGTCGTCGTAACCGGTCGGCCACTCCCCCGGCAGCCCGGGGCGCACGACGCCGTACTGGGCGAGCATCAGGTCGAACACCGTGGTGACCAGCGTCCCCGCCACCCGGCGCGTCGGTACCCCGCGCCGCAGCACCGAGCCCGAGCCGTCGAGACCGTCGAAGCGGGGCAGCAGCACTGTGCACACCCGCCCCGCCGGCTCCGCAGGCTTGCCATCCCCCTCGACCGCGTCGGGCCGGTTCGGGTCGAGAACGGTCAGCTGGGGTGAGACCTCGCCGAGATCGAGGTTCCACCGGCCGGTGCCGGAGTCGGTGTACCGGAAACCGAGGGATCCGTTCGGTACCACCGGCTGCCCGGTGCGGCCGTCGACCAGTACCGTCTTCCATTCCGCGCCCTCGGCGGTGTCACCGAGGTCGGCGGCGGTGAGGAACTTGCCGGGCACATAGCCGTCGCGCGCTGTGTCTTCCTCGAGGGTGACCAGGAACGGCAGGTCGGTGTAGCGCTGCACGTAGTCGACGAAGAACGGCACCCGGCGGTCGACGAAGAACTCCTTGAGCATCACGTGGCCCATGGCCATCGCCATCGCCCCGTCGGTCCCCGGCTGGGCAGGCAGCCAGGTATCGGCGAACTTGGTGTTGTCGGCGTAGTCCGGTGAGACCACCACGACCTTCTGCCCCTTGTAGCGGGCCTCGGCCATCCAGTGCGCGTCCGGGGTGCGGGTCACCGGCACGTTGGAGCCCCACATCACCAGGTAGGAGGCGTTCCACCAGTCCCCGGACTCCGGAACGTCGGTCTGGTCGCCGAAGACCTGCGGGGAGGCGACCGGCAGGTCGGCGTACCAGTCGTAGAACGACGTCATGCACCCGCCGACCAGCTCGATGAACCGGGAACCGGACGCGTGGCTGACCATCGACATCGCCGGGATGGGCGAGAAGCCGGCGATCCGGTCCGGGCCGTGGACCTTGGCGGTGTGCACGTGCGCGGCGGACACGATCTCGACCGCCTCGTCCCAGGACACCCGCACGTGCCCGCCCTTGCCCCGGGCCCGCTGGTAGCGCCGCCGCCGCTCCGGATCGCCGACGACGTCGGCCCAGGCCAGCACCGGATCGCCCAGACGGGCCTTGGCCTCCCGGTACATCTCGACCAGCACGCCCCGGACATACGGGTAACGGATCCGGGTCGGCGAGTAGGTGTACCAGGAGAACGCCGCGCCCCGGGGGCAACCGCGGGGCTCGTACTCCGGCGAGTCCGGGCCGACGGACGGGTAGTCGGTCTGCTGGGTCTCCCAGGTGATGATCCCGTCCTTGACGTAGACCTTCCAGGAGCAGGACCCGGTGCAGTTCACCCCGTGCGTGGAGCGCACCACCTTGTCGTGGCTCCACCGGTCCCGGTAGAACACGTCACCCTCGCGACCGCCCTTGCGGTACACCGCCCGCAGGTCGGGTGAGGTCTCGCGGCGGGTGAAGAACTGCCCGGCCCGCAGCAGCGCATCGGCGGCCGGACCGTCGGTTCCACCCGGCCCGGCTGTTCCACCATCGGCGTCGATCGCCATTGCCTCGGCCCCCTTCGAACTGATCGCCACGAGCCTTACACCGGCTGCTCAGCGCTCCCACCGACGAAGGTCCCCCCTGGCAGGACCCAATGGCCTGGACGCTACGGGCCCCCCAGGGCATCGATGAATCCCCCAACCGAGCCCGAGGAGATGACCTCCGCTGAACCCGACGGGCCGTTCGTCCCTCGAATCCACCGGCACCGAACACGGAACATGGGATCGATCCGGCGTCGCCGATCCGCCGCACACACGGAGAGAGCCCATGTCCACCAGCCTGCAGACCCGCGGTACCGAGGCCGATCCGGCACCGACCGATCCGAATGGTGCCCGCCGGGTTCTGACGCTGTCCACCGTCGCGTTCACCCTGATGTTCGCCGCCTGGCTGATGTTCGGCGTCCTCGGCATCCCGATCCAGCAGGAGTTCGGGCTGACCGACGTCCAGCTCTCCTGGCTCTCGGCGGTGGCCATCCTCAACGGCTCGCTGTGGCGGCTCCCGGCCGGGATCGTCGCCGACCGCGTCGGGGGGCGGATCGTCTTCACCGTGATGCTGCTGGTGACCGCGGTCTTCGCCTACCTCGTCGCCGGCGCCGGCAGCTACAGCATGCTGCTCGTGCTGGCCTTCCTGGTCGGCTTCGCGGGCAACAGCTTCTCCGCCGGAATCGCGTGGAACTCCGCCTGGTCGCCCCGCGACCGGCAGGGATTCGCGTTCGGCGTGTTCGGGGCGGGAAACGTCGGCGCGTCCGTCACCAAGTTCATCGGCCCGGTGCTCATCGCCGGCACGGCCGGCAGCACCTACTTCGGCTTCGTCGAAGGTGGCTGGCGGCTCGTCCCGGTCGTCTACGCCGTGCTGCTCGTGGCCGTGGCCGCGCTGCTGTGGGCGTTCACCCCCCGCCGGGACCGCAAGCCCGGGCGCGGGAGAAGCCTGCGCCAGGAGCTCACACCGCTGCGCCAGCCGCGGGTCTGGCGATTCAGCCTCTACTACGTGGCGGTCTTCGGCGCCTACGTCGGGCTTTCGGCGTGGCTGCCGAAGTACTACACCACCAACTTCCACGTCCCCCTTGCGGTCGCGGCGTTGCTGACGGCCCTGTTCATCTTCCCGGCCAGCCTCCTTCGTCCGCTGGGTGGCTGGTGCTCGGACCGCTTCGGCGCCCGCCGGGTCATGTACGCCACCTTCGCCGTCATGCTCGTGGCGACCTTCCTGCTGAGCATGCCGAACGGACACATCGTCCTACAGCCCGGCGACCGCGAGGTGCTCCCCTACCACCTCGGCATCGTCCCGTTCACCGTGCTCGTGTTCCTGCTGGGCTGCGCGATGGGCATCGGCAAGGCGGCCGTCTACAAGCACATCCCCGAGTACTTCCCACAGGAGGTCGGATCCGTCGGCGGGCTGGTCGGCATGCTCGGCGGCCTCGGTGGCTTCATCCTTCCGCCGCTGTTCGCCTACGCGACCGGCTGGACCGGCCTGCCGACGGCCACCTTCATCGTCCTGTTCCTGCTGACCCTGGTGTGTGCGGTGTGGATGCACCGGACCGTCGTCCACATGCTCCAGCGGCAGTCGCCCGAGCTGGCCACCCACTTCGAAACCCCTGAGCTGAAGGAGGCAACACGATGACGACCGTCGGCCGAACACCGAGCCAACCGACGCCGAGTCCCGAGGTCCGCTCCGGCGGCGAGTGGCTGCGCGACTGGGATCCCGAGAACGACCAGACCTGGGACCGCCGACTCGCCTGGCGGACGCTGTCCGTCTCGACCTTCACCCTGACGCTGGCCTTCGCCTCGTGGTTCATCGCCAGCGCGCTGGCACCGAAACTGACCAACCTCGGCTTCGTCCTGTCCACCGGGCAGCTGTACTGGCTCGTCGCGATCCCCGGACTGTCCGGGGGTCTCCTCCGGCTGGTGTGGATGGTGCTGCCACCGATGCTCGGCACCCGCAAGCTGGTCACGCTGACCACGCTGCTGCTCCTGGTGCCGCTGGCCGGCTGGGGCATCGCCGTCCAGGACTCGAGCACGTCCTACGCCTGGCTGCTGGCGCTGGCGTTCATGTCCGGGATCGGTGGCGGCGCGTTCTCCGGTTTCATGCCCAGTACCTCCTACTTCTTTCCCCGGCGGCTGCAAGGCACCGCGCTGGGCATCCAGGCCGGAGTGGGGAACTTCGGCGTCTCGCTGGTGCAGTTCCTGACGCCCTGGGCCGTCGGCTTCTCGATGATCGGGTTTCTCGGTCTCGCACAGACTGAGAAGTTCCCCGGCCGGCCACCCGCCCAGGTCTGGTACCAGAACGCCGCCTACATCTACGTCCCGTTCGTGCTGATCGGCGCCGCCCTGGCCTGGACGACCCTGAAGAGCGTCCCGATCAAGACCAACATCCGCCAGCAGTTCGACATCTTCGGCAACCAGGACACCTGGTGGATGACCCTGCTCTACATCATGACCTTCGGCACCTTCGCCGGCCTGTCCGGCCAGTTCGGCCTACTGATCAAGAACCTGTACGGCGGCGGCAACGCCGAGATCGCCACCCGCCTCGCCGACGGGACCACCAAGGTACTCGTGGCCGGCTACGCCATCCCCGACCCGGTCGCATACGCCTTCCTCGGCCCGCTCATCGGCGCCGGCGCACGGGTGCTGTTCAGCCCGCTGACCGACCGGTTCGGCGGCGCACGCTGGACGCTCCTCAGCGGGATCGGCATCCTGCTCTCCGTCCTGTACACGAGCACCACGCTGTCCCCCGATGTCACTGCGGGATCCTCCGGCCTGCACGACCAGTTCACCGGCTTCCTCTACGGCATGTTGGCGATCTTCCTGTTCGCCGGGATCGGCAACGCCTCGACCTTCAAGCAGATGCCGATGATCTTCGACCGCCGCCAGGCCGGCGGGGTGATCGGCTGGACCGGCGCGATCGCCGCCTTCGGGCCATTCTTCTTCGGCGTCGGGCTCACTTTGATGCGGCCCGAGTACTTCTACTACATCGGCGCGGCCTTCGCGGTGATGTGCATCGTGATCACCTGGCTTCGCTACGCCCGGCCCGGCGCCCCCAAGCCGTCGTGATGGCGCGCGCCCTAGATTTGAGCCAACTCGGGCCGGCTTCCGCTGAGATTGTGGAGCGTGTCAGCGAGCAGCTCGGTGAGATCGTGGCGGACTTCCACGGGGTCGAGGCGGCCGCCACGGTCACGGCCCGGGCTGTAGCCGAAGGTGGGGAGCTCATCGTCGACGGCGATGGCCAGGTGGTGGCGGACCGTACCGTCGAGCAGGGCGACGGCCCCGGCGTGCATGGCCTCCGTCCAGGCTTGCGCTGCGGTAGCGGCCGTCCCGGTACGCACCGGGAAGAGGCCCGCGGAGTCCTCGGACATCAGCCAGCGGTGCACGGGTCCCGCCGTCACGACAGTTGCCGCCATGTCGGTTGAGATTGTCATGGCGGGCAGGGTGCGCGCACCGGCGCAGATTCGGAAGGGCGCCGGCGCGCTGGTGTGGACAACTCGATGTTGTCCACACCAGCCACTCGCCCCGTCACTGCCGGAGCAGCTGGTGGGCGCGCAACCAGGCGTCCCCGATCGCCCGCCAAGCAGTGAGATCACAGACCTGCCAGATGAGCTGATCGACACGGGCCTCGAGGTATGCGGGCTGGCGCCGGTTGGGGTCGGCGGGCACGAGCCGGTGGGCAACCCGCACCTTGTCGGTGAGCTGCAGGCTGACCGCTGCCGGGTAGGTATCGGGGCGCGGGGCGAGCCAGGTCTGGGACACCCGTTCGCGCAGCCATAGTGCTGCTCCCAGCCCGGCGTCCCAGCGCTGCCGCACCAGCTCGGCCACCTTCGGATCACGCAGGTGGACCACGACGTCGCCGATCCGGACGCTGATCTGCCGTTCCGGGTGACCCAGCGCGTGAGCAACGACCCCGGTCTCGACCGGTCCGGCGACCCGGAGCACCACGGCCATCACGGTGGAGGTCAACACCGGCCGGCGCTGATCGGCGGTCTTGTGTTGGGTGGTGTGGTGAACGTGCATCGTGGCCTCCCGATGTCTGGTGGGCCTGTCGGCCCGGACCCCTTGGGGTGGCGGGGTGCTGTCCCCCGCCGCCGTAAGGCGCCCCGGCGCGGCCGTGGAGGCTCGCGGTCAAGGGCGGCCCGCCAGGGCCGTCACGCAGTGACACGGAGCGCAGCGGAGTGCCCTTTACCGGGAGGTCGGCCGTGCCAAGCCACGGGCCGGCAGGCCCCGCCGCAGGCGGACCACCATGGCTCTCGGCCCGCGCGGCCGTGAGCGTAGAGTTGCGTGCCGCAGAAGCCGCAGAAGCCGCAGAAGCCGCGAAAGGTCAGCGCGTGATGGGTTCCGCGGCTTTCGCGGCTTGTGCGGCACGGGGATGGACCTCGAACGGCGTCGACGCCGGCCGGCCGCCGGTAGGCGGCGGGGTCGGTCCCGGGCGGATGAAGCCGTGGTCGATGAGGTGATCCAGGGCCGGTTCGAGATCGGCGACTTTGCGGAAGCGAGCGCGAGACAGACCGGTGAAGGCGGTGCGGCGGGTGAATCGGGCCTGATCGGTGCGGATGATCCAGTCGAGGACGGCTGCGGCGTCGTCGAGGAGCGGATCGGCGGCCATGGTGTCGAACACGGCCAGGGCGTGGGCGAGGAAGTAATGGCCGAGCCGGGCGCCGGCATCGATGGTGGCTGCTGGGACGTCGCCGGTCCGGGCGCCTTGCGCGAGGTGAAGTAGGCCAGCGATGCGGGTCGTGGCGCCGGTGAGTTTCGCGGCCCAGTCGGTGATGTGGCCGAGTTCGGCTTCCGGGGCGAGTCGGGGTTCGAGACTGCGCTCCAGCTGCAGCACGCGGTCGTTCGCCTCCCGGCTGAGCGGGAGCAGCGGGGGTTCGGTGGTGGCGGCGAGAGTGAGGACCAGGTTCTGCAGGTGCTGGTCATAGGCCGTGGTGATTGACAGTGGAACGGCGGGGGTTCCGATGCGGCGGCGGCCGACGGTGTTCTCCGGCAGCGAGTAGAGGATCCGGGCGAGAAGGCCCCGTCCACGGAATCCGGGGATGCGGGCGATATCGCGCAGCACCTCGGGCTGCAGGGCGAGGCCGAGGGTCAGGGCGGGATGCTCGATGTGTTCAGCGGGGCGGCCTTTCCGGTCGACCCGGAGCAGGTCGCCGGCGTGGCCTTTGAGGAACACCTCCAGCGATGGAGTGCCGCCGGAATAGCGACCGGCCAGGGTGCTGAAGATCCCGCCTTCGGCGGAGAGGACGGCGAGTCGGCCGCCTTGTTCGGCAAGCAACGTGGCAGCGGCTTCCGTGGTGATGTCGTCGGCCACCAGGCGCGGCAGGGCCGACACGGCTTGCTGGTCGGCGGCGAGGGCCGCGTCGGCGGCCATGGCCAGCGCCTCGACGCGACTCTCGGCGTTGCTCGACGAAACGGCGGTAGCTGTGTAGCGCTCGGCGTCTTTCTGGGCGACCTTGCGGGTCAGATCGGCATGCACGATCGCCGGGCGGGCTTGCTCGACAAGCTGGCGCTCGGCGGCGAGCAACGGCGCGGACATGGTGGCGAACACAGCCGACTTCCGCGAGCCCGGCGGCAGGGCGACGACCGTGTAGAGGTTGACCGGCTCACGCCAGCCCGGACGGACCTCGACGATGGCTCGGCCGCCGGCCGCCGTGGACAAGCAGGCGAGAGCGACCGATCCCGCCAGGTCGTGCGGGGTCTGAGTGAACTCCGAGACCGCCAGGACCTGGTCGGAGAGCCAGCCGGGGAAGACGTCCACCGGGAACGGCGGCAGAAGCCGGCGGGCCGCCAGCGGAGTCGGATCCCCGTCCCAAATGTCTCTCGCCGGCGGCGGGTCGTGCAGAGCTGCCAGGGTCCGGCGAGCGTCGAGCTGCCGCAGGATCTCCTCGCCTGTCGTGGTGGGTCGCCTCGTCGGGCGGTTCATGCCGAATGCCCGATCACGGCTCGGGGAGCGTGAGCCCCGGCGGTGAGCCCGGAGCGGATCGTCGCTGAAGCTTCGCCTTCGCCGAGGCCGGCAGCGTGTGCGGCTTCGCTGAGCGCGTCGACAGCCAGGTGCTCGGGGATTAAGCCACCGAAGATCAGCTGGCCAAGAGCAAAGGCCGCGGCGTTCAAAGATTGGTTACGCTGCCCGACCGGAGCGTCCAGGACTCGGTCGAGTTCGCCGCGCAGCGCGGCTGCGGCGTAGCGGGAGCGTCGGGCCACGGAGTCGACTACCTCGTCCAACATCGGCGGCGGCTCGGCGGACGGGACGCTGAGCAGCACGGCGAGCCACCCAGGCAGCGGCGCAGGCTCGGCGGTGTCGTCGGCCTCGTACCTCCGCCCGTCGATCACCGATCCCGCCGCGACGACGTACCCGCCGTCGGCGCGGGTGTCGATCAGCCAACCGAGCTTCCCCGCCGTGTTCCGCAGCCCCGCACCGGGCGGGGCGGCGAAGTACAGGTGCTCCCCGCCGCTCGGCGTGCTCGTCCGGAAAGTGCAGACCGGCAGTTCCTGCTCGTGCCGCTCGGCGAGCACCGCCAGCACGTCCAGTCCCCAGTTCACCCCAGCAAGCTGCCACTCCTCGGGTGCGACGGCGCCGGGCTTGGGCTGGTCGAGATCGACCACGCATAGCCCCGAGGGGCCCGTCGCAACACCCACGTTAAATGACCCGCTCGCCCAACACCGCTCGATCCGCTCCGGATCGGTGGTGGCTCGGGACTCCCACCCGGCCACGGCCGGGCGCTTGTCGTTCGGCCGCAGTGGGAACACACTCCATCCGCGTGCGGCCCAGGCCAGGGCGGCGGCGAGAAGCGGCCGGTCTGAGTCGGTGTCACGGCGCATAATGGCGGTCATGGGCGAACCTCCCCTGTCGCTGCCGTCGTGGGTGAACCGCACCCCGGACGAGGTACGCGAGTGCGAACAGGTCTCCGGTCGTCTGGTGCAGCGCGGTGCGGGCCGGCGAGAGACCGGGGTGTCCGCGACGTTGGCGTGGCTGCTGATCGGCGAGGTAGCGCCGATGACATGGCGCACCGGTGAGCGCACCCGCGAGGTGGCGCGGGCGGAGAGCTGGCTGGCGTTGTGTGTCGCCGCCGGCCAACCTGGACCGACGGACGACGATTGGCTGCGGCTGGCCGCTCCGCCGCTGCCGGCTCAGGTTGAAGATCGGGAGTTCGCCTACGGGGCGTGGCGGGCGCTGGCGTGGTTGCTCGGTGTCCGGGAGGACTGGCCGACGTACACCAGCTGGCACCGTGCGGCCGGGTTCCCCCAGCCCGACCAGCACCTGAACGTGCCACTCCAGCGGCGGGACACACCGCAGTGGCGGGCAGCCCATCGAGCCGCCCGAGAGCGCGATGAGGCTGACGCACATCGATATTGGTGCCACGTCCGCAAGCTTGCGGACTCCACCGCCGACGGCTGATCATCGTTCGACCGCCAGGTCGTCATGTCGTTCCCGGGAGGTGTCGGCCTCGGCTGTGCGGGCGTCGTCATTCCACTGGCCGAGCTCTGCCACGCGCTCGTTCTCCTGAGCCTCCGCTCGGGCGCGGTTGGAGATCTCGGCCAGGGCCGCCTGGGCACGGGCTACCATCTGCGCGGTCTCCTCCGAGGACGGAATCCACAGCCGTGCGGCGGGATCGGTCCGTTCGGACGGGTGTTCGACGCTTGCGTCCCGGATGTCCAGAGGCTCCGGCTCCACGACCGCCTCACGCCGGTCGATGACGTCGTCGGTGAGGTCGTGTTCGTCGCGGATCTCCCGGTGGAGGTCGGCTTCGGCCTGCTCGGCGAGATGGGTCTCGAACCATTCCTGCGCGGTTACCCGATCATCCGGGTCCGTCGGGTCGATCCCTCTGGAGCGGAGTTCGGCATCAGCGCGTTCGGCGTTGTCGCGGGTCACCGCGGTGTGTGTGAACCAAGCCGCGCGGATGCCGTCGGCCTCCTCGAGCGAGTTCGCGCGCCGCTCCAGCTCAGTGGCCTCCTGGGCCGCACGCTCGGCGGCGGTCCGCAGCTGGGCCGCCTCGCGCGGATCCTCTGCGTGCTCGGCCCTGGCCTCCCAGATCGTCGCGTCAGCGCGGGCGGCATCAGCGCGTTGACGGGTGGCGGACAGCTGATCGGCGACGTACTGCGGCGCCCACGTTTCTTCCCGAGCCAGGGCGTGGACGCGTGCGCGGAGTTGGCCTTCGGTGAGGCGTGCTTCGTCGGCGCCGGCGTCGACCAGATGGAGGGCATCATGCGCTGCGCGGAACAACGCCTGCTTCTCCGCGAGCCCGGCGGCGGGCGCTGGCCCGAGGGCATCGTGGTCGTCGGTGTGGCCGACGAGCTCCCGATAGGCCGCCGCGGTGCCGGCGCGGTGCTCCCAGTCCTGGCGGGCCACGGTGTCCTCGGGGACGGGCCCGAGCGCCCGCTCGGCCCACGCCGGAGCCCCGTCGGCGAGCTCGGCGCCGAGCTCACGGCGCCGCGTATCTGCAGCATCCGCCCGGTCATGCAGCCACCGGGCCCACTCCATGGGCACCTCCTGCGGAATCAGGTCCTCGACACTGCTGACACTCGGGGCGAGCTGCCCCTCCAGGCGACGGGTGATGCGGGCGTGCAGGACCTGGGCTGGTGAGCGGGCGTCGGCGAGGGAACGGCCTTCGACTGCGGCAGCAAGTACGTCGCGCGGGTTGTGACCCGCGAGTTCCGCAGTCCGGACGAGCCGGTCCAGTGAGCCGAACGCCTCGTCGGCGGCGATCGCCATCCGGTGATCAGCCGGCAGGTGGCCCTCTGCGGTAAGGCAGTCGAGCATCGCGCCGGTACGGCCGGCCGTGACATTCCGGCCGATGACGTCGATGAGCTGATCGACGTGGGTGGCCACCGAGCGAGCGTCGAAGTCGGCCTGCTCGCGCTGGGCGGCGGCGGTCCTTTCCTGCACGGCGTGGTCAAGGACATCGGCGAGCACGGCGCGTGCCGTGCGCGGTTCGACGGTGTGGGTTTCGCCGGTCGGGGCCTCGGAGCCGGTCGCTCGGGTGACTATCCAGGCGGTGTTGCCGTCGCGGCCGCGGGTCATCGAGACCAGCAGGGCCGCCGGGTCGGTGCCGGGTCCCAGTACGGAGTGTGACGTGTCGACGGTGCGGCCCTCGGCGGCATGCACCGTGCTCGCGTAACCCAGCGCGAGATCCGATCCGATGTAGGAGGCGGGTAGCTGCAGCTGCTCGCCTAAGTCCTCGGCCGTCTCGTCGCGGCCGTCGACCCGGGCGACGGTGAGGCCGCCGTCCGCGCGGATTGCGGTGACCCGATAGGACTGCCGGTTGACCGGAAACGTGCTGTTGCCGTCGAATCCGACCAGCTCACGGCCATTGCGGCGAGCCTGCACCAGGTCGCCTACCCCTGCGGTCACGCCCTGCCAGCCGCCCATGCCGAGCGGCACGCCGGTCTCCTCGACCCGGCCGAGGGAGACCAGTTCAGCGCGCAGCGCGGCGGAGACACGAGCGGCCGATGCGTTGTCGCGGACCATGAGCAGCGACTCCTGCCCACCGAGAGTGTCGGCCAGCCAGGCCCGGGAGGCGGCCGCTTCCGCCTGCTCGGAGGTGCCGGCAGCGTGCAGCCGGCCGTGCTTGTCGTACTCGCCCAGCACCTCGGGCTCGGCCGCGCGCAGCCGCAGCGAGGCTTCGCGCTCCCAGGCGGCGGTGAAGCGGCGCACGTCGGCGAGCTCGTAGCGGATGCCGTGCTCGGCGATGTCGGCAAGGGCTCCGCCGGGCCCGACCGCGCCGAGCTGGCTCGGGTCGCCGGTGAGCAGAAGCTTCGCGTCGGCGTCCGCGCAGCGTCGCTGGATCTCCGCGAGCTGGCCGGTGGCGGCCATGTTCGCCTCGTCGACCACGACCAGGTCGCCGGCGCGCAGCCGCCAGGCCTCGTCGCCAAACCGATCAGCCGCGCCGGGCTCGGCGCTGTCCAGGCGGCGCTGGGCACCCAACCAGGCGGCGGTGTTGGCAGCGGCGGTGACACCTTCGGAGGCAAGGACGTCGGCGGCGACCTGGGACGGAGTCAGGCCGAACACCCGCCGACCGTCCACCTCGGTCCAGGCAACGGCCAGGGTGCCGACGACGAAGGACTTCCCGGTGCCCGGTGCGGCACTGAGCACTTCTACTCGGGCGCCGGAAGTGAGTACCCCGCGCACAGCCGCCGCCTGATCGACACCCAGCGTGCGGCCGGCGGCGGCGAACTCGGCGATCACCCGGTCCGCATGGTCGGCCGGGAGCCGGGCTGCGCCGCGTTCGACGGCGGCCGCGCGCAGGGCGTGCTCGGCCGACAGCGTCCCGGCGACCGTGTAGAGCTGTCCGGTCGGTGACGCGTAGGGCGAGCGGCCGTCGGCGAGTAGCTCGGAGGCCGGCATGTTTGTGGTGTCCCCCGCCGGCGTCACCACGATCGCCTGCTCGAGGGCCTGGTCGGTGAGCTCGTCCAGCAGCGGTCGCACCCGCTCGGGATCAAGACGGAGGTTTCCGGGCAACGCGTCGGAGATCACCCGCATCAGGTCCGAGCGGGACCAGGCCTGCTTCGACTCCGCGACGGCCGCCAGCGCGCGGGCGATCACATCCCGAGGGGACCATTCTGCCGGTTCGGTCGCGTCCTGCCCGAGCGCCAGCACGTCGCGGGCGACCTGGGTCAGGCCGCCGGTGACCCGGTCGCGGCACTGGGCGGTCCAGCGGTCGACTTGCTGAGCCCGGGTCTCGCCGGCGTACCGCTTGGCGGAGCGGGTGGCGAGGGTCGCCTGCTGGGCGATGTGGAAGCGTTCGGCGGGCGAAGGCGGGCGCCCGTACCGGGCGCGGAACTCGTCCATCATCTCGGCGGCATGCGCCGACAGTGCACGCCGGCGGGAAGAGAACAGCTCGTTCAGCTCCCCCGGAACGCCGATCACCTCCCGGGCTCGCCCGTCCGGGCGGGTCTCGAAGCGCACTCCCAACGTGCGGGTGAGGTAGGCCTCCATCACCCGCTCGCCGATCGCGGCGGCCGCGCCACGCAACGCATGGATAGCCCGCGAGTCCAGCGTCCGCCACACCCCGTCGGCGCAGCGGACCCGGTTGAGGATCGCGTTGTGCACGTGCAGCTGCGGGTCCCGGTCGCGGGAGTCGTGCTGCAGGAACTGCGCCACGACGAACTCGTGCGCGTCGATCCACCGACCTGCACCGCCGCCGTGGTGGCCGATCCGGGAGTAGCCGCCGGCGTCCTGGAGGAACTCCAGTGCGGCCCGCGACCCGGCCAGCATGGCTTCCTCGACCGCCTTCGCGTGCGCGTCCCAGGCCTGCGCCGCATCCTCGTCGCCGACGGCACGGGCGTCGTTGGCGGCCCGTTCGAACGCCACGCCGAGCACCGTCACGGACTTGGGCGCGGAGAACGTGACATCGATGAAGGACACCGCTTGCCGGGCCGACCGCTCTGCCAGCATCCGCAGCTCGGCACGCTGCTCCGGGCCCGCATCGGGGTTGGCTTCCAGCAGCTCCACGAAGATCGTGTCGGCGTTGCGGTAGGCCCGGTGTCCGGCGGCCAGCGGCTCGGCGAGCTGCCAGGTCTCCCGGTTGTGCGCGGCGGGATCACGCGGGTCGAGCAGGCGCGAGTACACGGCCTCCATCAGATCGGCATCTACCCGGCCTCGTAGGCCAAGATCGTCTGCTCCGACGCCGAACCACAGCCCTGGCGGTTCCCCGGCGTCCACCGCGCCGGTGTAGTACCCCTCCCGGCCGCCGGCGACGGCGTCGGTGAGGTAGCCGACGTCATGCCCTGTGGCGATGCTCAGCACGGTTGATCGGTCCTCTCGTCAGGCGACTTTGCGAGCGGCGCAGCCGCGCCATGGGATCGGGATGCCTCGGTGTGGGTGTGTGGTTTTGCTTTGGTCGTAGTCGTGCTTGCTGGTGTCGAGGTCCTTCCTTCTTGATCGGATAGGTGTGCTTGAGATTCGTTTCGGTCGTTGTCTCGGGGCTTGCTGGAGTGGGTTGTGCGGGTCGGGATTTCGGCGTCGTGCAGCGCGGCGTAGACGGCGTTGAGAGTCGTGTCGAGCAGGCCGGCGATGGCCCGTGCGGTGGCTCCTGCGACGTAGAGCCGGACCACGCGGGCGGTGTCGAGCTGCTGGGGGCGCCGGTCGGTGCGGCGGCGATGGCAGCTACGGCAGCGTGGCCGGTAGCGGTCCAGATCGAGGCTGTAGCGGTATCCACGCCGGGGGCAGGTGAGCTCGGCGAGGTCGGAGCCGTCGTACGACCAGCACGCCGCTTCGGCCTCGCACTCCGCGCAGCGGTGGGCCGTTGCCTGGCCTCGCGCCGCCCTGACCCGCTCGAGGACGGTCCAGTGGCTCGGCCCATCCGCGATCACCGTCGGCTCCGGTTGAGGTTGTCGCGGTGGACCTGTTCGGCCTGCTCCAGCTCGGCCTCGGTCGGCTCCGGTACCGGGCTCGGCCGGCCGGCGGCCGCCCAGGCCGCCAGCGTGGCGGCGGCGCTGGTCAGCGGTGCACGAGGCGATGGGTGGGACTGCTCACCGCCGGGCTTGTGCAGCGACAGTTCGCAGGCGACGGCCGCCTTGCGGATACGCCGCACGACGTTGGGCCGGAGCCGGTCGTGCCAGTCCCCGGCGCGCACCCAAGATCCGGTCTGCGGGTGGTACGCGTCGGCGTGCGCACACCGCAGCCACCACAGTTCCTCGACCATCGACGGGTGCCACAGCCAGCATGTGGGCAGGCTCGCCTCCGGGAAAGCCAGGTAGACCCGGTCCAGCCAGCTGATCAGGTCCGCCACGTCGGCCTCGGCGCGATCGGTGTCCTCGGCCAGCAGCCACGCCCGGACCTCACCGCCGCCGCCCGGAGCGGGCGATGCGCTGCCGAGGTGGTGGGCGATGTCCGCCGCGAGCTTGTGCACGAGATCGCTCAGCTCATCGACCCGCCGCCCGGTCCGCTCCAGCTTGCGGGATATAGCCACCAGCTGTGGGTGCTCGGGTCCTCCCGATCCGGGCGACATCAGTTCCACCGTCCCTGGTTGTCGTGGCCGTTATCGCTCGGCCAGTCACCGGCCGGCAGGGCGGCGCGGTCGCCGTCGATGTCGGCGGGCCACGGGGTGGCTGGGAACGGGGTCGCTTGTCCGCCTGCGGTGTCCGGGGCGCTGGCGGCCGGCTCGGCTGCGGCTGGCCCGGTCCCGTCGGCCGTCCCTGGCGTAGACACATCGCTATCGACCGGGCGCCGGCGGGCACCGATCCAGGAGCGGACGCCTGCGACCATGCGGCGCAGGTGGGCCCACTCGGCGACAGCCCAGGCGATCACTGCGGCCACCGCCGTACGGCAGCCCCGGGCGATCCCGCGCAGCACGCCGGTCAACGATCCGGCCACGGCCGCCAGCACGCGAGCAGTCAGCGCCCGGGCGCGCACTCGCACCGAGGTCGGGTGCTGCACGGCGCGCACGTCCGGACGGCGCCAGGCCCGCTCGGCCCGACCGATCACCGGTGGCATCCCAGGGGCGAACACCACGACCTTGTGCGGCGGCAGCTGTGCCAATTGCGCCGGCGCGAGGACCGGGACCTTGCGGACGGTTCGCGAGGCGACCCGACCGTGCAGGTCGGTAGTCGTGATCGGCTCGTCGCGTTCCCCAGCCAGCGTGGACCAGTAAGTGAGGTCGTCGCGGTCGCCAGTGCCGCCGAAGATGACCTTTGTTCCGGCGTTGTTGATGATCGTCGCCGCCCGCGCCTGCCCGTAGCGGTCGATCAGCTGGGACCGGGACTGGAATGCGGCGACGATGCACACCCCGCGCCCGCCCATGTCGGCCGACCAGCGATCCAACGGCACCGGGGATACCAGCGCCGCCTCGTCGAGGAACAGCCCCAGCGGCGGATCCAGCCGGCCGGACGGCTCCAGCGCGGCGAGCCGGCGAGCCTCCCGGGCCACATACCCGGTCAGAGCGCACACCAGGGACGCCGTGTGCGTTTCCTCGGCCCCCAGCAGGTACACCGTCCCCTTGGAGCGCAGGAGCTCGGCAACGTCGAGCGGGTGCCCGCCGGTGGTGGCGCGGGCGGCGTGCGGGCTGGTCAGCCACCCCAGGGCGGGCATGATCGTGGAGGTGATGCTGGTGCGGGTCCGGTCATTGGTGGCCAGGAACTGCCCGATCTCCTCGACGAAACCCGGCTCCGGAGAACGGCGCAGCAGCGACGTCAGCTGATCCCGGGCGGAGTCCGGCCGTGACACCCAGTCCTGTACCTGCCGCATCGACAACTCCCCGAGCGCGGCCGCGTGCAAGAGCGCCGCCAGCACGCGGCGGGCTTGGGACTCCCAGAACGCCCGGTCCCCTCCCCCGCCCTGCGCAACCGTGGCGGCGACCATGTCCGTGGCCCGCTCGGTCGCCGCCACTGGATCCGTACAGCCAGTCAGCGGATCGAACGTCATCGTCGACGCGATCCCGCCGAGCCCGGCGGCGTTGAACACGAACACCGGACCCTTGGCCTGCCGCAGCTGACCGGTCAGCTGGTAGAGGTCGGTTCGGGTGGAGGTCACCAGCGCCGCGCCGGGAGCGTCGATGATCCGGCCCGCCATCCAGGCCGATTTGCCCACCCGAGGGCCACCGAACACCAGCACAACGGTCTCGATCGACGACCACACCTGCTGGGCGCCGACCCGGCACAGCAGCACCGCCGTCTCGGCCACCGGCACCCGCCGCCGGCGGACCCGGCCCAGCTCCGCGAGCGAGGGCCGGACGGTAGCCGCCTTGGCGCGCATCGCCCGTCCTGAACCCTTCCGCGCGATATCCAGCGACGAGGCCACGCCGGACTTGCGGCGGGCTCGGGCGCCCCACCGGGTCACGGTCGCGGAGGTACGCGCCCACCGATGCCACACCACCGCGCCCAGCAGGCCGGCTGCGGCCAGCAGCATCGGCCAGGTGAGCTGCCGATACAGCGTGATCGCCGGCAGCACCGCCAGCGACCCCAGGCCGAGCGCGAGCGGGCGGGCGCCCGCGCGCCATGCCCACCACGCACCGCCGGCGAACACCACGAGCACGGCAAGGGTCGACAGCAACGACGGCACTGTGGGAGCTCCGTTCAGGGCCGGAGGAACCGAGTCAGTCCGGACCCAGGTCAGGGTGTTCACTGCGACCACCTGGCCACCGCGTCGCCACGCCCGGTCTCTGGCTCGGTCGGACACGCGGGTCTGCGCTGATCGAGAGACAGCCGCAGCCGGGCGACCGGGTGACCGGTCAGCGCGAGCACGGTGTCCTCGGCCTCACGCAACGCCGCCTCGGCGTCGCGGCGGGTACGACGCTCCGACGCCCAGCTCCACGCGAACACCAGCGCGGCCACCACCGCCAGAAATGCGACGCCGATCATCACCGTCAACAGCACCGACAGACCACCATCGGTCGGCGGAGTGTTGACCACGACCGTCGTCGGCGGCGCAGGCGCGTCGTCACAACCGGCCAGTGCGAGCGGCGCCACGCCTGAGCGCACCAACCAGCCGAGTCGCATCCCCATCAAGCGCTGAATGGCCTTATCGGACGTGTCGGTCATGGCTGCCCCCTTCCTCTTCGGGGCCAGTCGGCTGCTGGCGGGATTGCTCCAGCAACTGGCGGGCCTCGTACTCGCTCATCCCCAGCTCGCGCGCCAGCCGGCGCCTACCTACCCCGGCCTCGATCAACAACGCCGCCCGATCACGTCCGCTCGGTCCGGCGGGAGGGGCATCCGCCCAGAACCGCGACAGCCCGTCCTCGTCGAACATCTCCGCGTCCAAGCGGGCCTCGTCCTCGTCCTCGGCGGTCACGCTCGGAGCGGGCGCAGGCTCGGGCCGGCCGACCAGCACGGCCAGGTGCACTACCGCGCCGAGCACTGCCGGCGGGATCGCCGACACCACGACCACCACCCACCACGGTGGCGCCAACCGGTAGGCGGCCAGGCCGTGTCCGAGCGCGTTCGCCGCCACCGACAACGTCAGCAACCCGAGGGCCAGTGCGCGCGCGAAGCGCCGCGCAGGCCCGGCCTCCCGGCCACCGAGCCACACCCGCGACCCGGCGGCCGCGCCGGCATCGACTACCACCGGCAACAGCCACCCGAGGTTGCGGGAGAACCCGCACAACAACGCCAGGTCGCGCAGCGCGGCGAAGGACAACACTGCCGCTGCGGCGGCCACGACCAGCAGCAGCACGTACAGCACCAGTCGGGGGTTCACGCGGCCACCGCCTCGTCCAGGTCCGGGTAGTGGCACGACACGCACTCCCCCAGCGAGGTCGGAACGCAGTACCCGACGTCCCGTCGACAACTCGGGCACCACCGCCGCGCCGCGAGCGCCGCCGCCACCGCGACCAACTGGGCGCGGGTCGGGACCCGCTTCGGGACGAGCTCGGCGCGGTCGTAGAGCCACGCCCACCGCCGACCACCCCGACACACCACCTGCGCGACCGGCTGGGTTCCGCCCGGAGCCAGTCCGAGCGCTCGCATCTGCCGGCGCGTCACCAACCCCGCCGGCGCGCACCGCCACCTCCACGTGGGTACGCCGTCCTGAACCCAGACCGTGGGCTGCCACCCCCACCGCTCGGTCATCACGCCCCAGCGAGCCGCCCTGTTCACGAGGGCCCCTCGACACCGATATGCCCGATCTCCGACCAGAACCGGTTTGCCCACCACACCGCCGTGCCCAGCGCTGCGGTGACGGCCTCCAGCTCGACCGACGCCGCGATCAGACGCTCGTGTGGGTCGACGGTGCGGGCGTCGTCGTAGACCGGACGACCCTCGCCGTAGCCGTCCACCTGCCCGATCAGTACTTGGGTCAGTGACGCGGTCGCGCTCAGGGTGTCGACGAG
The DNA here is from genome assembly GCA_029263115.1 of Pseudonocardia sp. Taxonomy (GTDB): domain Bacteria; phylum Actinomycetota; class Actinomycetes; order Mycobacteriales; family Pseudonocardiaceae; genus Pseudonocardia. Next base: position 4,870 of record JAJCYC010000127.1, on the reverse strand, counting down.
GTGCCCAGCCAGCGCGTAGAAGTCGGCATGATCGGGACCGGCGGAGCGCTGCGCGTGCGCCGCTGCCCGCCATGCCGCCGCCCCAGACTCAGCGAGTTGCACCGCCTCCGGCCGCTCGTCCTCGGTCGGGTTCACGCCACCCTCCCTCGCGCGACGCCGGTGTCACGGCTGGCTTCGGCGCGGACCTGGGCGGCCCATCGCTCCGCCGTCCGCATGGACACCCCGAAATCCGCCGCCACTTCGACCACCGGACGGCCCGACCGGACCGCAGCCCGACCAGCAGCGGCCGCCTCCCGCCGAGTCCCGCCCATCGGAGGTCCACCCGCCGACACGGCCCGGGCGGCGCCGAGACCGCGCCGCTCCTCCGCCGTCAGACCTCCGGCGATCCCGAACGGCAACCCCACCAGCGCATCAGCGAGACACTCCGGCCGAACCGAGCAGCGAGCGCACACCGCCTTCGCCGACGCGACCTGCGCTTCGACCGCCCGGCCGGATTCCCCGACAGGGAAGAACAGCTCGGCGTCAGCGTTCATGCACGCTGCATTAGCGCGCCAACCCCAGCCGCCGGTCATCGTCGGCCCCCAGCCGTGACTCCCACCGTGGTCGCCCCAGTCGACGGCCGGGTCGGCGCAGAGGTCTCGTGGTTCAACGCCGGGGTCGCCGCCGAATCCACCGCCGAGAACACCGTCGCCAGCACGCCCGGCAGCCCCGAACCCACCGGCGTCGACACGATGAACAGCACCGCCAACCCCGCACAGAGGGCGGCCGGACCAGCAGCCCGCGCCCGCACGCACAACGCGCAGCCTGCGACCACTAACAAGATCAAAAGACCTACGCTCGGCATGACCTCAGGCCTCCCGAAAAGAACACTGATCATGAAGGGCCGTGCGCGCGCCGCTCACGGCGAGAGCCGCCCTCGTGTCCGGATGCGCCATGACCAAGGCTGGATCCGCGCCAGCCGCCCACGCCTCGGCCACCGCACGGTTGACGTACCAGCGGTTTCCGATCCGGCGCGCCGGCAGTGCGTCCGGGATCAGCCTGCGCACCTTCTGGCAGTTCGAGCTCGCCGAGCCGTTCGGACCGACCTCCCCGAACAACAGCACGGCGACCTGTTCAACCGTCATGAGCAGCCCAGAGAGCGTGTGCCGGTCTTGCCCGATGGCTTCTGTCGTTTGGTTCATCGGCCTTCCTCCGGTGTGGCGATGTGACGTGGTGCTCCACAGGAGGCGACGCGGTGCGCCGGTCGGCGCAGGTGATCAACTCTCTGCAGATAACCAATACTAGCATCAGTTGTGCTCAATATTGATACCAGTTGACGCCAACTCGGGCTACTTGGGCCCCGCGTCCGCTCATCGCCCACCTGCCGGCCCTAGGCTGGGCAGGTGGCAAGTGAGGACGTCTCGCCCCAGGATTGGGACGCTGTCGCGCGCGCCATCCAGGCTCGACTCACCGAGACTCGTATGACGCAGATGGACGTCGCGTCGCAGGCATCGGTGTCGCTGACGACCCTGCGGGAGCTCCAGCACAACCTGAACCCGCGACGGCGCCGCCCTCAGACGTTGGCGGCCGTATCCGAGGCATTGGGTTGGCCGTCCGGCTACCTCAATGCGGTCCTGACCGGTGACGACGCCACTCCGCACGCGGACGAGACCAGCGACCCGGTCCTTGCTGCGATCAGGAGCCTCGAGGGTGAGATCCGAAGCCTCCGGGATCGGGTCGACGAGATCGAGCAGCAGTTAGCTGACGGAGACGCAAAGCCCTGAGCCCGGCCAGAACCTCCTCGATCTCATCCAGGTCCTGACGCAGCCGCATGACAGCCACAGCACGCTCGCCATCGAGATGGCGTCTGTGATCTTTCATGACCAACCTCCGCAAACCGGACCTGCGATCGACCGTCGATCTCTATCCTCGGTGTGGATCGCGGTGACAACCGGGACGAAGGTCAGGTCGCACAAAAGTGCGGGTCGATCCCACGCCGGGGAGGTGCAATGGGAGGCATGGCGCTCGAAGGGCCGATCGGTGAACGCGTCCGGATCTACCGGCTGCGCCGAGGACTGAGCCAGCGCGAACTCGCCGGCCTCGTGCAGCGATCCGAGTCGTGGATCTCCCAGGTCGAGCGCGGAATCCGATCCGTCGACAAGCTCTCGGTGCTCATCGACATCGCCAAGGTCCTCCGGGTCAAAGTCGAGACGCTCAGCGGCCAGCCGTTCTCGCTCGCCCCCAACGGCGAGCCCGACCTCGACGGAATCGACGCCATCCAGCAGGCACTCGGCTCCTACCCGGGTCTGGGCATCAGTTCAGGTCCGCCGGCTCGGCTTCAAGACATAGAGCGCCTGACCACCGAGGTGCACCTGCGGTACCAGAGCGCCGACTACGGCGCCGCGAGCCGAATCCTTCCCTCGCTGATCAGAAGCGTGGACGGGTTGGTCAGCGATTCGAACGGCGAGGACCGACAGCGGGCACTGGAACTACAGAGCAGCGTCTACGTCGCCGCCGCGAAGCTCGTCACAAAGGTCGGCAACGGTGAGCTGGCCTGGCTCACGGCCGACCGCGCCGCCACCGCCGCCGTACACGCCGAGTCTCCTACCCTGGGCGCGGCGGCGGCATACCAGGTCGCGTGCGCGTTCCTGAAGAACGACCGCCTGGACGAGGCCGAGACGATCGCAATGATCACCGCCTCCCGCCTCGACGACGACTCCCCCACCGGACTCTCCCTGCGCGGCGCGCTGACCCTCATTGCAGCCGTCATCGCGGGCCGCCGCAACGACCGAGGCGAGGCAACCGAACGACTCCAGCGGGCCCAGCTGCTGGCCGATCAACTCGGTGAGGACGCCAACCACGGCTGGACGGCGTTTGGGCCGACGAACGTCGCCATCCACCGAGTGTCGACCGCAGCAGAACTAGGCGACGCCTCCACCGCCATCGCCCAAGCCGAGTTCGTCGACGTGGACTCGCTGCCGCAAGGCCTGCTCAGCCGCCGCGCCCAGGTCCACGTCGACATGGCCTGGGCGTATACACAGCGCCGGGCGGACGCCGAGGCGGTCGTCAACCTGCTGGAGGCCGAGCGGGTGGCGCCGCAGACGCTGCGCTACAACGTGATGGTGCGTGAACTGCTGCGGGAGATGTTGAAGCGCGAGCGCCGGTCGGCGACGCCGGGCCTGCGGGCGTTGTCTCGCCGAGCTGGCGTCCTCGAGGCATGAGCGAGCGCCGGCGAGTCGCCTACGTCATCGGGTTTAGCGCTCCCCCGGTGTTGCATCTCGCCGACTTCCTTCACCTGCTGCACGAACGAGGCTGGGATACCTACGTCATCCTCAGCCCGACCGCCGCCTCCTGGGTTGACGTCGACGCGCTCACCGAGGTCTCCGGCCATCCGGTTCGCGTGGAGCCTCGCCGACCACAAGACCCGGACCCACTCCCGCAGGCCGACGCTGTCATCGCCGCGCCCCTGTCCTTCAACAGCCTCAACAAATGGGCCACCGGAATCAGCGATACCCTCGCTCTGGGCTTACTGAACGAAGCGGTCGGACTCCCCGTCCCGGTCGTTGCTGCCATCTGCGTAAAGGACGCCCTGCGACGGCATCCGGCTTTCGGTCTAAGCGTGACCCTCTTGAGGTCAGCAGGCGCCAGCGTTATCGATGATTCGCTGCTGACTGTGGGACCAAGATCAGGCGTTGTCACATTTGCCTGGTCAGACGTTATTCTTCCCGAGATCGACCTTGCCGCCAGAGAAGGTGAATGACCGAACTCCAATCACGCCGAGGCTTCATCGTGTGGTCGGACGTCGGACACTTCCACCACTCGCGTACCGTAGCCCGCTAGCCCGAAGCCTAGACACGGGGAGCCCAGGCCATGAAATTCGACAGTCTTTCCGTCAGCAACCTTCGAGCTATCAGGCGATTCGAAGCGCATGACCTCGGGAGTTTGATCGTAGTTGCGGGCGCCAATGGATGCGGGAAATCGTGCGTATTCGACGCAATCCGACTCCTCGAGGGTTATTCACGCGGACCTGTAAAACTGTAGTCCGATGACGGCGCTGATGGTGTCTGCGAAGGTCTCAAGCGGTCGCCGGTAGTCGGTATGCAGAATTCTCCACGTCTTCAGGTTCGCAATCGTCTGTTCGATTCTCCAGCGGATGCCATTGATGGCGGTGTTGAACTCTTTCTCCCAGTCGAGGAGTTCCCGGCCGGGTGGTTTCCTGATCGGCGTGAGCATGTCCAGGCCGAGATAGCCCTTGTCGCCGATCCAATTCCCAGGATCGATCCCGTCGAGTACGCCCGACCCGCGCAGCGCTGCGCTGTCGTGCCGGCAGCCGTCCGCGGGGTCGGAGATCCAGCGCAGCCGGCCGGTCAGATCACAGACCACCTGGAGATTCAGCCCCGTCGTGTGGTGCTTGCCGGAGTACAGCTCGGCACGCTTGTCCCAGCTCCAGCAGCTGACCAGGGTGCCGTCGACGATCATCTGCTCATCGTGCGGCAGTTCTTCGGCGGTCGGGATGAACGCACGCAGTACCCGTGCCAGCGCAGGCGTGACCGTCGTGATCGCCCGAGAGATTGTCGACTGGGACACTCCGTAGTACTCAGCTAACTCATGCTGCACGTGATTTCTGCGCATATACGTCAACGCGACCACAACCGACTTGAAAAGACTCAGAATCGGCGGGTAGCCGTCCCGACCAGAGCCCAAATCGGCCGCGTGAACGAGCGCGCACAGCTCAATGATGTCGTCTTTGTCGAACCCAGTAGTATGATACATGCGGCGGGCCGTCTTTCGGGGGAGCGAGCGTCAAGAACTCTATTCTCCCGAATTTCGGCTCGTCGCCCTATTCGCCACGCCGACAGAATTTTCATCAGCCCACTACGGAATAAGCCTC
>JAJCYC010000126.1 GCA_029263115.1 Pseudonocardia sp. | reverse complement strand
CTGGCCGGAATCACCCAGATCAAGCGCACCCTCGAACGCATCGCCGCCGACCGGACCAGGATCTTCCCGATCATCGCCACCGCCATCCGAGCAACCTGACGACCTCACGCCAACCTCACGGACTTTGACGTTCCCCTGGGGTACACGGTGCTCACCAAGTCCGTCGGTGCACGTCAGGGCGGTCTCCGTGCTCAGATCCGGACACCGTAAGACCGAAGTTCGTGCCACGAACCGTGCCACAACTTAGATCAACAAGAGTGATCCGGACCCGATCCGCGTCGGGTTCTACTCGGACGGGCGTGGCCGTATCCTGGGTCTGTGAGCGAGCCCGTCACCCGCGTGACCGCCGAGGAGTCTCCGTCCTGGGACGAGGTGGTGCGCCATGCCGAACACGGCGACACCGTCGCCGTCGTCGCCCATGGCCGACACGTCGCCGACGTCGTACCCTCCGGCGAGCTGGACAGGCTCCGCGAAACCATCGACGTACTGTCGGACACCGATCTCGTGCGCGACCTCGTCGAGGGCCTCGCCGATGCCCGCGCTGGCCGTGTCTTCTCCGCTTCCGACGTCGCCGCAGATCTCTCCGCCCGCCGCACTGCCGGCGAATGACCCGATCCGCGCGGTTCGCGGTCGCCTTCGCCCCGCCCGCGCGGCGCCGGATGGACAAGCTCCCACTCGAAGCGGCAACCGCGCTCTACGAACACCTCATCGGTCCGGTAGCGGACAATCCACGCCGGCTGGGTAAACCGCTCGAAGTCCCCTACGACGGAGTCTGGACGACCCGGCGTGGCGACTACCGCGCGCTGTACGTGATCGACGAGACCGTGAACACGATCACCGTGGTCGCCGTCGCCCACCGCCGCGACGCCTACGGCCACCGATGAGCCGGGGAGCGGTCATGAGCTACGCATACCCGGTCCACAGTCCGAGCCACGAAGTCCCGCCAATACGCGACGATCCGCTCGCGATATGCGGCTTGAGCTCGGTAAATGTGGAGCCGCCTTGGGGAGTCGAACCCCAGACCTACGCATTACGAGAAATTTCGTCACCGGCTACAGGGCGCTCACCGGGTCCATCTGTGCACGTCAGAGCGGACTCAGTGCTCAGATCCGCAGATCCGGACGCCGCAGGACTCCATTGGAGGCCACGAAGGAGGCCACAGAGGAGATCAACTGGCCGTCCGGGGCAAGCCAGCGGCTGGCCGGTCGCCGCCGTCCGGCCTCCTTGAGCAGACCTCGGTCGGTCACACCTACACATTCCGGAGTCGTAACGACGTTCGGCCAACGGCGCATCCTCTCGGCCTCACCTCTGTGGATGAAACCCCACATAGGCAAGGGCGAGTCATGTATGTTTGCATACATGACGTCGGCGGAGGCTGCCACCGAACGGCTCCGCGCGCTGGGCCCCATCTTCCGAGCAGCCGATGCGCGTGCGGCGGGAGTGTCCTGGCGCGACCTGTACGAGCTGCGCGACAACGGTCACCTGCTGAGCCTGTCGCGCGGGTTGTTCCAGCTCGCCGAGACCGCCGGACACGAGCACCTCGACTTCGCCGTCGTCGGCGCCCGCGCACCCGCCGGCATGATCTGCCTCGACTCCGCGCTGGCGTACTGGGATCTCATCGACGAGATCCCCACCGCGGTCCATCTGGCTGTGCCGACGGGTGCGCACCGTCCAGTGATCGACTACCCGCCGACCGTCGTCCACGTCTTCGCCGCCAGCACCTTCACCCTGGGACGCAGCCATATGCCCCTCGAGCGCGGCAGCAGCGGATTCTGGATCACCGACCGGGAACGCACCGTGGTCGACGCCTTCCGGTTGCGGCACCGCCTCGGAGATGCGCTCGCGCACGAGGCGCTTCGCCGCTACCTGCGGCACAAGCCCCGCCCCGCCGTCCTCTCCGAAGTCGCCAGACACTTGCGCGTCAAGCGCTCGGTGGTCGAGGCGGTCCGTATCCTCACCGGATGACCCGACCGACGCGCGCCACTACGGCCGGGCGGGTCTACCTCGACCTCCAAGCGGAGGCACGTCGCGCCGGCCGGCCCACCGACGAACTGCTCGTGACCTACGTCCTGGAGCGGTTCCTCTTCCGAGTCGGCGCCTCGCAGCACCGCGAACAACTGGTACTCAAGGGTGGCATGCTGCTGGCCGCACTCGACGAACGCCGACCGACCCGCGACGTCGATCTCCTTGCCCTGGCGACCGACAACGACGTCGCCTCCATCACCGATCTCATCCGCCAGGTACTGACAGTCGAATCCGATGACGGCGTCGCGTTCGACATGACCGCGCTGACCACCGGTGTGATCCGCGAAGACGACGTCTACACCGGAGTCCGGGCGGCGGTCCCGGCCCACATCCACCGCGCGCGGCAACCACTGCGGATCGACGTCAACGTCGGCGACCCGATCACTCCAGCACCGGTCGAGATCACCTACCCGGCCATTCTCGGCGATGCGTTCACCGTCGTCGGCTACCCGATCGAGACCGTCCTCGCCGAGAAGATCGTCACCATGATCGATCGCGGCGACACCACTACCCGCGAACGCGACTTCGCTGACGTCACCCTGCTCATCCGACGTCATCCGATCGACGCCAGCACGCTCGCCGCGGCCATTCACGCCACAGCAACATTCCGAAACGTCGAGCTACGACCCCTACGTGAGATGCTCGGCTACCTGGGCGAGGACCGCGCGAACGACTGGACGCGGTTCACCGTCCGCAGCGGCCTCCAGCATCGGGTACCGATGACCTACGCCGAAGCCATCACCGTCGTCGCCGCATTCGCTGACCCGATCCTCAACGGAGCGGTCCGCGCTGGCAGATGGGATACGACGACAGCCGACTGGCGGGCAACCTGATGCCGCGTTCCCGCGTACCGCGACTGGTTGATAGGCAGTTCGTCCGGCACGTGTCGCGCACATAGGCGGCGATGTCGTCGTCGCAGTCACAGATCGGTCCGGTCGCGCGCCCGGAGATCAGCCCGGCCATGAGCTGGTGCAAGGCGTCCACCAAGTGCCGAACCGACGGGTCGCCTGCTCAGCGAATGCTCTCGTTGTTCACAGGGATGCTCCGGTGAGCACAGATGTCCTGATGAGCTACGCACGCACATCCGTTCCACGCTACAAGCGTCTGACCAGGCCAAACACCGGGATCCCGCTCCACGCCGGATCGGGCAACCCACGACCGGGACCATTGCAAGCCGCTGACCAGGGAAAATGGAGCCGCCTTGGGGAGTCGAACCCCAGACCTACGCATTACGAGAAATTTCGTCACCGGGTACACCGTGTTCATCGAGTCTATCCGTGCACGTCAATGCGGACTTCCTGCTCAGATCTAGACAGCGTAGGACTCCATTGGAGGCCACGAAGGAGGCCACGGCCGTCGCTGCGCGTGGCGCGCCCTGGTCTGGCGCGTCGGGCGGCGTGGCTAGCCTGACGCGATGCGCACGAACGTCTACGTGGACGGGTTCAACCTGTACTACGGATGCCTGAAAGGCTCCCCGTACCGGTGGCTCGATCTCGAGGCGCTCTGCGCCCGGCTGCTGCCCAAGCACACCATCCATCGGGTGCGCTACTTCACCGCGCGGGTCACCGCCCGCCCCGGAAAGCCTCATGACCCAGTGCACCAGCAGATCTACCTGCGCGCGCTGAGCACACTCCCGAGTGTCTCGATCCACCTCGGGCACTTCATCACCAAACCGACCACGATGCCGCTGGCCAACCCGATACCTGGTGGCCCGAAGTTCGCCGAAGTGCTCAAGACCGAGGAGAAGGGCTCGGATGTCAACCTCGCCACGTACCTGCTCGCCGACGCGTTCCGCGACGACGCCGACGCCTTCGTGATCGTCAGCAACGACAGCGACCTCACCGAGCCGATGCGCATCGTGTGCCACGAACTCGGCCAGGTGGTCGGCATCCTCAATCCACACCCACCTGCCCGGCGCAGCCGCGCGCTGCTGAGCTGCAAGCCGACCTTCTTCAAACAGATCCGCGCCGGTGCCCTCGCGGCCAGCCAGCTCCCGCCCACGCTCACCGACCAGACCGGGACGTTCCACAAGCCCGTCGGCTGGTAGCCCAACCAAGAGCAAAGGCCCCGCCGAAGCGGGGCCTCGCACCCAGCAACCGAAGCTCCTGGGGGGATACGGCAACTATACGGCACGGCGCCGTGAAGTCGAGTCCAGGCGGGCATCGCATCATGGCGAAGGTCACGAGATCGCCCAGGACGAGGACCCTACCGATCTCGAGCAGTAGCGCCCAGCGCGTCTATGCGCCCCGGCGGCGGCATCGCTCTCCAAGCAGAAATCCGTGCGGTGAACTGAATCGAGGGCTGTCGATCCCTCGTCTGGCTGTGCACGACCGGCCATGTGGTCGCATAACGTGCGTTGGTGTATCCGGGGGTGACGGTTGGCGCGGGGACAAGGTCGCTACGACCACGAGAAGTGGATGCGCCAACAGCAGCGGCAGCAGCAAGCCGCGGAGGCACGCGCGCAACAAGCAGCCGAGAAGGCGCGCAAGGAGTAGCATGTCGCGGCCAGCAAGGCGAAGGCCGAGGCGCTCACCGCGCAGGCCGGGCTCGCACTCGATCGGCTTGAGTCGATCCTGCGGGCAGGACTAGGTGGCCGGTGTCGAACAGCCGGTTCGGGACTGAGATCTGCTCGGTAGGCGGGTCATGCGGGCTCCTGGAGGGGGTCGGGATGCGGTTCAGCTGGGCTGCGTGGTGCTCCGTGGTGCCATCCCAGGCCGTGATCCGGC
>JAJCYC010000125.1 GCA_029263115.1 Pseudonocardia sp. | reverse complement strand
GATCGCGAAGAACGCCACGTAGCCGAGGTCGAGCAGGCCGGCCTGACCGACCACGATGTTCAGCCCGATGGCCAGCAGGATGTAGGTGCCGATCGGGTTGAACAGCAGCGAGGTCCAGTCGGTGAACGGCGACATGAACTGGCCGATCACCGGGCTGGGCGCGGCCACCGCCAGTGCGATGACCAGCCCGTAGACCAGCCAACGCTGCCAGCCGGTCGCGTCGGCCCACCAGTCACGGACCCGGTCGGACAGGTCGCCGGCGGCCCGCCGGGCGCGTGCCACCGGCCCGGCGGATCGCGGTTGGGAATGCGTCACGTCAGCCGCCCCTCACGCGCGGGCCCGCTGCAGGGACTCACCGAGGATGCCGGTGGGCCGGAACAGCAGCACGATGACCAGGATGACGAAGGCAATGACGTCCTTCCACTGGGACCCGAAGAAGATGGCGCCCCAGTTCTCCACCAGGCCCAGCAGGATCCCGCCGAGCAGTGCGCCCCGGATGTTGCCGATGCCGCCGAGAACCGCGGCGGTGAAGGCCTTGATACCCAGCACGAAGCCGATGTTGAACCGCAGGTTCTCGAACTCCATCGCGTAGAGCACCCCGGCGACGCCGGCCATCGCGCCGCCGAGCAGGAAGGTCAGCCGGACGATGGTGTTGATGTTCACACCCATCAGCACGGCGGCTTCCGGGTCCTGGGCGGTGGCCCGGATGCCGCGACCGATCCGGGTGCGGGCGACCAGCTGGTCCAGCGCCACCATCATCACGACGGCCGAGATGAAGATGACCAGCTGGTTGGTCCGCACCTCGGCGCCGAACAGGGTGAACACGGTGTCCCGGTCCACGATCCGGGGCACCGGGGTGTCGATCCGGCCCGGGCGGTCGAACACCTCGGGGATGACGACCAGCGCGAACAACTCCTGCAGGAACAGCGACGCCCCGATCGCCGAGATCAGCGCGGCGAGCCGGGGCGCACCGCGCTTGCGCAGCGGCCGGTAGGCCAGGAACTCCAGCGCCACCGCCGCGCCGCCGGAGGCGGCCATCGCGGCCACGACCAACAGCAGGATCATGCCCACCAGGGCGATGCCGCTGAGCGGACCGGCCGGCGCGATCAGGCCGACCACGAACAGGGCCGCGAACGAACCGATCATGAAGATCTCGGAGTGCGCGAAGTTGATCAGCCGCAAAACGCCGTAGACCATGGTGTAGCCCAGCGCGACCAGCGCGTAGATCGAACCGATCACCAGGCCGCCGACGGTGCTCGGGCCGAACTGCAACGACAAGTCTTGAAGCACGGCGCTCCTGGCCTCCGGTCGTCGAACACCTGAAAGGTCCGAAGAACCAAGCCGGGGAGCGGCGCAGCCAGTGCGCCCGCTCCCCGGCCGGTGATCGTCGTCAGCCTAGCTTGGCTTCCTTCGCGTTCCCGAGCAGCTCCAGCTTCCCGCCCTTCACCTGGTGGATGAAGATGTTGCCGCCCTCGACGTTGCCGTTGGGCTGAAACTTGATCGTCTTGCCGATGCCCGGGAAGCTCACCGTCGACAGGAACGTGTTGATCGTCTCCGAGGTGGTGTTCCCGGCCTGGACCGCCTTCACGTAGGCGGTCGCGGCGTCGTAGCCCTCGGCGGCGTACACGGCCGGGTCCACGTTGAACGCCGCCTTGTAGTCGTCGTAGAACTTCTTCAGGTCACCCTGCGCCGAGGCCGGCCCGGGCACCGCGCACGGGCAGCCGACGATGGCACCCTCGGCGGCCTGGGCGCCGGCGCCGTTGATCAGGCCGACGTCCAGGCTGCCGTCACCGGTGGCGAACGGGGCGGTGATCCCGGCGTCCCGGATCTGCTTGAGCAGCCGGCCACCCTGGGCGTAGTAGCCACCGAAGAAGATCGCCTGCGGGTTCGACGCCTTGATCTTGGCGACCGTCGACGAGTAGTCGGACGCGTCCTTGGCGAACTGGTCGCGCTCAACGGTCACGCCCTTGGCCTTCATCTGCTCGAGCGCCGCGTCGGCGATGCCGACGCTGTACTCCTGGTCGTCGCTGACCACGAACGCCTTTCTCGGCCGCACCGCGGAGACGATGAAGTCGGCGATCGCCGGGCCCTGCGCGGCGTCGTCGGCCACAACCCGGTGGAAGTACTTCCAGCCGTTCGCCGCGAGACCGGGGTTGGTGGCCGATGCCGATATGCTCGGGATCTTGGCCTGCTCCAGGATCGGGTCCGCCGCCTTGGACTCACCGGAGAACGCCGGGCCGATCAGCGCCACGATCTTGTCCTGCTGGATCGCCTTGGTGACCAGCGGCACCGCCTGGTCCGGGGTGCCCTGGCTGTCGTACTCGATCATTTCGATCTTCTTCGGCGGGTTCGACGCGTTGTAGGCGTCGAACACCATCTTCGCCCCGTTGCGCGGCGGGATCACCAGACCGGAGTTCTCCCCCGTCAGGTCACCGAGGAAGCCGATCTTGATCGTGTCCCCGCCGACGGCGCCGGAGGAGCCGGTACCACCACCACAGGCCGAGAGCGCCAGCGCTCCGGCAAGCACAGCGGCGGCCGCGACGACCGTTCGCTTCCGACTCATACCCCAAGACCTCCTGTATTCGTGCGAACCTGGCAGCACGGCACCGAGCACCGTCACCCCGCCACCCGTTCGCGTGAGCTTGCGAACCGTAGTGGACCTTGGAGCGCCGCGTCCATTGACCGGACCTCGCTCTTTACCAGAACGCAACGCGCTCCTGCCGAGCGTCATCGGCCGGCAGCACAGCGCGACGAACCGGGTTGATGAAGATCGACGCCGTGCCGATGCGCGGCGCTCTCGTCGGCGTCCAGCCGACGAATGTCACGTGTGCCCGTGAGCGTCAGGCAGTCTCGACCGGGGTGTCCAGGCCGCTGACGATCGCTTCGGCGACCGCCTTCATCGTGCTGCGCCGGTCCATCGCGGTCCGCTGGATCCAGCGGAAGGCCTGCGGTTCGGTCATCCCGTGGTTGGTCATCAGCAGGCCCTTGGCCCGGTCGATGGACTTGCGGGTCTCCAGGCGCTCGGTGAGCGTGGCGACCTCGTCCTCCAGCGCCTGCATCTCGGCGAAGCGCGACACCGACAGCTCGATCGCCGGCACCAGCTCGTGCCGGGCGAACGGTTTCACCAGGTAGGCCATCGCGCCGGCGTCGCGGGCCTGCTCGATCAGGTCACGCTGGCTGAACGCGGTGAGCATGACCACCGGCGCGATCCGCTCCTTGACGATGACCGCGGCGGCCGAGATCCCGTCGACCTTCGGCATCTTGATGTCCATGATCACCAGGGTGGGCCGGAGATCCCGGGCCAGCTCGATCGCCGACTCGCCGTCGCCGGACTCCGCGATCACCTGGTAGCCCTCCTCGCGCAGCATCTCGGCGAGGTCGAGCCGGATCAGGGCCTCGTCCTCCGCGATCAGCACACGGTGGCCGGTCGGCGCTACATCGGTGTCGGCCTGGGGTTGCCGGGCGCCGGCAGCCTGCGTCACAGCAGTCTCCCTCGGTGGTCGGGTCGGAGCGAAGTATCCGAGACTACCGGGCTAGGCTTGCGCCACGATGTGATCCGGGCGGGGTTAACCGCGACGTCACATCGCGGCCCCCGTAGCCCAATCGGCAGAGGCAGCGGACTCAAAATCCGTCCAGTGTGCGTTCGAGTCGCACCGGGGGCACTCGGCCTGACCAGCGAATATGCGGCGTTGACCAGCGACAGCCTCCGCCACTCGTGATCATGGTTTGTTCGGCTCCATCCGGTCAAATCCGGCTGACTCCGGCTGGTCGCGGTCTATTCGCGGTCCAGAACCGTACGTGATCCCGAGCACCGCTTCGATGCGCTGGCGGGCGCTGGCCTCCTGTCCGGCGAGCACCTTCGCGTAACTCTGGTGCAGTACCGCGACCGAGGGAACCGCTCGGCGAAGGTCTTGCGGCTGCATGCCGAGCTGTCGCACAAGAACCGGCGGGCCCTCAGATGGATCGTCAGGTCCTGGCCTTTGCCGAGGCAGCGGGTCACGTTCGACCACGTGACCCACTGGTAGTCATCCGACAGTGCCGGGCCGTGGGCCCGCCACCCTTGCATGCTGAGTCTGACTCAGTTAACGTCGGCTGCAGGAGGTGACGCTCATGCCGGACGAGCTCGATGCGGTGCTGGCGGTGCTCACCGAGGTCGCCGAGGACCCTGACCGCTACGTAAGGCGGTGGCGGGAATCCACCGGCGGCAAGGTGGTCGGGGCCTTCCCGATGAACTTCCCCGCCGAGATCGCCCACGCGGCCGGGGCACTTCCGGTGCTCATCCAGGAGAACCGCGAGCCGGACGTGCATGGCCGCGACCTGCTCGCCGAGTTCTACTGCGGCTACACCCGCAACGTCGCCGACTCGGCGGCCAAGGGGCGGCTGGACATCTACGACGGCTTCTTCCTGGCCGACCACTGCATCCAGTTGCTGGGCGCGGTCGACGTGGTGCGGGCCGAGGTGCCCGACTGCCCGGTGTACTTCGGCCAGCTGCCCCCGTCACTGGGCGACGGCTGGACCCTCGGCGAGGCGCGCCGGATGATGCGCGAGTTCGTCGAGGAGATGGGCCGGTTCTCCGGCGCTCCGGTCACCGACGCCGCGCTCGCCGCCAGCATCGCGCTGTTCAACGAGAACCGCCGGCTGCTGCGCGAGCTGTTCGCGTCCCGGCGGGCCGGCAACGCCGCACTCACGTCCGGGCAGCTCCAGGTCCTGGTGAAGTCCAGCATGGTGATGGACCGCACGGAGCACACCGGGCTGCTGCGACAGGTTCTGGCGGGTCTGGGCTCGGTGCCGCGCGACGACCGGGTCCGGCTGCACCTGTCCGGTCACCTCTGCCACGCACCCAGGCCCGAACTGCTGGCGGCGATCGAAGAGTGCGGCGCGATCGTCGTCGACGATGACCTGTTCACCGGCACCCGGTACATCTCCACCGACGTGCCGGAAGACCTGGAGCCGGTGGAAGCCCTGACCCGCTGGTACCTGCGGCGGGATGCCGCCGCTCCCTGCCCCACCCGGGTCAAGCACGAGACCGACTGGGAGGACCACCTGGTGCACGCGGTCGAGGCCTCAGGGGCCGAGGGCGTGATCGTGCTGATGGTGCGGTTCTGCGAGCCGCACATGCTCTATTACCCCGAGCTGCGCAAACGCCTGAACGAGCGGGACATCCCGCACCTGCTGATCGAGACCGAGCACGAGGGCCTGCCGGTGGAAACCGTGCAGACCCGGGTCGAGGCACTGCTCGAACGCATCCGTCGCTCCCACCAGGAGGTACCGGTATGACCGCCGCGACCGACAACTCCTCCCGCCGGCTGGAGATCAACAAAGCAGGCGGGAAGATGGTGGCCGACTACTGGGAGCGGATCTTCACCGCGCGCGAGCGCGGCGAGAAGGTGGTCTGGTACAACGGCTCGGCGGTCAACCCGATCTTCCAGGCCGCCGGCCTGGCCTGGTGTCATGGGGAGGCGTTCTCCGCCCGGCTGGCCGCCCAGCACCTGGAGGGCCCGGCCCAGCTGGCCGGTGCCGAGTACGGCTACGTCGGCGAGCTGTGCTCCTACGCGCGCACCCACCTCGGCTGTGCGGTGCTGAGCCAGAAACGTTCGGCGGGAAGCGCCACCGGCACCGGGGTCGTCGGGCTGCCCGAGCAGCAGGAGCTGGCCAGCCGGCTGCCTACCCCCGACCTGTTCGTCAACGCCTACGCGGGCTGCAGCACCGGGCAACAGTGGGACGACATCTCCTTCCGGGTGTTCGGTAAGGAGGTGCCGGTCTTCAACGTCTCGATGCCGTACATGTGGAGCAACCGTCCGGACGAGGGCTACATGGTCGGCGAGGAGTGGGAACGTTCCTCACGCTACGTGGCCGACCAGCTGCGCGAACTGATCACCGTACTGGAGACGCTCACCGGCCGACCCTTCGACTGGGACGCCTACCGGCAGATCATGGCCTACATCAAGCGGGCCTCGGAGCTGCGGCGCGAGGCGATGGCGCTGTGCCGGCTGACGCCGGCGCCGGCCACCTTCTGGGACTGGATCGCCAACGTCGCGCACATCAACTTCCTGCCGGCCAGCCAGGAGCTGGTGGACTTCTTCGCCGCCGTGTTGGCCGAGATCAAGCAGCGGGTTGCCGAAGGGGTCGGGGCGCTGCACGACGAGCGGTACCGGGTGTACTTCGACGGTTTCATGAACTGGAACAAGCTGGGCTTCCTGGCCAAGAAGTTCGCCGGACACGGTGTCGCGGTGGTGGCCGGGCGGTACAACGAGCACGCGTTCTGGCAGGAGCCGCAGCTGATCGACATCGAGGACCCCCTGCTCGGGCAGGCGCAGAACCATCTGCTCTGCCCGATGAACCACGCCACGAAGACGATCGAGCACCTGGTCCTGCGCGACTGCGAGAACTACGACGTCGACGGCATCGTGTTCCACTCCACCCGCACCTGCCGGGCGTTCACCAACCCGCAGCGGCTGGTGGCCAGGGCCGCGCAGCGCAAGCTCGGATTGCCGTCGATGTTCTTCGAGGGCGACATCGCCGATGCGTCGTTCTACAAGGACGAGATCCTGGAGAGCCGGCTCACCGCCATGCTCGAAGGGATCGACGTGCGCCGGGCGCGGTCGACCGAGCTTGCGAGGTCGCCATCGGATCCGTCGACCGAGCTTGCGAGGTCGCCATCGGACCCGTCGACCGAGCTTGCGAGGTCGCCACGGGACACGGCATGAACGGGTACTTCATGGGGGTCGACCTCGGCTCGACCACGGCGAAGGTGGTCATCGTCGACGGGGCCGGTCAGATGTGCGCCGCCGAGGTGGTCCAGATGGGTGCGGTGAGCCGGGCCGGCATGGCCCGCGCGCTGGAGGCGGCCCTCGGCACGGCGGGGCTGGCCGAAGCCGACATCAGCCACACCATCGCCACCGGCTACGGGCGGAAGATGGTGCCGGGGGCGGGGCGCACCTTCACCGAGATCACCTGCCACGCGCGCGGAGTCGCCGCGATGTGCCCGGGTGTGCGGCTGGTCGTGGACATCGGCGGTCAGGACAGCAAGGCGATCCTGGTCGACGCGCTCGGCACCGCCGAGAACTTCGCGATGAACGACCGCTGCGCCAGCGGCACCGGCCGGTTCTTCGAGGTGCTGGCCAGAGCCATCGAGTGCGACCTCGATGAGCTCGCCGAACTGGCCATCGGCGGCTCGAAGAACCTCGAGGTGAGCAGCATGTGCGCCACCTTCGCCGAGACCGAGCTCATCTCATTGCTCGCCCAGGGCGAGCGCCGGGAGGACATCGCCGCCTCGGTGCACCGCGCGGTCGCCGCCCGCACCATGGGCCTGATCGCCCAGGTCGGCCGGCACACCCCCGTCGTGATGACCGGCGGGGTGGCGAAGAACGCGGCGGCGGTGCACTTCCTGGCCGAGGCCCTCCGCGCCGAGGTGACCGTGCCGGAGTCACCGCAGATCACCGGCGCCTACGGCGCGGCGCTGCTGGCCCGGGACGGCGCCGGTCCGGCCGCCCGGCGAGCGGGCGAGACCGCGATGCACGCCCGGGAGCCGGCGCGGTCCTGCGCCACCTGCGACGTGGCCGGCGCCGTGGAGATCGAGGTCGCGGGCACCAAGCACCGGGTGAGGGGATGACATGATCGACAGCTTCAGCGGGCGCGCGGTGTTGATTTCTCGCTCGGACAAGCCTCGCTCGGTGCTCATCACCGGGGGGACCTCCGGGGTGGGCCTGGCCACCGCCCACCATGTCGCCTCGAGCGGCGACCGGGTCGTGCTGATCGGCCGCGACACCGAGCGGGGCAAGGCGGCCGTAGCGGCCGTGCGCGCGGCGGCCCCGGCCTCCGACGTGCACTTCGTCGCCGCCGACGCGAACGACCCGGCCCAGGCGGTGGCGGCCACGACCGCGGCTGCCGACCTGCTCGGCGGGATCGACGTGCTGGTCAACTCGACCACCGCCCTCTACACCCCCGAACTGTTCCGGGACACGGCCATCGAGGACATCGCGGCCATGCTCACCGGCCAGGCGCTGGCCCCGATGCACATGTGCCGGGCGGTGCTGCCCTGGATGACCGCCGCCGGCGGCGGGGCCATCGTCAACGTGGCATCGGACGCGGCGAAGGTGCCCACCCCGGGCGAGACAGTGCTCGGCGCCGCGATGGCCGCGATCGTGACCTTCAGCCGCACGTTGGCGGTGGAGGCGAAGCGGGACGGGATCCGGGTCAACGCGGTGACCCCGTCGCTGATCGAGGGCACCGGCGTCGGCGAGCGGGTGCTGGCCGGTGGGTTCTCGAAGAAGCTGTTCGAGAAGGCCAGAGCCCAGGCGCACCTCGGCCCCACCCGTCCCGACGACCTGGCCGAGCTGATCGTCTTCCTGGCCGGCCCGGGTGCGTCCCGGATCACCGGTCAGGTGGTCAGCGTCAACGGCGGGATCTCGGTCGCATGACCGGGGTGCGGCTGAAGCCCGACCAGCGGGTCGCGGGACTCGTCGCGGCCTCCCGGACGTTGCTCGCCGAAGTCGGCTACGAGCGGTTCCTGCCGGCCGAGTTGGCCCGGCGCTGCGGGGTGTCCGAGGCGACGGTCTACCGCTACTTCCCCACCAAACGGGAGCTGCTGGTGCGGGTCGCGGAGGACTGGTTCGAGGAGGTGTTCGTCGCCCTCGAGCCGGGGGTCACCGAACACGAGGACACCTATGAGCGGCTGCACTACCTGGTGCGGTACGCGGTGGAGGTGGTGCGCAGCGAGCCGACGCTCACCCGGTACATCTTCAACGAGCTGCGGCCGGACCCGGAGTTCCGCTCCACCGCCATCTACCGGCTGAACCGGCGTTTCACCGGTGTGGTGGTCGCGCTCATGCGGGACGCGGTCGCGCGCGGCGAGTTCCGCAACGACGTCCGCGTCGAGCTGCTGCGGGACATGATCTTCGGCGCCATCGAGCACCAGGCCTGGGCCTACCTGCGATCCGAGGGCGACTTCTCGACCGAGGACACCACGGACGGCATCACCAGGGTGGTCTACCGCGGCATGGCGGCCGGACCGCCCGACGATCGACGCCCTCGCTGACCGATCACCCGGCGATCGAGGCGGCGGCGGTGATCGGGGTGCCGGACCCGACCTGGGGCGAACAGGTGGCGGCCGTGCTGATCCTGCGCGCCGGGCACGACCGCCCGTCCGTCGAGCAGCTGACCGGGCACATCCGCCGCCAGGTCGCGGCGCACAAGAGCCCGGTGTTCTGGGCGTTCCGCGACGAGCTGCCGATGACCCCGACCGGGAAGATCCAGAAGTTCGTGCTGCGGGACGAGGCCACCAAGGCCTGCTGGCGTTCGACGAGATCCGGCAGGTCGGTCGCCCCGGCGAGCTCAGGAGCCCGACCGCTCCGGAAGCCACCGTGCCCGCCCCGCGACCCGAAGGAGCCGCAGGTGGAACCGTGACCAGCCCGTCCTAGTCGTCGTCGCCGTTCTCCCGGTCGTCTCCCCCGCCGCCGCAGGTCACGTTGGGCGAGGGTTTGTAGGTGACCCGGCGGGTCTGGCTGCGGGTCTGGCCGGTGGCCAGCTCACGGATCGTGCGGGTGTCCGACGCGGTGAACCCCGGTGCGCCGGTGCTCGCCTTGCAGTTCGGTCCGCTGCTGCTGACGTTCTCCGGCTGGGTCGGGTTCGACCGGGGGCCGGTGGACGAGCTCACCTCGTAGACCTTGCGGCCGAGGAGCTTCACCGTGATCGAGGACGGTGTCCATATCGTCTGCACCACCACGGTGCCCGGCGAGTCGTTGCGGAACTTCAGGTCGATGACATCGTCGAAGACCGTCGCCTCCCGGGCCACCGGGTAGCGGCTGATGTAGTAGCTGTGCTCGCGATGTTCCACGTCGGTCATCCCGGCGAAGTAGGCCGCGTTGTACAGCGTGGTGGCGATCTGCGACACCCCGCCGCCGATCCCGCGCGCCGGCTGGCCGTCCTCGATGATGCCCGCCTCGACGAACCCGTTGGAGGCGTTGCGCGGGTTGGTCAGACCGTTGAGGCTGAAGGTCTCCCCCGGGCCGACCACCGCACCGTTCACGATCTCGGCGGCGCGGCGGATGTTCTGGCCGGAGTCGGCGGCGAACCCGCCGGTGGTGAACGAGCTGACCTCGCCGGCCGCCAGGACAGCGGTGAGCTCCTCGGGGGTCACCCTCGCCGGCTCCGGGATGTAGACGGCCGGCAGTTCCCTGGACCCGCCGGTCCTGGTGAGCGCCTCGGCGAGGGTGGCGAACGTGGCCCGGTAGTCGATCCGGCGGCCGTCCTGGCCGGGTACCACGCTCGGGGCACCACCGGCGAAGCTCACCGACGCGTTGTGACCCGGCCGTTCGGAGGGCGCCAGCTGCGGGGCGACAGCGCCGATCACCGGCTCCAGGTCGACCTCCGGAACCAGGGTGTCACCGCCGGGCGCGACCCGGAACCGCAGCGCGGAGGCGATCACCTCCGGAGCCAGGGTGGCGCGGATCCCGTCACCGAGCACCACGACCGGCGCGGACACCGCGGGCCGGGCCACCGTGTCGATCGCCGAGCGGATGTCGACCGCGGAGCTGGCCGCCGGCACCGCGATCAGGGGCACGCCGACCGGCGAGCCGGACAGCCAGTCCCGCTGCAGGGCCCGGACCGCACCCGGCACGTCCAGCCGCCTGCCGTCGGCAGGCCGGACCGGCACCGGCTCCAGGCGGTCGAACCGGAGCGTGGCCTCGGTGGGCGGACGTTCGGTGAGCTGCGCGAACGGGCCGAGCGCCACTCCGGCCCGCTCGGCATCCACCGTGCTGACCGGATCGACCACCCGGTCGGTGAACAGGGCACCGATCCGGGTGAAGGGGTTGATCGGCTGCACCGCGGCCCGTTGCAGGGTGGCCGCCCAGTCGACACGCAGTCCCGCCGCCGCCGGGTCCAGCTCGGTGCGCAACTGCTCGGCGACCACCACGACCGGCCCCGCCGCCCGCGGCTCGAGTGCCCCGCGCAGGACCGACTCGGCCTCCGGGACCGGCAGTCCGCCCACGGCTACCCCGGCCACCACGACGCCGCGCGGGATGTCGCCGTCGCCGGACACCAGATCGGCGACGTAGAGCGCCACCAGGGCGGTGAGCGCCACCACCGCGACCAGTGCCGCGCGGTGGCGGCGTAGCACCTGCTCGACGGGCCCGAACCGGTCGACGTCCCCGGCCGGGGTGGGCGCGGCATCTTCCGGCGCGGCCGCGGAGTTCACCGGGGTGGGCGCGGAGTCCACCGGGGTGGGCTCCGGGCGGATCTTGACGGTTGGCGCCACGGCGCTCGGCGACAGTTCCAACGCGATCGTGGGTGAGTCGTCCGGCCACGGAGTGGCCGGCGCCGCGTCGGCCGGCCCGGCGTCGGGACCGGCGGGCTCGCCCACAGGCTCCCCGGGCTGCTCGTCGACCGGGTCCCCGGTGCCGCCCGTGTCCCCGGTCTCCAGGCCCGGGACCACGACCACCGCCGCGGTACCGGTTTCCGGCGGTCCGTCGGCGGCCGGCTCCGAGGCGGCGTCGGACGGCTGCTCAGTCGGTGCCGCCACCTCGTCCGCGGACGACCCGTCCCGCGCGGACGGCTCCGGCCCGTCCTGCGGGGACGGCTGGTCCGGCGCGGGCGGGGCCTCGTCCAGGTCGGGTCCGGCCTCCGGGGCAGTCACGGCCTCGGGTGCGACCGGCGCCGGTACCTCGTCAACCGAGGTGGTCGCCTCGTCCCCGAACCCGGACCCGGTCGCGTGCTCGGGCACCGGGTCCCGATCCGCGGACGGTGCCTCGCCATCGGGCATGGAGTCGGTCCCGGTGGCGCCGTCCGGTGATCCGAGCCCCGGATCGTCGGCCCGCAGGTCGGGCTCACTGGGGGCCGACGGTGGTCCGCCGGGCGAGGGCTGCCCCTCGGCCATCGATGTGTCCGCCTTTCGCCTGACCTGGGCTCGCTGGTCCGCCGGTGTGGGGCGCGGCGTCGCGCATCCTCTCAAGCGCCGCCGCCCGGTCCGTCACGGCGTACCCGACGCACCCCTCCGGAGTGGCGGCCCCTCCACCGTACGGAGTCCGCCGACCGGCCGATCGGCCCGCCCGGCGCGACTGACCGTAGACGAGCACCCGACCGTAGGGGACGCGCCCGACCGGGTCGCAACCGGCTGTCGGCATCATGGCGTGGCAATGCACCCGTCAGGTCCCCTGCGGGCGGCGCTGACCGACGTGCTGGGCGGGCGGCGGATCGAGGACCTGCCGGTGCGGTTCGAGTGCCGCGCGGCGAGCATCGAGGACGCTGCGGAACACTGGTTCGCCGAGGGGCCGGTGGTCGACGCGGTGCTCGCGTCGGCCGCGGTGCCCGGGCTGATATCCCCGGTGGCCTTCGCCGGACGGCACTACATGGACGGCGGCCTGGTCAACAACATCCCGCTCGGCCGGGCGGTGGAACTGGGCACCGAGCGGGTACTCGTGCTGCAGGTGGGCCGGGTGGACCAGCCGCTTCGAGCACCGCGACGGATCTGGGAGGAGGCACCGGTGGCCTTCGAGATCGCCCGCCGGCACCGGTACACCAGCGACCTGGCGGCAGTACCGGACGGGGTCGATGTGCACGTGCTGCCCACGGGTGAGGGCGGGCGCCGCCGTGGAACAGCCTGGCGTCGCTGCGCTACCGGGACATGACCCGCGCGGGCGACCGGATCGGCGCCGCGCGCCGCGCCACCGCCGACTACCTGCGGACCCGGCAGACCCCCGGGAGCCGGGCGTGAACCTGCCGCCGCAGTGGGTGCGCCGAGTGGTCCTCGCACCGGCGATGGTGCTGCTCACCGGCGTGCTGCTCGGTACGCTGCCGGTGTGGGTGGTGCTGGCCGCGCTGGTCAGTCCCCTGCTGCCGGGCCGTCAACGGGCCCTGCGGGTGCTGTGGGTGGCGGTCATCACGATGGTGTTGGAGAGCATGCTGCTGTGCGCGCTGTTCGGGTTGTGGCTGCTCGCCGGGTTCGGCGCGGCGACGCGCACCCCGCCGCTGCAGTTGCTGCACTACCGGCTGGTCGGCTGGTACCTGCGGATGCTCTACGCCGAGGTCACCCGGGTGCTGCGGTTGCGGGTCGAGGTGGAGGGTCCCAGCCCGGACGACTACCGGGACCGCCCGCTGCTGGTGTTCTGCCGGCACGCCGGCCCCGGCGACTCGTTCCTGCTCACCCACGCGCTGGTGAACTGGTACGACCGCGAGCCGCGGATCGTGCTGGCCGCCGCGCTGCAGTGGGACCCGGCGCTGGACATCCTGCTCAACCGGCTGCCCAACCGATTCGTCTCCGAGGGCGGGGCCACGCTCACCGACCGGATCGGTGAGCTGGCCACCGGGCTGGACCACGACGACGCGTTCGTGATCTTCCCGGAGGGCGGCAACTTCACCGAGCGGCGCAGGCTTGCCGGCATCGAGCGGCTGCACGCGCGGGGGCTGACCGACATGGCGCGGCGCTCCGAGGCGATGCGGCACGTCCTGCCGCCCCGGCCGGGCGGGGTCGGCGCGGCGCTGGCCGCCGCACCGGAGGCCGACGTGGTGTGGGTGGCCCACACCGGGTTGGACCACCTCTACACGATCGCCGACATCTGGCGTGCGCTGCCGCTGGACACCACGGTGCGGATGCGGTGGTGGCGGGTACCCACCGCCGAGGTCCCGCGCGGCGAGCAGGACCGGGTCGAGTGGCTCTACCACTGGTGGGAGCGCATCGACGACTGGGTGGACGACACCCGCGAGTGACCGGGCGCGGGTCAGCGGGCACCGCCGTCGCGCAGCATCGCCGGGACGGTGCGCAGCAGGATCGACAGGTCGCCGCCGAGCCGACGTCCCCGGACGTAGGCGACGTCGAGGTGCAGCATGTCCAGCGTCGACATGGTGCTGCGGCCACTGACCTGCCACAGACCGGTCAGCCCCGGCCGCACCGAGAACCTCAGGCCGAAATCAGCCGGGAACATCTCCGCCTCCCAGCCGAGGCAGGGGCGGGGACCGACCAGGGTCATGTCCCCGCGCACGATGTTGAGCAACTGCGGCAGCTCGTCGAGGCTGGTGCGGCGCAGGAATGCGCCGATCGCGGTGATCCTCGGGTCGCGGTCCAGCTTGTGGCTGCCGCCGACCATGGTGTCCTCACCGCGCAACTCGGCCGCGATCAGTGCGCGCAGCGCGTCGTCCCCGACGCCGGTGTGCATCGTGCGGAACTTGTAGAGGGTGAACTCCCGCCCGCCGAGGCCGACCCGCCGCTGGCGGAACAGCGCCGGACCGGTGGACGTGCGGCGCACGATCAGCCCGATCACGATCATCGGCACGGCGAGCAGGAGCAGGGCCAGCGATGCGGCTACCAGGTCGAGTGCACGGCGGGCGAGGTCCGCCCACGGCTGCGCAACCGGGACCCGCGCCGCCGGGACGAGCGCGGTCGGGACCTGAGCGGTCGGGTCGGAGGTCCGTGCGGTGATCGCGGTCAGGGTGTCCATCGCCTCGCCCCTCGGGTGCCGGTTCGTGCCGATCTCGAGGGTGCCGCCCGGGAGGGTCCGAGACGATGGGGCGGCCACCACGGACGCGGGTGCGTTCCCCCCACTCCGGGTGGGGTTGTCCCTACCCCACCCGGGCGACCGCGCCGGGTCCGGCAGATGTTCCGGCCGACCGGCAGGTACCGGACGTCGGCGCGCAGCAGTTCGGCGTGGGTGTCCGCCTGCTCGGCCAACCGGCGTGCCTCCCGCTGTCGGCCCACAATGGTCCGGTGCGCAGCGCCAATCAGGACTCGGAGAACCGAGCCAATCACCGCTCCGGCGTGACCCGGCCCCGCCGCCGCGAACTAATCGGGTGGGCCGACGCGGGCGGGCTGGTCTGCGAGGACGACTACGACGCCGAGCACCGCTACGACCGGCCACCGGTGCCGGCGCTGCGCGCGCTGCGCCCGAAGCGGGTCTGCTACACCGGCAGCGTCTCCAAGCTGCTCGCGCCCGCGCTGCGGATCGGCTGGGCGCTGGTCCCGGCGGCCCACCGGGACGCGCTGGTGGCCGCGAAGCGGTTCGCCGACCTGGGCAGCCCGGTGCTGCACCAGTTGGTGCTGGCCCGACCGATGGACTCCGGCACGCTGGAGCGGCACCTGCGGTTGCTGCGCGGTCGCCACCGCCGACGCCGCGACGCCATGATCGCGGCGGTGGGGCGTCATCTGCCCGGCGCGGTGGTGCACGGCGCGGCCGCCGGACTGCACCAACGAAAACCCTGGACGGCGCGGTGGACGACGTCGACCTCGCCGCGGCGGCGCTGGCCAGCGGGGTCGAGGTGCAGCCGCTGTCCTGGCACCGGCAGCGGCCGAGCGACGGCGGCGGGCTCGTCCTGGGTTATGCCGCGCGCACCACGGCGAGATCGATTCCGGGCTGGCGGTGCTCGGCGAGATCGCGCGGCGGTCGAGCTCGAGCTAGGCGCCCGCTCGAACTAGGCGCCGCAGTGGCCGAGCTGGGCAGCCAGCTCGGCCACCGCCGCGCGCAGGGCCGTCGGGTCCGGCCCGCGGGCCAGCACCGAACGCGAGGCCGCGGGCAGCACCACACCGCCGACGCCGGCGAACCGGGTGGCCAGGTCGGCCGGGGTGGCGCCCTGGGCACCGAGCCCGGGGGCGAGCACCGCGCCGTTCAATCCGCCCAGCGCCAACCCGTGCGTGCCGGTCGCGCCGACCACCACCCCGACGTCGCCGAGCGGGGTGGCGCCGACGTTCAGCTCGGCGGCCGCGTCGACCACCGACTGGGCCACGCTACGACCGTCCAGCGTCGCGGTCTGCACCACCGCGCCCTCCGGGTTCGACGTGCGGGCCAGCACGAACAGCCCGCGCCCGGTCGCGACGGCCAGCTCGACCGCCGGTGTCAGCGAGCCGAAGCCGAGGTAGGGCGACACGGTGATCGCGTCGGCGGCCAGCGGCGAGCCGTCGGCCAGGTAGGCCCGCGCGTAGCCGTCCATGGTGGAGCCGATGTCGCCGCGCTTGACGTCCAGCACCGTCAACAGCCCGACCTCGCGGGCGTGGGCGAGCAACCGCTCCAGCACCGCCACTCCGGCTGAGCCGTGCCGTTCGAAGAACGCCGACTGCGGCTTGACCAGCGCCACCCGACCGGCCAACGCGTCCACCACGGTGCGCCCGAAACGGTCCAGCCCGTCGGCGTCGTCGGGCAGGCCCCAGTCGGCGAGCAGCCCGGGGTGCGGGTCGATCCCGACGCACAGCGGGCCGTGCGCGGACACTGCGGCCGCCAGCCGGGCACCGAAGCGACCGCTCACCCGCGCTCCTGTACCGATGGTCGATTCCGCACTCGCTCCGCTCCTCCCTCGCCAGAGGCTCGGTCGATGCTCACTCCCGCTCCATCTCCTGTACCGCCCGTGCCTTGTCCAGAGTCAGGTGCAAGTCCTGCAGCGAGCGCACCCCCAGCTCGCCGCGGATCATCGCCTCCACGCCCTGCACCGCGGCCGCGGCGGCCTGCACGGTCGTCAGGCACACCACCCCGCGCGACACCGCGGCCGTGCGGATCTCGTAGCCGTCCACCCGGGGACCCGGGTTCCCGTACGGGGTGTTGATGATCATGTCGACCCGGCCGTCCAGGATCGCCTCGACGATGTTGTCCGGGCCCTCGAAGTGCTTGCGCACCACGGTGGCGGCGATCCCGTTGCGGCGCAGCACGTCGGCCGTGCCGGCGGTGGCCAGCACCTCGAACCCGAGATCGGCCAGCCGCTTCACCGGGAAGATCATCGCGCGCTTGTCCCGGTTGGCCACCGACACGAACACCCGACCGCTGGTCGGCAGCGACCCGTACGCGGCGGCCTGCGACTTCGCGAACGCGGTGCCGAACGTGGTGTCCAGGCCCATCACCTCGCCGGTGGACTTCATCTCCGGGCCGAGCAGCGAGTCCACCCCCTGCCCCTCGGCGGTGCGGAACCGGTGGAACGGCAGTACCGCTTCCTTGACCGCCACCGGGCCGAGGTTCGCCGAGCCGGCCCAGTAGGTGCCGCCGTCGCCCTCGGCCGGCAGCAGCCCCTCCAGCCGCAGCTCGGCGATGGTGGCCCCGAGCATGATCCGGGCGGCCGCCTTGGCCAACGGCACCCCGGTGGCCTTGGAGACGAACGGCACCGTGCGGCTGGCCCTCGGGTTGGCCTCCAGAACGTACAGCGTGTCGCCGTGCAGCGCGTACTGCACGTTGAGCAGCCCCCGCACGCCGACCCCGTGCGCGATGGCCGTGGTGGCGTGCCGCACCGCGTCCAGGTCGGCCCTACCCAGGGTGATCGGCGGCAGTGCGCAGGCGGAGTCCCCGGAGTGCACCCCGGCCTCCTCGATGTGCTCCATCACCCCGCCGAGGTAGACCTGCTCACCGTCGCACAGCGCGTCCACGTCGATCTCGATGGCGTCGTCCAGGAACCGGTCGACCAGCACCGGGTGTTCCGGGGTGACCTCGGTGGCCTTCTGGATGTACCCGGCCAGCGTGCTCTCGTCGTAGACGATCTCCATACCGCGCCCGCCGAGCACGTAGGACGGCCGCACCAGCACCGGGTAACCGATCTCGTCGGCGATCCTCTTCGCCTGCTCGAAGCTGGTCGCGGTGCCGTAGCGCGGCGCGGGCAGCCCGGCCCGCTCCAGCACGGCGCCGAACGCGCCGCGGTCCTCGGCAAGATGGATCGCCTCCGCACTGGTGCCGACCACCGGCACCCCGGCGTCGGTCAGCCGCCGCGCCAACCCCAGCGGGGTCTGCCCGCCGAGCTGTACCACGACCCCGACCACCCCCGGCCCACCGGCGCCGGACTCCTGCTCGGCGTGCACCACCTCGAGCACGTCCTCGAAGGTGAGCGGCTCGAAGTACAGCCGGTCGGCCGTGTCGTAGTCGGTCGACACCGTCTCGGGGTTGCAGTTGACCATCACGGTCTCGAACCCGGCCTGGCGCAGCGCCATCACCGCGTGCACGCAGGAGTAGTCGAACTCGATGCCCTGGCCGATCCGGTTGGGTCCGGAGCCCAGGATCAGCACCTTCGGCCGATCGGTCTGCGGCGCGATCTCCGACTCCGCCGCCGGGTCCGTCTCGTACGCGGAGTAGTGGTATGGCGTCGTGGCGGCGAACTCGGCCGCGCAGGTGTCCACCGTCTTGTACACCGGGCGCACGCCGAGCCGGTGGCGCAGCAGCCGCACGCCGTCCTCGCCGGCCAGTTCGGGGCGCAGCGCGGCCACCTGCCGGTCGGACAGCCCGGCCCGCTTGGCCCGGCGCAGCAACTCGCGGTCCAGCACCGGAGCGTCCACGATCCCGGTGCGGATCTCCACCAGCGCGGCGATCTCGGCCAGGAACCACGGGTCGATCCGACTGCGCTCGGCCACCTGCTCGACCGACGCCCCCCACCGCAGCGCCCGCTCGACGGCGTAGATCCGCCCGTCGGTCGGCACGCGCAACGACTCCAGGGTGTTCTCCAGCGTGGCGCCCTCGGGATCGGGCGTGGTCCAGAACCCGGCTGCCTTGGTCTCCATCGAGCGCAGCGCCTTGCCCAGCGCCTCGCTGAACGATCGGCCCAGCGACATCGCCTCGCCGACGCTCTTCATCGTGGTGGTCAGCGTGGGGTCGGCGCCGGGGAACTTCTCGAACGCGAACCGGGGGATCTTGACCACGACGTAGTCCAGCGCCGGCTCGAAGCAGGCCGGGGTCTCGCCGGTGATGTCGTTGCGGATCTCCTCCAGGGTGTAGCCGACGGCCAGCTTGGTGGCGATCTTGGCGATCGGGAACCCGGTGGCCTTGGAGGCCAGCGCCGAGGACCGGGACACCCGGGGGTTCATCTCGATCACCACCAGCCGGCCGGTCTCCGGGTGCACCGCGAACTGGATGTTGCAGCCGCCGGTGTCCAC
>JAJCYC010000124.1 GCA_029263115.1 Pseudonocardia sp. | reverse complement strand
GCGCACCGGAATCCGCCGCTTCGGCGAGGCCTGGATCCCGATGGACGAGGCGCTGGCCCAGGCCGTGGTCGACGTGTCCGGGCGGCCGTACTGCGTGCACACCGGCGAGCCGGAGTCGATGGCCGGCTTCGTGGTCGGCGGACACTACCCGACCGTGCTCAACCGGCACGTCTTCGAGTCGCTGGCCTTCCACGCCGAGCTGGCGCTGCACGTGCGGGTCACCGGTGGCCGCGATCCGCACCACATCACCGAGGCCGAGTACAAGGCGGTGGCCCGGGCACTGCGGGCGGCGGTCGCCCCTGACGACCGGATCACCGGGGTGCCCTCGACCAAGGGCGTGCTGTAGCTCGCTCTGTACGCGCCACCGGACCTGCGCCGCACTCGTCGTCCGGCGGCCTCGTCCCGGTCCGGTACCTCGGTCAGGGCGCCTGGCCCCGGACCTTCGATGATCCACGTTCTGGTGCATGAGCGGATGCTCGGCATCCCTTTGTCCACCGAAACGTGGATCATGGTTGCCGGACGGGTCGGATCCGTTGTGGGACACCTTGACGGTCGGTCGGTTCGAATACGGTCTGGCGCGGACTGAGCGTCAACTCGGCGAGGATGAGGGGCTGAAAGCGGCCGGTTAGGCTGGGGGCGTGGCAGTGAACCCCAAGATCGCGGTGCTGGACTACGGCTCGGGCAACCTGCGCTCAGCTGAACGCGCGCTGGCAAGGGTCGGCGCCGACGTCACCGTCACCGCCGACCGCGATACCTGCCTGGAGGCCGACGGGCTGGTGGTGCCCGGGGTGGGTGCGTTCGCCGCGTGCATGAGGGGGCTCCTGGCCGCCGGGGGCGACAAGATCATCGATCACCGGTTGGCCGGTGGGCGGCCGGTGCTGGGGATCTGTGTGGGCATGCAGGTGCTGTTCGAGCTCGGCGTCGAACACGGCGAGCGCACCGCGGGCTGTGGTCAGTGGCCGGGCACGGTCGACCGGCTGAACGCCCCGGTGCTGCCGCACATGGGCTGGAACACCGTGCGCGCGCCCGCCGGCTCGGTGCTGTTCGCCGGGTTGGACGCGGACACCCGGTTCTACTTCGTGCACTCGTTCGCCGCGCGGAGCTGGACCGTGGAGCCGGAGAAGCCGTTCCGGCCGCCCCTGGTCACCTGGGCCAACCACGGCGAGGACTTCGTCGCGGCGGTGGAGAACGGATCGCTGACCGCCACCCAGTTCCACCCGGAGAAGTCCGGCGACGCCGGCGCTGCCGTGCTGCGCAACTGGCTACGCGACGTCGTCGGCTGAGCGGCCGGACGTCGTCGGCCCCGCCGACCCGGCCGGTAGGCTCACCTCTCGTGACCTTCGTACTGTTGCCGGCCGTGGACGTGGCCGATGGCCAGGCCGTGCGCCTGGTCCAGGGTGAGGCTGGCACCGAGACCGGCTACGGCGATCCGTGGGAGGCCGCGCTGGCCTGGCAGGGTGCCGGCGCCGAGTGGATCCACCTGGTCGACCTGGACGCCGCGTTCGGCAGGGGCAGCAACGCCGCACTGCTCGCCGAGGTGGTGGGCCGGCTCGACGTGCACGTCGAGCTGTCCGGCGGCATCCGTGACGACGAGTCGCTGGTCCGGGCCCTGGCCACCGGGTGCGCCCGGGTGAACCTGGGTACCGCCGCCCTGGAGAACCCGGCGTGGTGTGCGCGGGCGATCGCCGAGCACGGCGAGCGGGTCGCGGTCGGGTTGGACGTGCGGATCACCGAGAAGGGCCACCGTCTGGCCGCCCGGGGTTGGACCACCGACGGAGGCGACCTGTGGGAGACCCTGGCTCGGTTGGACGCCGACGGCTGCGCCCGCTACGTGGTCACCGACGTCAGCAAGGACGGCACCCTGCGCGGCCCCAACCTGGAGCTGCTGCGCGAGGTGTGCAAGGCCACCGACGCCCCGGTGATCGCCTCCGGCGGGGTGTCCGAGGTGGCCGACCTGATCGCGTTGGCCGGGCTGGCCGCGGACGGGGTCGAGGGCTCGATCGTGGGCAAGGCGCTCTACGCCGGGCGGTTCACCCTCGTCGAGGCGCTCGCCGCGGTGGCCGAACTCGACCAGGGGTAGTCGGGGACCGCAATCCGCTAAAATTGACGGATGGCCGCCGGAGAATTCGGCGGTCTTTGTAGCGGATGCGGGGATTGAGTTTTGCCGGACTCTCGTCACGATGCCGAATTGCACGAGGAACGTGCCCATGTCGCGCGGCTCTACGCGCGGCTGGACGCCGAACGTGTCTGGGTCACGCGCGAGCTGGACCGGGCGCTGTCCGACCAGTCCGCCGGTGCCCAGTTGGAGGCCCGTTGGCTGCGCGACGCGGCGGTCGAGACGTGGGCGGACCGTCGTCGCAGGCTGCGGGTGGCGGACAGTGGCCTGTGCTTCGGTCGGATCGACACCGACGCGGACGGCCCGGTGCACGTCGGGCGGATCGGGCTGAGTGAGGATTCCGCGGAACCGCCGGCGGGAGGTCGGGCGTTGCTCACCGATTGGCGGGCGCCGATCGCCAGACCGTTCTACACCGCCACCGGCGCGCAGCCGGAGGGAATTTCCCGCCGCCGCCATTTCCGGACCCGTGGCCGGGCCGTGTCGGATTTCACCGACGAATGGTTCGGGCCCGGTGCCGACGACCGCGTCGAGTCGGGTTCGGACGAGGCGCTGCTGGCCGCCGTCGACGCCGCGCGCACCGACGGGATGCGCGACATCGTGGCGACCATCCAGGCCGCGCAGGACGAGGTGATCCGGCTCGGGTCCACCGGTGTGGTGGTCGTGGAGGGCGGTCCCGGCACCGGCAAGACCGCCGTCGCGCTGCACCGGGTCGCGTACCTGCTCTACGAGCACCGCGAGCGGATGTCCCGGCGTGGAGTGCTGCTGGTCGGCCCCAATCCCGGGTTCCTGGACTATGTCGGCGGGGTGCTGCCCGCGCTCGGCGAGACCGACGTCGTGTTCACCACCCTGGGTTCGCTGCTTCCCGGGGTGCGCACGGTCGAGATCGACGGGCCGGACACTGCCCGGGTGAAGGGAGGTGCGGCGATGGTGGAGGTGCTCAACCGGGCCGTGCTGGACCGTCAGCGGCTCCCCGACGATCCGGTCGAGATCCCGCTGGACGACGTCACGTTGTGGTTGGACGCCGAGGTCGCCGGGCACGCCCGGGACGCCGCCCGCGCCAGCCGGCTGGTGCACAACCAGGCCCGGGCGGTGTTCGACCACCACGTGATCGAGACGTTGACCCGACGCGCGGTGGACCAGATCGGCGACGGTTGGCTGGAGCCGCCGCGGCCCGACGAGATCGCCGAGGAGGTCATCGACGAGTTCGGCGAGGTGGTGGACGAGGAACCACTGGCGGAGAACCTGGTGTCCGACGTCCGTGCGGAGCTGGCCGGCAATGCCGCGCTGGCCGAGGCACTCGACGAGCTGTGGCCGACGTTCACCCCGCAGCGGCTGCTCGCCGAGCTGCTCAGCTCCCCCGAGCGGCTGGCCGACGCCGCACCGGACCTGACCTCGGCCGACCGGGACGCGCTGCACCGTCCGGTCGGGAACGCCTGGACGGTGTCCGACGTGCCGCTGCTCGACGAGGTGGTGGACATGCTCGGCTCGGACGGCACCGAGCACGGTGAAGCGGAGTCGCCGGCGGAGATCGAGGAGCGGGAGTACGCCGAGGGCGTGCTGGAGATCCTGGACACCGAGGAGGACCCCGACGAGGAGGTGCTGCGCGCGGTCGACCTGATCGAGGCGAGCCGGTTGGCCGAGCGCCAGGAGGAGGTCGACCTGCGCGGGCTGGCCGAGCGGGCGGCCGCCGACCGGCACTGGACCTACGGGCACGTAGTGGTCGACGAGGCCCAGGAGCTGTCCGAGATGGACTGGCGGGCGCTGATGCGACGCTGCCCGACCCGCTCGATGACGATCGTCGGCGACCTGGCCCAGCGCGGGTCCCCGGCCGGGGTCCGGACCTGGGCGCGGATGCTCGACCCGTTCGTCGAGGGCCGGTGGGCCTACCGGGGACTGACGGTCAACTACCGGACCCCGGCCGACATCATGGACGTGGCCGCCGCCGTGCTGGCCGAGGTCGACCCCACGCTGTGTCCGCCGACCTCGGTCCGCCGCACCGGGGTGCCGCCCTGGGCACGGCGGGTGCCGTCGGTGGCATCCGCGCTGGTCGACACGGTGCTGAAATTGGCCCGTGAGGTCGGCGGTGGCACGGTGGCGGTGATCGCGCCGACCGGCACCCCGTTGCCGACCCCGCTGGCCGACCGGCTGCCCGCCGACGTGGCCGCCCGGCTGTCGGTGCTCAGACCCCGGGAGGCGAAGGGCCTGGAGTTCGACGCGGTGCTGCTGTGCGAGCCGCAGCGGATGCTCGCCGATCCGGGGTCGGGGCCCGGTGAGCTCTATGTGGCGCTGACCCGGGCCACCCAGCGGCTGGGCGTGTTGCACACCGAGCCGTTGCCGCCGGTGCTCGCCGGACTGGCCGGGCAGCGGGGTCGGCGGGAGGCGGCACCCGGTCCCCGCGGATCCGGCGCCGCCGGCCGGCGCGGTGGGCACGCCCCGGAGTCGGTCGGGAACGTCAGGGGCTGCGTCGCGGGCTGAGGTCACCGCGACCCCGGCCCGCGACGTGGTTGACCCGGACGCCGGATCAGGCGGTCGGGGCGTCCACCACGGCGATGTGGTTGCCGTCCGGGTCGCGCAGCATGAACAGCAGCGGCACCCCCGGCGCGACCATCGGCTCGGGGTCGAGGTCGATGCCGCCGACCGCGCTCAGCCGCGCGTGCTCGCCCCGGACGTCCGGGGTCTCGACGCCGATGGAGCCCCCACCCGGGGCCTCGGCGCCCATCGGCGGGTTCAACGCCAGCCGGGCGGTGGACCCCGGCGGAGCCACCTCGAGCCAGCGGTGCTCGCCGTTCTCGCCGAACCGGGTGTCGCCGCGCACCTCGAAGCCGAGTTTGCCGGTGTAGAAGGCCAGCGCGGCGTCCTGGTCGGCCACGGTGAACATGACCACGCCGATGTTGGAGAGGGTTGTCTGTTGATCGCTCATGGTCGTAGGACGCTTCCGGGACCCTGGACTGGCCGCCATACCGATGTGGCGTACGTCACAGCACAGGGCCCGGCGGTCAACCGGCGGCCACCGTGAGCCGGATGCCCACCGTGCCGGTCCGTCCCCGGCGCAGCGTGCTGCCGAGCATCACCAGCCGCCCGACGAGCCCGTACCGGGAGGCGATCACGGTGCGGGCGCGCGCCGATCCCGCGTCGTCGAGCAGCTCCGCGTGACCGGCGACCTCCTGGCCGGTCGCGGTGCCGCGAGCGGTGCAGGGGGCCAGCCGGACCGCCCCGGAGCGGCGGATCCGCTTGACCTTCCCGGAGTCGGCGACCGTCCAGACCAGCAACGCGTCGCCGTCGGGCGCGGCCCACACCGGGGTGGGCACGGCCCGGCCGTCCTTGCGGAAGGTGGTCAGCAGCAGGTACTTCTCTGTGCCCAGCCGGGCGATCTCGTCCACCCGGCACAGCCTAGGCTGGCCGCATGTCGGTCGCGGTGCGCGTCATCCCCTGCCTCGACGTGGACGCCGGCCGGGTGGTCAAGGGCGTCAACTTCGCCGACCTGCGCGACGCCGGCGACCCGGTGGAGATGGCCCGGGTCTACGACGCCGAGGGCGCAGACGAGCTGACCTTCCTCGACGTCACCGCGTCCTCGGGCGAGCGCGCGACGATGTACGACGTGGTGGCCCGCACCGCCGAGCAGGTGTTCATCCCGCTCACCGTCGGCGGCGGCATCCGCGCGACCGAGGACGTCGATCGGCTGCTGCGGGCCGGCGCGGACAAGGTCAGCATCAACACCGCCGCGATCGCCCGCCCGGAGCTGCTCGGAGAGGCCAGCCGCCGGTTCGGGGCGCAGTGCATCGTGCTGTCGGTGGACGCGCGCACGGTGCCCGAAGGCGCCGCACCGACCACGTCGGGCTGGGAGGTCACCACCCATGGCGGACGACGCGGCACCGGCATCGACGCGGTGGAGTGGGCGG
The DNA here is from genome assembly GCA_029263115.1 of Pseudonocardia sp. Lineage (GTDB taxonomy): Bacteria > Actinomycetota > Actinomycetes > Mycobacteriales > Pseudonocardiaceae > Pseudonocardia. Next base: position 14,293 of record JAJCYC010000124.1, on the reverse strand, counting down.
CCCGCGGCCAGGAGCTCGGGGTGGGGGAGATCCTGCTCAACTCGATGGACGCCGACGGTACCCGCGCCGGATTCGACCTGGCGATGATCGCGGCGGTGCGCTCGGTGGTCGACGTCCCGGTGATCGCGAGCGGCGGCGCGGGCGCGCTCGGGCATTTCGCTCCGGCGGTCGAGGCCGGCGCGGATGCGGTGCTCGCGGCCAGCGTCTTCCATTTCGGCCAGCTGCGCATCGGTGAGGTGAAGGACGCGCTGCGCGCCGCGGCGGTGGTCGTCCGGTGATCGATCCGCCGACGGGCGGCCGGGATCGCGCCGTCGCCGGAGTGCTCGGCGTCGGCGCCGTGCTGTTCGTCGGGTTCGCGGCCACCCGGGTCGGGTCGGCGGGGTTCCCCGCGGCGCTGAGCCTGCCGCTGGTGCTGCTGGCGGCCGCGCTGGTGGTCGCCGTCGCGGTGCTCACCCACTGGTATCCCATCCGTCCGGTGGCGCAGGGGCTCGCGGTGTTCGGGCTGCTGGTGCACGCGCTGGTCGCGCTGCGCGGCGGCCTGGTGTGGACCCGCGGCTGCTCGGCGGTGCTGGCGGTGGCCCACGGATGGGCCCTGATCCTGCTGTTCCTGATCACTGCGGCCGAGAACGACGAGGACGAGGACGGCGTCCCGGAGGACGACGAGCCCGAGAACGCCGGGTACCCCAAGGTGGTGGAGACACCGGTGTCGGAGGTGGTGGACCTGGCAGTGGCGTCCGGGGTCGAGCCACCCGCGTCGTCCGGACCCGAGTCCACCGGGTCGGGGTCGCCCGGGTCCCGGGAACCACACTTCGAGTACGAGGAGCGTCCGTGACACTCGATCCCGGCCTGGCCGCGAGGCTCAAGCGCACCGCGGACGGGCTGGTCTGCGCCGTCGCCCAGCAGCGGGGCACCGGCGAGGTGCTGATGGTGGCCTGGATGGACGACGAGGCGCTGCGCCGCACCCTGGCCACCCGCCGGGCCACCTACTGGTCCCGCAGCCGCGGCGAGTACTGGGTCAAGGGCGAGACGTCCGGGCACACCCAGCGGGTGCACGAGGTACGCCTGGACTGCGACGGCGACACCCTGCTGCTGGTCGTCGACCAGGAGGGCCCGGCGTGTCACAGTGGCACCCGCACCTGCTTCGACACGGATCTTCTGCTCTCGGACGGGTGATCTGGACCGGGCGCTGTGGCACGCTGTCGCGGTGGCGGACGAGTCGCTGGGCGGCCCTGCTGGACCGGCACGGCTCTGCGGGACTGGACGCGCGCCCGCTCGGCGCCGGAGGCGCTGAAGAGCGAGATCCATCTCCACCTCGCCCGCGCCGGTGATTATCGCGGCGCGGACCGGAACGAACGTCTGGCCGCGGTCGCCGAGACGGTCGGCAATGACGTCGCCGATCTGCTCGGACATTCCCTGGCTACGGAGCCGGCGCGGCACGCCCTGCCCGACGTGCACGACGTCTCCTCCTATTTCGCGATCCGGGTCGGTGGGCGGATCGACGGTTACTACCGGCCCAGGGCGCGGGAGCTGCAGATCCGGCTCAAGAGGCTTCGCGCCTTCTCGATCGGACTTTCCGCGGCCGCCGTCGTCCTCGGCGTGCTTGCCGCGCGGTTCTCCGAATGGGGGCTGGCGTCCTGGATCGCGGTGGTGACCACGATCGCGGCGGCCGTGTCCGCGCACGTCGGAGGCGCCCGGTACGAGTACCAGCTGATCGAGTACCTCCGCACGGCCGGCGAGCTGAGCCGGTTGCGTGCCACCGCTGCCCGCGTGACAGCACCGGAGACGCTGGACGAGCTGGTGGTGCAATGCGAGCGAGTCATCTCCATTCAGAACGACGGGTGGATGGCCAAACTGACATCCACCAGCGACGGAGAATCCGAGGCGTCGCCCGCCGCTGGATGAGGCGTGTTCCGTGAGTGAACCCGGCGCGGAATTCGCGTTGTTGACGACCCCCGCGGTCGCGATCATGCTATTGCCCTCGACCGAAAACGGACGGTGTCCATGGCGAGGGTCTTCATCAGCCACTCCAGCCTGGGGTTCCTCCCCGGACGGCAGGACGTTGGCAGTCGGAGGCGAGAACGGCTCGGTATCGCTGCTCGATCCTGAGCGCGGGCTGAAAGATCTTGTTGGTGGTATCGGGCACACCTCGCGGGTGAGTTCGGTGACCTTCGCCCCGGGAGGAGACCTCCTGTTCTCCGCGGGCGAGGACGGCGGCGTCCTGGTCTGGGACTTCACCCGGTTCAACGAGACCCGAACCCACATCGTCGAGCGGGCATGCGCGCTGGCCGATGGCGGAATGAGCCCCGAGGGTTGGCGATCGTTGGCTCCGGACGTCGACCACGAGGAGCCCTGCGCGGGCGTGGGTCAGGCCAGCGGGCCGGTGAGGTAGCGCTGCAGGGTCGGCCCGATCGCGGCTACCAGGGTGTCCACCTCGGCCGACGCGATCGGTTCGAGCCGGATCACGTAGCGGGCCATGCCCAGGCCGACCACCTGGGAACCGCACAGGGCCGCGCGCAGCCGGTGCTGGTCGGTCGACACCGCCGCCGCGATCCGGCCGATCAGCACCTCGGAGACGAACTCCCGGATCATCCGTGCCGCGGTCTCGTGATTGGCCACGCTGCGCAGCAGCGCGACGAACGGGCCGCCGCCGGTGGCGTCCCAGACCGTCAGGAACGTGCGCACGATCCGTTCGCCGGTCTCCTCGAGGCCGCCGTCCAGGACCCTGGCAAGTACGACGGCCGGGTCGAACGGGATGTCCATCGCGGCCAGGAAGAGCCCGTCCTTGCCGCCGAACCAGTGGTTGACCATCGCCGGATCGACACCGGCGGCCGCCGCGATGGACCGCACCCGGGCCTGGTCGAACCCGACCTCGGCGAACTCCGCGCGGGCGGCGGCGAGCAGCGCGTCGCGGGTCTGCTGCCCGCCGGGCCGGCGGCCGCGGCGGCGCTCCTGCCCCGGCGGTGCGCTGTGGTCCACGGGTCGCATTCTGGCAGCCCGGCGCGTGCCCGTGAGCCCCGCCGGTGCGCCCGGCACAATGGCGGACATGACCGGGATGGCAGGGGGAGCGCGGTGAGCACGAGCACGCCGCTGGTCGGGGAGCTCGGCTCGGTGACGCCGGGGCGGGCGGAGTTCCGCGAGTTGGCCGTGGCGCACCGGGTGATCCCGGTGGCCCGGCGGCTGCTGGCCGACGACATGACCCCGGTCGGGTTGTACCGCGCGTTGGCCGCCGACCGGGCCGGCACCTTCCTGCTGGAGTCCGCGGAGAACGGCCGCTCGTGGTCGCGGTGGTCGTTCGTCGGGGTGCACTGCGCCGCCAGCCTGACCGAGCGCGGCGGCGAGGCGACCTGGCTGGGCACCCCGCCGGCCGGGCTGGTGTCCGGCGGCGATCCGCTGGTCGCGCTGCGGCAGTGCGTGGAGGAGTTGCGCACCGAGCCGCTGCCCGGGCTGCCCCCGCTGACCGGGGGCATGGTCGGCTACCTCGGCTACGACGTGGTGCGCCGGTTGGAGCGGCTGCCGGAGCTGGCCGAGGACGACCTGCGGCTGCCCGAGATGGTCATGCTGCTGGCCACCGACCTGGCCGCGCTCGACCACCACGAGGGCGCGGTCACGTTGATCGCCAACGCGATCAACTGGGACGACAGCCCGCACCGGGTCGACGCCGCCTACGACGACGCGGTGGCCCGGTTGGACCGGATGACCGATCGGCTCCGTGCCCCGGCCCGGTCCACGGTGGCCACCTACCGGCCGGCGCAGCCGGAGTTCCGTCGCCGCCGCAGCCTGGCCGAGCACAGCGCGGCGGTGCTGGCGGCCAAGGAGGAGATCCTGGCCGGCGAGGCGTTCCAGGTGGTGGTGTCGCAGCGGTTCGAGACCGAGACCAGCGCGGACGCCCTCGACGTGTACCGGGTGCTGCGGGCGACCAACCCGAGCCCGTACATGTACCTGCTGCGGCTGGCCGACGCCGACGGCGACCGGTTCGACATCGTCGGGTCCAGTCCGGAAGCGCTGGTCACCGTGCGGGACGGTCAGGCGACCACCCACCCGATCGCGGGCCCCCGGTGGCGCGGAGCGACCGAGGAGGAGGACGTGCTGCTGGAGAAGGACCTGCGCACCGACGCCAAGGAGTGCGCCGAGCACGTGATGCTGGTCGATCTCGGGCGCAACGACCTCGGGCGGGTGTGCGCCCCCGGCACGGTGAAGGTGCACAACTTCTTCCAGGTGGAGCGGTACAGCCATGTCATGCACCTGGTGTCCACGGTGACCGGGCGGCTGGCCGACGGGTACAACGCGTTCGACGCGGTGGCTGCCTGCTTCCCGGCGGGCACGCTGTCCGGGGCGCCGAAGCCACGCGCGATGGCGATCATCGAGGAGCTGGAACCCACCCGGCGCGGGCTGTACGGCGGTATCGTGGGCTACCTCGACTTCGCCGGGAACGCCGACACCGCGATCGCCATCCGCACCGCCCTGATCCGGGAGGGCACCGCGTACGTGCAGGCGGGGGGTGGAATCGTGGCCGACTCCGACCCGGCCGCCGAGGACACCGAGTGCCTGAACAAGGCACGCGCGGTGCTGTCCGCCATCGCCACCGCGGCGACGCTCGCGGAGCCGCGCGTTGATGCCGCGGCGACGCTCGCGGAGCCGCGGTGACCGGCCGCCGTGACCTGGCGGTGGTCTGCACGGTCCTCACGGTGGCCGCGACGGCATTGTGGGTGGCGACCGCGCTGGTCTGGCTGCGGGTGACCGCGGTCGTGCCGCTGCGCGGGCCGGTCCCGGTCACCTTCACCGGTGGCGAGGTCCGCCCGGAGCTGGCGGGCCTGGCGGCGGTGGCACTGGGCGGCGTGGCGGCGGTGCTCGCCCTGGCGGGCCCGTCGCGCCGGATGCTGGGCGCCGGGCTCGCGGTGCTCGGCGGGCTGGTGGTGGCGACTGCGGCGCTGGTCCCGCTCGGTCCGTCCGCGTTCCGCTCCGGCGCACCCGACCCGGGTTTCCCGCCGCCTTCGGGTGTCCCGCTGGAGGCGCTGCGTGATCAGCCGGTGGAGGTGTCGGCGGGGCCGTGGCTGGCGGTGGTCGCCGGCCTGGCGCTGGCCGGGGCGGGCGGGTGGCTACTGGCCCGCGAGCCGCGGCTGCCCCGGTTCGGTGCCCGGTTCGCCGGCTCGGACGCCCGCCGGCGGGCACCCGATCGGGATCGGACCTGGTGGGAGGCATTGGACGCGGGTCAGGATCCGACCGAGGCACCGCCGGGAACCGCAGCGGCGGGCGGCGACGGAGCCGACCCTCGACCGGAGCGCTGACCTCGACCGTTTAGCATGCTCAGCACGGACCCGGCCGGCGCCACAAGCGCCAGCCCGACACCAGGGCCACCACCGCCGGCCGCAACGGCCGCACCCGGAAGGGAGAATCGCTTCCGTGCGTGAGCGGAGCGACCGACAGTCCCGACGCCCCGGCACCGCCACCGGCGCCCCCGTCCGGGCCGCCGCGGCGGAGCGTGGCATGGTGCGCGCATGAGCGTTCTGGAGTCGATCCTGGCCGGGGTACGCCAGGACGTCGACGAGCGCATGCGGGTGCGCCCTTTCGGCGAGGTCAAGCAGGCGTCCCTCACGGCTCCGCCGCCGCTGGACGCGATGGCCGCGTTGCACGCCGCCGGCATCGGGGTGATCGCCGAGGTCAAGCGGCGCAGCCCGTCCAAGGGCGACCTGGCCGAGATCAGCGACCCGGCGGCGCTCGCGCAGCAGTACGTGGCCGGCGGTGCCCGGGCGATCAGCGTGCTCACCGAGCAGCGCCGGTTCGGCGGTTCGCTGGCCGACCTGATCGCGGTCCGGGCGGCGGTGGACGTGCCGGTGCTGCGCAAGGATTTCGTGGTCGGCACCTACCAGGTGCACGAGGCCCGGGCCGCCGGCGCGGACCTGGTGCTGCTGATCGTGGCCGCGCTGGAGCAGAACGTGCTGGCCTCGCTGCTGGACCGGGTGGAGTCGCTGGGCATGACCGCGCTGGTCGAGGTACACAACGAGGAGGAGGCCGACCGTGCGCTGGAGGCCGGTACCTCGCTGATCGGGGTGAACGCGCGCAACCTGCACACTCTGGAGGTCGACCGGTCGGTGTTCGCCCGGCTGGCCCCGGGGCTGCCCAGCGGGGTGCTGCGGGTGGCGGAGTCGGGGGTGCGCGGCCCGGGCGACCTGTTGACCTACGCCGGGTACGGCGCGGACGCGGTGCTGGTCGGCGAGGGCCTGGTGACCAGCGGTGACCCGAGGGCCGCGGTCACCAAGCTGGTGGCGGCGGGCTTTCACCCGTCGTGCTCACGGACCGCCCGATGAGCGTGGGCAAGGGCGGCGTTGACAAGGGCGGCGTTGACAAGGGCGGCGTCACGGTCACCGCCAGCGACGGGTTGTCCCAGCGCAGCGGGCACGAGCCGGACGAGGGTGGTCACTTCGGCCGCTACGGCGGGCGGTTCGTGCCGGAGGCGCTGATCGCGGCGCTGGACGAGCTCACGGTGTTCTACGAGAAGGCCAGGGTCGATCCGGACTTCCTGGCCGAGCTGGACCGGCTGCAGCGTGACTACGCCGGACGTCCCTCCCCGCTGACCGACGCGCCGAAGCTGGGCGAGCACGCCGGCGGGGCCCGCCTGCTGCTCAAGCGTGAGGACCTGAACCACACCGGCTCCCATAAGATCAACAATGTGTTGGGTCAGGCGCTGCTCACCCAGCGGATGGGCAAGACCCGGGTGATCGCCGAGACCGGCGCCGGCCAGCACGGGGTGGCCACCGCGACCGCCGCTGCGCTGCTGGGCCTGGAGTGCGTGGTCTACATGGGCGAGGTCGACACCGAGCGGCAGGCCCTGAACGTGGCCCGGATGCGGCTGCTCGGCGCCGAGGTGATCCCGGTCCGCACCGGTTCGCGCACGCTCAAGGACGCGATCAACGAGGCGTTGCGCGACTGGGTGAGCACCGTCGACCAGACGCACTACCTGCTGGGCACGGTCGCCGGCCCGCACCCGTTCCCGGTGATGGTGCGTGACTTCCACCGGGTGATCGGTCTGGAGGCGCGCGAGCAGGTGTTGGCCCGCTGCGGCCGGCTGCCGGACGCGGTGGCGGCGTGCGTGGGCGGCGGGTCGAACGCGATCGGCATCTTCCACGCGTTCCTGGACGACGCCGACGTGCGGCTGGTCGGATTCGAGCCCGGCGGCGAGGGGGTGCATACCGGCCGGCACGGCGCCACCCTCACCGAGGGCAGTCCCGGTGCGTTGCACGGTGCGATGTCGTACCTGCTGCAGGACGAGGACGGCCAGACCATGGAGTCGTACTCGATCTCCGCCGGGCTGGACTACCCCGGGGTCGGCCCCGAGCACGCGCTGCTCAAGGACATCGGCCGCGCCGAGTACCACCCGGTCACCGACGCCGAGGCGATGGACGCGTTCGCGTTGCTGGCCCGCACCGAGGGCATCATCCCGGCCATCGAGTCCGCGCACGCCGTCGCCGGCGCGCTGCGGCTGGGCCACGAGCTGGGGCCGGAGGGGATCGTGCTGATCAACCTGTCCGGCCGCGGCGACAAGGACGTCGACACCGCCGCGAAGTGGTTCGGACTGTGAGCGAGGGATCGGTGAGCATCGCAGCGAGCGCCAGCGAGCGAGGAGCGGAGCCGGGCCCGGAGCGAACCGCGGGCACTGTGAGCGAGGGATCGGTGAGCATCGCAGCGAGCGCCAGCGAGCGAGGAGCGGAGCCGGGCCCGGAGCGAACCGCGGGCACTGTGAGCGAGGGCGCGCTCGAGAGCATGTTCGCGGATTGCCGCGCTGAGGGCCGGGCCGCGCTGGTCGGCTACCTGCCGGCCGGGTACCCGACGGTCGAGGACTCGGCGCGGCTGCTGAGCGCGCTGCTCGACGCCGGTGCCGACCTGGTCGAGGTCGGGGTGCCCTACTCCGACCCGGTGCTGGACGGGCCGACGATCCAGGCTGCGACCGAGACCGCGCTGCGGGCCGGCGCGCGGCTGCGTGACGTGTTCACCGTGGTGGAGCGGGTGGCCGCGGCGGGCGGTCGCGCCGTGGTGATGACCTACTTCAACCCGGTGCTGCGTTACGGGGTCAACGCGTTCGCCCGCGACCTGGCCGCAGCCGGCGGGCTGGGCATCATCACCCCCGATCTGATCCCGGACGAGGCCGGCGAGTGGTTGGCCGCCTCCGCCGAGCACGGGTTGGACCGGATCTTCCTGGTCGCGCCGTCGTCCACCGAGGAGCGCATCGCCAGTACGGCCGCGGCGGGCAGCGGCTTCCTGTACGCCTCGGCGGTGATGGGGGTGACCGGCGCCCGCGACGAGCTGGGACCGGCGGCCGCTGAGCTGGTCGGGCGGTGCCGGCCGCACACCACGCTGCCGATCGGTGTCGGGCTCGGCGTGCGCTCGGGCGACCAGGCCGCCGAGGTGGCCGCTTTCGCCGACGCAGTCATCGTCGGATCCGCGCTGGTCAGCGCCGCCGGCTCCGGTGAGGCAGCCCTGCGGGAGCTCACCGGTGAGCTTGCCGCCGGGGTTCGGCGACCGGCCACCCGACCGGTGTGAACCGTGCCCGCAGTACGGTGTCCCCGTGCTGACTGGTATGACGGCGGGGTTCCTCTCCACGATTCCTAGCCCGGACCAGGGGGTCTGGTTCCTGGGACCGGTCCCGATCCGGGCCTACGCGCTGTGCATCATCGCCGGGATCGTCATCGCCGTGGTCTGGGGCGAGCGGCGGCTGGTAGCCCGCGGCGGCCCGCCCGGCACAGTGCTCGACGTCGCGGTGTACGCGGTGCCGTTCGGTCTGGTGGGTGGCCGGCTCTACCACGTGGCGACCGACTGGCCGACCTACTTCGGCCCCGGTGGCAACCCGATCGACGCGCTGAAGATCTGGCAGGGCGGTCTGGGTATCTGGGGCGCGATCGCGCTCGGCGCGGTGGGCGCCTGGATCGGCTGCCGACGGCGCGGTGTGCCGCTGCCGTTCTTCGCCGACGCGGTGGCCCCGGGCGTCGTCACCGCGCAGGCGGTGGGCCGGCTGGGCAACTACTTCAACCAGGAGCTCCACGGCGGGCCGACCGATCTGCCCTGGGGCCTGGAGATCTACTCCCGGGTGGTGCCCGGCACGTCGATCCCCGACCCGCTGACCGGGGTCGCCGTCGACTCGGTGCCGATCGCGGTGGTGCACCCCACATTCCTCTACGAGCTGATCTGGAACCTGGGGGTGGCGCTGCTGGTGGTGGTGGCCGACCGCCGGTTCCGGCTCGGCCACGGCCGGGCGTTCGCGTTGTACGTCGCCGGGTACACGGCCGGCCGATTCTGGATCGAGATCATGCGCTCGGTCCCGGCGACCCGGGTGTTCGGCGACATCCGGATCAACGTGGTCGTCTCCGCAGTGGTGTTCGTGGGTGCGCTTGTCTACCTGGCGGCGGTGCGCGGCCCGAGGGAGGACCTCGGTGGGCCGGCCAGCGGATCGGCGGACCCGTCGACCGGGTCCGGGCCGACCACACCCCGGGCCGCCCCGTCCGACCCTGACGCACCGCCGACCGGCGAGCCCTCGGCCTCCGGGGGTCCCGACGGCGGGTCAGCCGCGGCCGGGGTCGAGACCGGCGTGGTCGACGGCCGGACCGAGCGGATCGTCGGGGCCGCCGGCCGCAAGCCCGAGCCGCCCGCCTGACCTGCCGCAATCTGCCGCGACCCGTGCGCGGACGGTTTCCTGCCTGTTACAGTCGCGGACACCTGCGGGCCATCGTCGTCCCGATCCACCCGGACCAGCGACGAGGGGGACGCACGCGGTGCTTTTCTCCGGCCAACCGCCCGCGCAGGGTCTCTACGACCCCGCTGCCGAGCACGACTCGTGCGGAGTCGCCGTCGTCGCCGACTCCCTCGGCCGCACGAGCCACGGCATCGTCGCGGACGCGCTGGTGGCGCTGGCCAACCTCGCGCACCGGGGCGCGGCCGGCGCGGAACCCACCAGCGGTGACGGGGCCGGCATCCTGCTGCAGGTACCCGATGCCCTGCTGCGTGACGAGGTCGGGTTCGAGCTCCCGGAGCCCGGCGGGTACGCGGTCGGCTCGGTGTTCCTGCCCCCGACGGCGGACCGGGCCGTCCGGGCGCACGTCGAGCGGATCGCGGAGCAGGAGGGACTGCGGGTACTCGGCTGGCGGATGCCTCCGGTGTGCGCCGAGCGGGCCGGTGTGGGGCCGTCCGCGCTGGCCTGCATGCCGTTGTTCGCCCAGGTGTTCGTCACCACCGCGCCCGGTGCGCCACCGGCCACCGGACTGGCGCTGGACCGGCTGGTCTACGGGCTGCGCAAACGGGCCGAACGGGAGACCACCGCGGCCGGCCACGGGGTGTACCTGGCCTCGCTGTCCGCCCGCACGCTGGTCTACAAGGGCATGCTCACCCCGGCCCAGCTGTCGGTGTTCTTCGGCGACCTCTCCGACCCCCGGTGCGAGAGCGCGATCGCGGTGGTGCACAGCCGGTTCTCCACCAATACCTTCCCGTCCTGGCCGCTGGCCCACCCGTACCGGTACGTGGCGCACAACGGCGAGATCAACACGATCACCGGCAACCGCAACCGGATGCGAGCCCGGGAGTCACTGTTGGCCAGCGACCTGATCCCGGGCGAGCTGGAGCGGCTGTTCCCGATCTGCACCGAGGGCGTCTCGGACTCGGCCAGTTTCGACGAGGTGCTCGAGCTGCTGCACCTGGGCGGGCGTTCGTTGCCGCACGCGGTGCTGATGATGATCCCCAAGGCGTGGGAGAACCACGCCGAGATGGATCCGGCCCGGCGGGCGTTCTACCGTTTCCACGCCAGCCTGATGGAGCCGTGGGACGGCCCGGCGTGCGTGACGTTCACCGACGGCACGCTGGTCGGCGCGGTGCTGGACCGCAACGGTCTGCGCCCGGCCCGCTGGTGGCAGCTGGCCGACGGGCGGGTGGTGCTGGCCAGCGAGACCGGGGTGCTGGACGTGCCGCCGGACCAGGTGGTGGGCAAGGGGCGGTTGCGGCCGGGCCGGATGTTCCTGCTGGACACCGCCGCCGGCCGGATCGTGGACGACGACGAGATCACCACCGCGCTGGCCGCCGAGCGCCCCTACGACGAGTGGATGCACGCCGGGTTGCTGGAACTGGCCAGCCTGCCGGCCCGCGAGCACGTGGTACAGAGCCGGGAGTCGGTACAGCGTCGCCAGCTGGTGTTCGGCTACACCGAGGAGGAGCTGAAGATCCTGCTCGGGCCGATGGCCGCGACCGGCACCGAGCCGATCGGATCGATGGGCACCGACACCCCGCTGGCCGCGCTCTCCCGGCGTCCCCGGCTGCTCTACGACTACTTCGCCCAGCTGTTCGCCCAGGTGACCAACCCTCCACTGGACGCCATCCGGGAGCGGGTGGTGACCAGCGTGGCCCGGGTGATGGGCCCCGAGCAGAACCTGCTGCGACCGACCCCGGCGTCCTGCCGGCACCTGCGGCTGGCCAGCCCGGTGATCGACAACGTCGACCTGGCCAGGATCCTGCACGTCAACGACGGCGGCGACCTGCCCGGTTTCGCCTCGGCGGTGATCGGCGGGCTCTACGAGGTCGCCGGTGGCGAGGCGGCGCTGTCCACCGCGCTGGAGCGGGCCCGGCGCGAGGCGTCCGAGGCGATCGCCGCCGGAGCCCGGATCCTGGTGCTGTCCGACCGCGACTCCGACCACCGGATGGCCCCGATCCCGGCACTGCTGCTCACCTCGGCGGTGCACCACCACCTGGTGCGGCAGCGGGAACGGACCCGGGCGGCTCTGGTGGTGGAGACCGGCGACTGCCGCGAGGTGCACCACGCCGCCCTGCTGCTCGGTTTCGGTGCGGCCGCGGTGAACCCGTACCTGGCCTGCGAGACGGTGGACCGGATGGCCCGATCCGGTGGCCTGCCCGGCGTCGACCCGGCCACCGCGGTGGCCAACTACCTGTGCGCGATGGTCGCCGGCGTGCTGAAGGTGATGTCCAAGATGGGCATCTCCACGGTGGGCGGATACACCGCGGCACAGGCGTTCGAGGCGATCGGGTTGTCCCGAGAGCTGGTTGCCGAGTACTTCACCGGCACCGTGTCCAGGCTCGGCGGGGCCGGGTTGGACGTGCTGGCCGACGAGGTCGCCGCCCGGCACCGGCGGGCGCATCCGACCGATCCGACCGAGCCGCGCCGGCTCGACGTCGGCGGCGAGTACGTCTACCGCCGCGAGGGCGAGCTGCACCTGTTCACCCCGGAGACGGTGTTCCTGCTGCAGCACTCCACCCGCACCGGGCAGCGCGAGGTGTTCCGCCGCTACACCGCCGAGTGCGACCGGTTGGCCGCCGAGGGCGGCAGCCTGCGCGGGCTGTTCCGGTTGCGCGCCGGTGACCGGCCCCCGCTGCCGTTGACCGAGGTCGAGCCGGTCGAGCGGATCCTGGCCCGGTTCGGCACCGGCGCGATCTCCTACGGGTCGATCTCCGCCGAGGCGCACGAGACGCTGGCCATCGCGATGAACAACCTCGGCGGCCGGTCGAACACCGGGGAGGGTGGTGAGGACCCCCACCGGCTGTACGACCCGGCCCGGCGCAGCGCGGTCAAGCAGGTCGCGTCCGGCCGGTTCGGCGTCACCTCCGAGTACCTGCTCGCGGCCACCGACATCCAGATCAAGATGGCGCAGGGTGCCAAACCCGGTGAGGGCGGGCAGCTGCCGGGGGAGAAGGTGTGGCCGTGGATCGCCCGTACCCGGCACTCCACCCCCGGGGTCGGCCTCATCTCGCCGCCGCCGCACCACGACATCTACTCCATCGAGGACCTGGCCCAGCTGATCCACGACCTGAAGAACGCCAACCCGGCCGCCCGGGTGCACGTGAAGCTGGTGTCCTCGCTCGGGGTGGGCACGGTCGCGGCCGGGGTGGCCAAGGGGCACGCCGATGTGGTGCTGATCTCCGGGCACGACGGCGGCACCGGGGCGGCGCCGCTGAACTCGCTCAAGCACGCCGGCTCCCCGTGGGAGGTGGGCCTGGCCGAGACCCAGCAGACATTGCTGCTCAACGGCCTGCGCGACCGGATCACCGTCCAGGTGGACGGCCAGCTCAAGACCGGACGGGACGTGGTGATCGCCGCGTTGCTCGGCGCCGAGGAGTACGGCTTCGCCACCGCCCCGCTGATCGCCGCGGGCTGCGTGATGATGCGGGTGTGCCACCTCGACACCTGCCCGGTCGGGGTGGCGACCCAGGATCCGGAGCTGCGTCGCCGCTACACCGGCCGCCCGGAGTTCGTGGAGAACTTCTTCCGGTTCCTCGCCGAGGAGGTCCGCGAGCACCTGGCCGCGCTGGGGCTGCGCAGCCTGGACGAGGCGATCGGGCGGGCCGAGTTGCTGGACACGGTGCCGGCCACCGAACGGTGGAAGGCCGCCCGGGGCCTGGACCTGGAGCCGTTGTTCCACGTCCCCGGTCCGCCCGACCGGCCGCGCCGGCGGGTCCGCGACCAGGACCACGGGTTGGGCCGGGCGCTGGACCACACGCTGATCCAGCTCGCCGAGGCCGCGCTGGAGGACGCCCACCCGGTGCGGCTGCACCTGCCGGTGCGCAACGTGAACCGTTCGGTGGGCACCCTGCTGGGCTCGGAGGTGACCCGCCGCTACGGCGGCTCCGGGCTGCCCGACGGCACGCTGCATGTCCGGCTCGACGGCTCGGCGGGGCAGTCGTTCGGCGCCTTCCTGCCCCCGGGGATCACCTGCGAGCTGGTGGGCGACGCCAACGACTACCTCGGCAAGGGCCTGTCCGGGGGGCGGTTGGTGGTCCGGCCGCACCCGGACACCCGGTTCACCGAGCGGCGGCCGGTGATCGCCGGCAATGTCATTGGCTACGGCGCGACCGCCGGCGAGATCTACCTGCGCGGCGCGGTGGGCGAGCGGTTCTGCGTGCGCAACTCCGGAGCCGTCGCGGTGGCCGAGGCGGTCGGCGACCACGGCTGCGAGTACATGACCGGCGGCACCGTCGTGGTGCTCGGCCCGACCGGCCGCAACCTGGCCGCCGGGATGTCCGGCGGGACGGCGTTCGTGCTCGACCTCGACCCCGGGCGGGTGAACCGTGAGCTGGTGGACGTCGAACGGCCGGGCGAGGCCGATCTGGAGCGGCTGCGCGCGGTGGTGGCCCGCCAGCACGAGCTGACCGGATCACCGGTGGCCGCGTCGCTGCTGGGCGACTGGCCGCGCCGGTCACCGGCGTTCTCGATGATCATGCCGAGGGACTACCGGCGGGCGCTGACCGCGGTGCGGCTGGCCCGCGCGGAGGGCCGCGACCCGGACGCGGCGGTGATGGACGCGGTCCGCCG
>JAJCYC010000123.1 GCA_029263115.1 Pseudonocardia sp. | reverse complement strand
CCGCAACGGCTGCCCGGACAGTTCCACCTCCGTCGCCGTCTCGGCCACGGTGCGGCGCATGAACGACACCGGCGAGGCCCAGCGGACGATCTCCTCGACCGCCGTCGGGGTGACCCCCGGGATGTCGGCCAGCCAGATCGCCCGCTGCTCGGGGTGCTCGGTGAGCAGGTGCAGCCCCCAGCTGATCGCGTTGCGGGTGGTCTCGTTGCCGGCGACCACGAGCAGGATGAAGAACGACGCCAGCTCGTCCGGGGTGAGCGCCTCTCCGTCGACCTCGGCGTTGATCAACGCGGAGGTCAGGTCGTCGGTGGGGCGCTCGGCGCGCTCGGTGGCCAGCTCCCGCATCAGCGCGGCCAGCTCGCCGCCGGCCTGCATCAGCGCGACCAGGATGTTGTCCGCGTCCGGCACGTACTCCGGGTCGGTGGCGCCGAGGATGACGTTGGTGCGGTCGAACACGAACCGGTGCTGGCTCTCCGGGATGCCCATCAGGTCACAGACGATGGTCAGCGGCAGCTTGGCGGAGATCTCGGTGACCGCGTCGCACTCGCCGGCCTCGATCACGTCGTCCACGACGCGGGTGGTCAGCGCGGCCACGTTCTCGGTCAGCGCGTCCAGCCGGCGCGGCGTGAAGCCGCGCGAGACGATCCGGCGCAGCCGGGCGTGCCGGGGGTCGTCCATGTTGATCATCGAGCCGTAGAACTCGTTGAACTCCGCGGGCAGGTCGGCGGCGCTGGTGGCGCCCTTCCCGGAGACAAAGATCTTCGGGTTGCGGCTGGCGGCGACCACGTCGTCCATCCGGGTCAGCGCGTAGTAGCCGGGCCCCGGCGGGAGCATGATCGCGGCAGGCTGTCGGTAGAACGGCAGGCCGGGGCGGGCGCGCAGCGCGGCGAACGCCGCGTGCCGGTGCTCGATCGGCTTGGTCCAGAATCCGTCGATGTCGGACAGGTCGATGTCGGACAGGTCGGAGCCGTCCGGGTCCACCTCGGTGTGAGTTCCGGTCATGACCTCAGCATGGCATACCGACGGTACGGATGGTACCCATCGAACGTACGGTGTACGTGCCTGCTCACGCGCACCCATCCCCGGCCGGTTGCTCGGCACAGCGCCGGTTGCTCGGCACAGCCATCCCGACGGCTGTGCCGAGCCGCTGGAGCTGTGCCGGGCCGGGTCCCCCAGCGCCGGGCCGCCAGCGGCGCGCCGGGCCGGGTCCCCAGCGCCGGGCCCCCAGCGCCGCGCCGGGCCCGCTCGCCGGTGCCGGGGCCGGGCTACTTCGCGCCCAGGGTGTCCAGCGCGCGGGCCGCGCCGGGGTGCAGCGGGACCGGGGCGGTGTCCCGGGCGGTGTCGAGCTGGATGTCCCTGGCGGCCGGGTTGGTCTTCACCAGGTCGTCGCGGTGCTGGTAGAGCGACCGGGTCAGCACGCAGGCCACGGCCGGGTCCATGTCGGCCGGCACCAGCAGCAGGTTCGGCACCACCACGGTCGGGGTGTCCACCGCGCCCGGGTAGGTGGAGCCGGCAATGGTGGCCACCTGGTAGACCGGGTTGACCTGGCGCATCGCGTCCAGCTGGGCTGCGGTGTCGATCAGCTTCACCCGGCCGTTCATGCTGGTGAACAGGTCGGTGATGTTCGGAGTGGGCAACCCACCGGAGAAGAACATCGCGTCCAGCGCGCCGACCTTCATCCCGTCGATGCTGGAGGCGATGTCGAGCCGCTGGGCCACCACGTCGCGCGCGGGGTCCAGCCCGGCGGCGGTCAGCACCCGCTGCGCGATCACCTCGGTGCCGGACTTCGGCGAGCCGGTGGACACCCGCTTGCCCCGCAGGTCGGCCGCCGAGGTGATGCCGGAGTCGACCCGGGCCACCAGCTGGGTGTAGTTCGGATAGATCCGGCCCAGCGCGGCGATCGGCTGCTTGGTGCCGTTGAACGCGCCGGTGCCGTTGACCGCGTCCGCGGCGCTGTCGGCCAGGGAGAAGGCGACCTGGTGGGTGCCGGTGCCGAGCTGCTGGATGTTCTGCACCGACGCGCCCGTCTCGGCGGCGGTCGCCTTCAGCCTGCCCCCGGTGTCGGCCGTGATCAGCTCGCCGAACCGCCCGCCGAGCACGTAGTACACCCCGCCGGTGTTGCCGGTGGCGATGGACAGCCGGGTGTCGGCCGCGACCTCGCAGCCGGCGCCGCCGCCCGGGGCGGGAGCCGCGACGTCCTGGCGGCCACCGCACCCGGCCAGCACCGCCGCGGTGAGCAGCACGAGCGGCGCGAGGAACCTGACCGTCGGTCTCACTGGAGTACCTCCCTGTTTTCGGGTGCACGCGAACGCACCAGGTTGACGACCACCGCGACGGCCAGCAACGCCGTCCCGGCGATGATCGTGGCCGGCGCGAGGTAGAGCAAGAGCAGCGCCGCCGGCAGGCACAGCGCCCGCTCCGCCGGCCCGGCCCGGCGGACCAGCCAGCCGCCGGTGACCACGGCCAGCGCGATCACCGCCAGCGCCGCCACGCCGGTGGCCCACAGCACGGTGAGCGCCGGGCCCTCGGTGAGCAGAGCGGCGCCGTTGTCGGTGAGCACGAACGCGAACGGCACCAGGAACGCGGGCAGGGTGTACTTCGCCGCCTGCCACATGGTGGGCACCACCCGGCCGCCGGTGATCGCGGCGGCGGCCACCGCGGCCAGCGCGGTCGGCGGGGTGACCTCGGAGAGCACCGCGAAGTAGAAGACGAACATCGCGGCCTCGGGCAGGGCCACCCCGAGGTCGGTCAGCGCCGGCGCGACGATCACCCAGGCGATGATGAACGACGCGGTCACCGGCACCGCCAGGCCGAGCACGGCCACCGCCACCGCGGCGAACACCGAGGTCACCACCAGCACCCCGGTCGGGTCCTCGGTGACCGCCCGGGCGGCGCGCACCAGGATCGAGGCCAGTTGCAGGCCCAGCCCGGTCTTGGCGATGGTCGAGGTGATGATCCCGGCCGCCGCGCAGACCGCGGTGACCGCGAGCACGCTGCGCAGTCCGGTGGCCAGCGCGGCGTACAGCCGGGTCGGAGCCAGCGCGTGGCGGCGGTCCAGGAACGACAGCACCACCTGGATGCCGATCGCGTACACCACCGCCTGGAACGGCGGGATGTCCAGCGCGAGGAACACCACGATCACCACCAGCGAGACCAGGTGGTAGCCGTAGCGCCCGAGCACCCGCCACACCGAGGGCGTGTCCACCTGGACCGCGCGGGTGTCGTGCCGGCGGGCGTCTGCCTCGACCGCCAGGATGATCCCCAGGTAGTAGAGCAGCGTCGGCACTACCGCCCAGAGCAGTACCTGCAGGTAGGAGACCCGCAGGTACTCCGCGATGATGAACGCGGCGGCGCCGAGCGTGGGCGGGGACAGGATGGCCCCGATGCCGGCGGCGGCCAGCATCCCGCCGGCGTTCTCCGGCGGGTAGCCGGCCTTGCGCAGGATCGGCCAGGTGACCGAGCCGAGGCTCACGGTGGTCGCAGCCCCGGAGCCGGACACCGTGCCCAGCAGGAACCCGGACAAGGTCACCGTGCGCCCGGGCGCGGTGCGCGAGCCGCCGAACGCGGCGAAGGACAGCTCGATGAAGAACCGGCCGGCCCCGGACAGATCGAGCACGGCGGCGTAGATCGCGAACAGCACGATGTAGCTGGCCGCCACTCCCAGCGGCACCCCGTAGAAGCCGGACGCGTCGTTGTACAGCCCGTTGACGATCTCGTCCACGTTCAGGCCCTGGTGCGCGATCGACCAGTTCTGCGGCAGGAAGCCGCCGTAGTACGAGTAGCCCAGCGCGAGCAGGCAGGCCACCGGCAGCACCCAGCCGGTGGTGCGCCGGGTGGCCTCCAGCACGAGCACCAGCAGGATCGCGCCGGCCAGCACGTCCGGGGTGGCCAGCACGCCCTGCCGGTCCAGGAACGCATTGAAGCCACCAGCAGCCACCCCGATCCGCACCGGCAGCACCGGGTACAGCGCGACCGCGAGCGCGACGCCGGCCAGCAACCAGTCCGCCGCGGTCGGGTTGTCGGCCGGCTTGTCGATCGGCCGACGTCGTCCGGGTCGCACCACCAGCCCGGAGCGGTAGGTGAGGAACACCAGCGGCAGCACGCAGGCCAGGAACAGGATCAGCGAGAACTGGGAGCCCTGGGCCAGCGGCCAGAACACCTGGTAGAGCGAGAACATCGCGACCAGTGCGCACGCCGCGTGAACCGCGACCCGCACGGAGCCGGACAGCGTGCGCGCCGGCCGCTCCTCGTCGTACCCGGCCAGGGCCTCGGCCGCCGGTCGCTCACCCTCAGTGGCGGTGCCGAGCGTCGTCGGTGTGCCGGTCGTCGCGGCGTGCGCCGGCGCCTCCGGCCCGGTCGGCGGGTCGGCCGACGGCCGGCTCTGCTGCTCGGGCATGGCGCAGACGGTAGCGGCGCGCGGCTCAGGCGGACAGATTCGCGGCGGAGTCGTGCAGCGCTGGAGTCGCGCTGCTCATGATCAACAGAAGGTTGCGGCGGTGCCCGGATCGCGCCGACCTGCTGAGCGAACGCATCGACGGCGGCACCGGCGAGTAGCGCGGACGCTCCGGTGGCGCGCATCGGCGACCGGGTGAGGGCTCCGTGCGACACTGGACGGCATGAGCACCCCGCTCCCGGGAACGCTGCGCGCCGAGATCGTCGATGCGCTCCGCGTCGCGGGGGCCCGGTTCGCGCTGCTGCACGGCAGTCGGGTGTCGGGTGTGCACCGGCCCGAGTCGGATGTGGACGTCGCTGCCTGGTGGCCGGCCGACGCGCCGCAGTCGTTCGAGGTGAGCGTGCCCTCCGGGGTTGACCTGTTGGTGCTCAACGGCGCTCCGCTGGAGCTGGCCGGGCGGGTCGCGCAATCCGGTGAACTCCTGTTCGACGATGACCCGCCGGCGAGAGTGCGCTGGCAGGCCACCACCCGCAAGATCTACTCCGACGAGCTGCCCCGCCTGTCGCGCAGCCACCGCGAGTTCGCCGAGGGCGTCCTGCGTGGTCGATGAAGCCCGGGTGTTCCGATTGTTGCGCTCGATCACCGACGACCTCGCTGTGCTCGGCAGGGAGTCCGGCTCGGACGAAGCTCGGCGGACCGACCCAATGTGGCTGCCCGGCGTGAAGTACACCTTCGTCACGGCCGTGGAAGCGTGCGTGGACGTCGCGCAGCACCTCTGTGCGTCACAGGGTTGGGGCCCGCCCAACGACAACGGTCACGCGTTGAGCCTGCTGGGCAGGCATGGCGTGCTACCTCCGGCGCTGGCCGGCCGACTGCGCCAGGCTGTCGGGTTCCGCAATGTGTTGGTGCACGAGTACATCGAGGTCGACGACCGTATCGTGCTCGCTCGCCTGGACGATCCCGCCGACCTGGACGAGTTCGTCGCGGCGGTCGCGGACTGGGCCTTGTCGCGACCCGGGTGACGGTGCTCAGGCCGGCACGGACAGCCCGCTCAGGGTGCGACCCCGGTCCCCGGTGGCGGTCGGCTTCGGCGCGCCGGCTCCGGTCTGCCGGACCAGGGTCACCGTGTCGAACTCCACGCCGGCCCCGGTCATCGCCCGCACGGTCATCGCCGACTCGGCGCCGGCCGCTGCCGGTACCACGTCGACCTGCACGAACGCGTGGTCCAGGTGGCGGGCCTGCGACCAGTCCACCACCTCCGGCTCCCGCTCGCCGTCGGCGGTGGTGACGAAGCTGCGCACCCGGGTGCCGGAGCCCGGGCCGGCGAAGCCCCGGCCCCGGCCCCGGTGCCGGTCGGTGACCCCGTCCGGCCAGCTGTAGCGCGGGCGACCGCCGGAGCCGACGCACAGGTAGGTGGTGCCGTCTGTCTCCGGGCGCACGGTCGCGCCGTCCGGGGCGGGCCCGGTGCCGACGTCGCCGCGGATCGGGTCGGTGCGCTCGTACTGGTGGTTGTGGCCCTGCACCACCAGGTCGACGGTGAACTCGTCGAACAGCGGCGCCAGCGCGTCGCGGACCCCGGCGTCGGAGGCGTGCGAGAGGCTGGTGGCGTAGGCGCAGTGGTGGAAGAACACCACGACGAAGTCGATGGCCGGGTCGGCGCGCAGCGCGGCGAGCGTGTCCCTGGTCCAGGCGGTCTGCGCGCCACCGCTGTAGCCGGCGTTGGTGGTGATCTCGGAGGACAGGTCGTTGGCGTCCAGGCTGAGCACGCCGACGTTGCCGTGGGTGAACGCGTACACCGACGGGCAGCCCGCCGGTCCGGTCCCGGGCAGGTCGAGCCGGGCCAGGTGGCCGCCGTAGCCGTGGGTCGCGCCGCCCGGCGCGACGTTGTCGTCGTAGAGCGCTTCCATGTCGTGGTTGCCGGTGGCGAACATCCACGGGGTGGTGGCCGCGCTGGTCTCGATGGCGGCGAAGTACGCCGTCCACAGGGTCGGGTCGAACTCCGCGAAACCGGCCCCGGTGTCGAGACCGCGCACCGGCAGACCGCGGCCGCCGGGATCGGCGTAGCAGATGTCGCCGGCGAGCAGGTGGAAGGCCGGGGCTCGAGCGGCGATCGCGGTGACCAGGGCGCCGGGGTCGACGCCCTGGTCGGCGAACGCGGTGAAGCTGAACGGGTCCCGGGTCCCGGCGGCCGGGGCGGTGCGGAACACGGCGTCCGGGGTGGTCGAGCCGTCGGGCAGCCGGAACCGGTAGTGGTGGGCCTGCCCGGGGGCGAGACGCTCGGCGAGCCCGTGCACGAAGAACTGCTCGGCGGCCCGGATCGAGCCGTCCGGCTGGGGCACCAGGCTGGCCAGCGCGCGGACCTCGGCCTCGCACGTGCGCCCGTAGCCGGGGTCGGTCCCCAGGTCGATCAGCACCCGGCCGGTCGGCGGGCCGGTCAGGTCCGCGGCGATCGCCATCTGGGTGCGCGGGTCGGTGCCGTAGGCCAGGTGCCGACCGGTCACCGCGAGTTGCCCGGCGTGGACCCGCTCCGGCGCGCCCGCCGGTGCGCGGCCGGGGACTCCGGCGGCGGACCCCGGCACCGGGCCGCGACCGGCCGCGCCGCGCACGCAGGCACGCATCGCCGAGCGGCGGCTCACCGGGCGGGCCCGCAGGAACGCGGCCAGCCACGCCCGCTGCTCGCCGATGGTCATCCGGACCGCGAACCGCCGGGGGATCCCGACGTCGGGTGTCTCACCGGGCGGGTCGACCCATCGCGTCATACCGGGATACCACCCGGCGGGTCGCCCGTTGTCAGTGCCGCCCGCCTGAACGCTGGGTGAAACGGTGCTCGACGCTGTCCCCGGGTCGACGATGTCACCGGGTGGACGTTGTCCGGGTGTCGTCCACGCGACGACCGGAGACACCCAGGACGGTGGTCACCAGTCCGGCGGCGGCGAACCCGATCGCGGTCCAGAACGCCGCCTGGTAGCCGGGCAGCAGCGCCGGGCCCTGTGCGCCGGCCGGTACCCGGGCGGCGGCCGCCGCCCCCATCACGGCCAGCCCGAGCCCGCCGCCGACCTGCATGCCGGCGTTGAACAGCCCGCCGACCAGGCTCTGCTCGTCCGGGGCCGCGTCGGCCACCGCGACGACGTTGGAGGCCACGTAGGTGAGCGAGCTGCCGGCCACCGTGAGCACCACCCCGACCAGCACGTGCGACAGATACCCGCTGTCGGGGCCCAGCGTCGAGAGGACGACGAAGCCGAGCAGGTACCCGCTCAGTCCGATGAGTAGCAGCGACCTGCCGCCGGTGCGGGGCAGCAACCGGCCGGCGAGGGTGGCGAACACGAATCCGCCGATGGCCATCGGTACCAGCGCGAACGCGGCCCGCACCGAGGTGTAACCGAGGACCCGTTGCAGGGTCAGCGACAGGAAGTAGTTGCCCCCGACCCAGGCGGCGAAGTTGCAGAACCCGACCAGCACCGCCGCGCTCAGGTTCGGTCGCCGCCACAGTACCGGCGGGACCAGCGGATCCTGGACCCGGAACTGGACCAGCGCGAAGCAGCCGAGCAAGGCGAGGCCGCCGGCCAGTGCACCGAGCGTCGCCAGGTCGGTCCATCCCGCGCGTCCGGCCCGGGTCAGGGCGTAGACCAGCGCGACAAGCCCACCGGTCGCGGTGACCGCGCCGAGGACGTCCACCCGGCCGGTGGCCCGCGAACCCGGTCGGTCCGCCGGCGCCCACCGCAGTACCCCGGCAAGCAGCAGCACCGCCGGAGCCACGGTGAGTCCGAAAACCCAGCGCCAGCCCAGCGGACCGGTGACCATCCCGCCGAGCACCAGCCCGGACACGAAGCCGACCGCGCCCGCTGCGCCGAACGCGGCGAGTGCCCGGCCGCGTGCCCTGGGCTCGGTGACGGTGCTGGTCAGGATGCCCAGTGCGGCCGGGATGGTCGCCGCCGAGCCGACCCCCTGCACCGCGCGGGAGGCGATCAGCAGCTCCATGGTCGGCGCGACCGTGTTCAGGACCGCGCACACGGCGAAGATCGCGAACCCCGCGGCGAGCACCCTCCGCCGACCGAACAGGTCCGCCACCCGACCGCTGACCATCAGGAATCCGGCGAACGTGACCAGGTAGGCGGAGACCACCCAGGGCAGCGTGGACTCCTCGACGCCCAGGTCGGTGGCAAGGTCGGGCAGCGCGATGTTGACCGAGCTGATGTTGGCCACGTTGAGGAACTGGGTCGACCCGGTCAGCGTGATGAGCAACCACAGCGGCGGGTTTCGAGCACGCGGCATGATGCTGCGACGGTAACCCGGCCCGCGCGCCCGCGCCGGGCCCGCGGCCGCGACCGGTGAGGCCTCGTTCGAGCCCCGTCGCGGGGGTGTGTAGCATTGGCGAGGCCACACCGGGGCGATCTACTCTGTCCCCGGAAGGCCGACCCGCCCCTTTAGCTCAGTCGGCAGAGCGTCTCCATGGTAAGGAGAAGGTCTACGGTTCGATTCCGTAAAGGGGCTCGACACCTCCGGGTGCGCGCGGGCAACCGCGTACAGCGGTGTAGCTCAGTCGGTAGAGCAAGCGGCTCATAATCGCTGTGTCGCCGGTTCAAGTCCGGCCACCGCTACCACACCAGACCAGTAGTCAGCCAGACCAGGAGACACACCAGTGGCCGCCAAGTCATCCGATGTTCGACCGAAGATCACCATGGCGTGTGAGGTCTGCAAGCACCGGAACTACATCACCAAGAAGAACCGGCGCAACCACCCCGACCGGCTGGGTCTCAAGAAGTACTGCCCCAACTGCAAGTCCCACCAGGCCCACAAAGAGACCCGCTGAGCGGACCGCCCGCGGTGCCGCTGGACGAGTCCTACCTGGGACGGGTGCTGCCACCGTCGCCGCCCTACGAGGTGGGGCGGGAGAAGGTGCGCGAATTCGCCACGGCCATCGGTGAGACCGACCCGGTTTGTCATGAGGTCGACGCGGCCCGCGCCGCCGGCCATCCCGACCTGGTGGCCCCGCCGAGCTTCCCGGTGGTGTTCACCATGCCGCGGATCGAGGCGTTCCTGCGCGACCCGGGGTTCGGCTGGCGGTTCGAGGGCACCGTGCACGGCGGGCAGAGCATCGAGTTCGACCGGCCGATCCACGCCGGCGACCAGATCGTCACCGTGCTGGAGGTCAAGGCCCTGACCACCCGGGCCGGCACCCACATGTTGACGCTGCGCTGCGAGTGCGCCGACCAGGCGGGCGAGCCGGTCTGCGCGACCGAGGCGCTGCTGCTCAGCCAGGCCGATCCGGCGCCGGCCCCATGACGTCCCCGGCGGGCGCCGGTCCGTCCGGCGCTGGTCCGTCGAGCTTCGCCGAGGGTGACGAGCTGCCGCCGTTGCGGGTCACCCTCACCCGCACCGACCTGGTCCGCTTTGGGGGCGCCAGCGGCGACTACAACCCGATCCACTGGAGCGACCGGGTGGCCACCTCGGTCGCGCTGCCGGGCGTGGTGGCGCA
>JAJCYC010000122.1 GCA_029263115.1 Pseudonocardia sp. | reverse complement strand
TGGTCATCCGGGTCATGATTCGGCCGGCCAGCTCGCGCTCGTAGTAGTCCAGCCCGAGCCGCTGCAGGTGCGCGTAGCTGCGCACCCGCAGCAGGTACAGCACACTCTCGCCGGCCCGGGCGGTGACCACGGTCTGGGTGGCGGTGATCAGCCACTCGGCGGCGACCACCAGCAGTCCCAGCCCGGCAGCCAGCGCCAGCACCTGGGGCTGCCGCTCGGTGATCCCGCCGTCGACGGCCAGCCGGGCCAGCGACGGGAACGCCACCGCGGCGAGCGCGCTGGCCGCGACCAGCAGGATGCTCACCGCGAACGGGACCCGGACCGGGCGTAGCAGCCGACGCAGCGCGAACCCGGGGTCGGGCGTCGTCGGGTCGGCCGCGCGGCCGACCGGGCCGAGCGTCGGTCGGTCGGTGGGTTCCGGCAGGGCGGCGACTGCGGCCAGCAGCTCCGGGGTGGCCGGCATCGCGGTGGCCGCGGCGGCCGTGCGGGTGCCCGGGGCGCCGATGCCCGGGGCGGCGCCCGTCGACCGCGCGGCGTCGGCGCCGTCGGGACCGGGTGCCGGTTCGGGCCACAGGTCGGTGACCGACGGCGGGGCGGCGTCGGGGTCGTCTGGGCGGACGGCGGCCAGCGCGCCCCGCGCGTCCAGCTCGGCCTCGGTGCCGATGTCGACCACCCGGCCGCGGTCGAGCACCACGATCCGTCTCGCCAGGCGCAGGGTGGAGCGGCGGTGCGCGATGAGCAGGGTCGTGCGGGTGGCGGTGACCGCGCGCAGGGTGTCGTGGATGGCGGCCTCGGTCTGCGCGTCCACCGCCGAGGTGGCGTCGTCGAGCAGCAGCACCCGGGGATCGGACAGCAGCGCCCGGGCCAGCGCGATCCGTTGCCGTTGCCCGCCGGACAGGGTCAGCCCGCGCTCGCCGACCAGCGTGTCGTAGCCGTCGGGCAGCCCGGCGACGAACTCCTCGACCTGGGCGGCCCGGGCGGCGGTCATCACGTCGTCGGTCGAGGCGTCGGGGCGGCCGTAGGCGATGTTGGCCCGGATGGTGTCGGAGAACAGGAACGCCTCCTCGAACACCACCCCCAGCTCGCCGCGCAGGGTGGCCAGCCGCAGCCGGGACAAGGGAACCCCGCCGATCCGGATCTCGCCGTCCTGCGGGTCGTAGAACCGGGGCAGCAGCATGGCCACCGTCGACTTGCCCGAGCCTGCCGAGCCGACCAGGGCCACCGTCTCTCCGGGCTCGATCCGCAGCGACACCCCGTCCAGCACCGGCTCGCCCCGGGTGTAGCCGAACCGGACGTCGTCCAGCTCCACGCCCAGCGGCCCGTCCGGCAGGGCCGCCGGGTCGGACGGATCGGTCACCTCGGGTTGCGAGCCGATCAGCTCGTACACCCGCTCGACCCCGGCCCGGGCCAGCTGGCCGCTGACCACCAGGCTGCCGATCATCCGGGCCGGCCCGACCAGGTTGCCGACGTAGGTGGAGAACGCCAGGAAGGTGCCGATGGTGATCTCGCCGCGCAGGGCCAGTAGGCCGCCGAATCCGAACACGGCGACCAGTCCGAGGGAGGGCAGCGCGGCCAGCGGCGGGGCCAGCCGGGCGGTGAGCCGGGCCGCGCGCAGCCGCTCGCCGTAGAGCAGCAGCGCCCGCCGCCGCAGCCCCTCGACCTCGCGGGCCTCCTGTCCGAACCCTTTCACCACCCGGACCCCGGTGACCGTCTCCTCGACCTGCTGGGCCACGTCGGCGGCCCGCTGCTGGGCCGACCAGGTGGCCGGGAAGAGGGTGCGCCGTGAGCGCGCCGCGATCAGCACCGCGGCCGGGAGCATCAGCAGCGCGATCACCGTGAGCAGCGGCGACAGCCAGAGCATCGCCGACACCGAGGCCACCAACAGCACGGAGTAGCCCGCGACCAGCGGCACCATGCCGAGCAGGCCCTGCACCTGCTGCAGGTCGGAGATCGCCCGGGAGACCACCTGCCCGGTGCGCAGGCTGTCCTGCTTGGCCCCGTCCAGCCGCTGGACGGCCGCGAACACGGCGCGGCGCAGGTCGTGCTGGACGTCCAGCGACAGCCGACCGCCGAGGTAACGGCGGACGAAGGCGGCGCCGAACCGGACCAGCGCGAGCGCCACGATCGCGGTGATCAGACCGGGCAGGGCGGTGGTCACGCCGCGCACCGAGTCGTCCACCGCGGCCCGGACCAGCAGCGGACCGACCGCCTCCAGGCTGACCCCGCCGACCGAGGCGGCCAGTGCCGCGACGGTCAGGCCGCGGTGGCGCCAGCAGGCCGCCGCCAGCCGCCGGATCCACCCCGCCCCTTCACCCCGCGAGCCATGCACGGGCGCCAGGCTATGTCAGCCCGCCGACGGAGGAGCGGACGGAGCGTCGGCGGCGAAGCAGCGACACCGGACTCCGGCCGCCGTGCGACCGGCGCCCGCCGACCCGGCGGGCGCGCCGGCGGCATCCGCTCCGGACTGCGGTTCGGGTGCGGGGCACCTACCCTCGGGCCGATGTTGGCAATCACCGAGAGGGCAGCCGAAGCAATCACCACACTGATCACCCAGGGCGACCTGCCGGACGGGACCGGTGCGCGGATCGCCGCCGACGGCGCGGGGGCCGGTCTGGAGCTGGCCCTGGTCAGCGAGCCCGAGCAGGACGACGCGGTCGTGCGCAACGGGGCCGCGGTCGTCTATCTGGAGCAGCAGGCCGCGCAGGTGCTCGGGGACAAGGTCCTCGACGTGGAGCGGGTGGTCTCGCCCGCCGGCGAGGAGCAGGTCCAGTTCGCCATCGTGCCCGCCGCGGATCCGGCGCCCTAGCCGGTCACGGTCGGCGGGGCCGGCGGCCGAAGACGGCCGCCACCTCGGCGATCCGGGGGTCCTCCCGCAGTCGCTCCAGCGGCACCGGTAACGGCAGCCGCCAGTTCGGATACTCGTCTTCCGTCCCCGGCAGGTTGGGCTGGCGGGGCTCGGCGAGCACGTCGTAGGGCGAGACCAGGGTGAGCCGGCACGGTGTGCGGGCCAGCAGCCGGTGCATCGCCAGGATCACCGCCCGCTCGTCCGGCTCGGCCCTGGTCCCGTCCAGCAGGCCTTCCGCCCGCAGCAGTCCCAGCAGTTCGGCGCGCTCGGCCGCCGCGCCGGCCCGCTCGGCGACCACGTCGTCGAGCAGCCCCAGCTCGGCACGCGCCTCGACGTGCGCGCCGCGCAGGAACCCGGCCGCCGTCGGCAGGTCGTGGGTGGAGATGCTGGCCGCGGCGCGCTCCGGCCAGCGCGCCGGGGCCAGCAGCGGACGACCCGGGGCCGATTCGTCGCGGACGAACCAGGACACCGCGCAGCCCAGCATCTCCCGCTCGGCCAGCGCGTCGGTGACCTCCGGCTCCACCGTGCCCAGGTCCTCGCCGACCACCACCGCGCCGGCCCGCCCGGCCTCCAGCGCGAGCACGGCCAGCATCGCGTCGGCGTCGTAGCGCACGTAGGTGCCCCGGTCGGGCGACTCGCCGGGCGGCACCCACCACAGCCGCCACAGCCCGGCGACATGGTCAACCCGCACACCGTCAGCATGCGTGAGAACCGAGTGCAGCATGTCCCGGTAGGCGGCGTAGCCGGTGGCCGCCAGCCGGTCGGGCCGCCACGGCGGTAGCCCCCACCCCTGCCCGCGCGGGTTGAACGCGTCCGGCGGCGCGCCGACGGTGACCCCGATGGCCAGCACGTCGGCCAGTGCCCAGGCGTCCGCGCCCTCGGGGTCGACCCCCACGGCCAGGTCGTGCAGCACCCCCAGGGCCATCCCGGACTCGTGGGCCGCGCCCCGGACGGCGGCCAGCTGCTCGGTGCACCGGTGCTGCAGCCAACCGTGGAAGGCCACCCGGGCGGCCAGCTCGCGCCGGGCCCCGGCCACCGCCGCGGACCCCGGGTCGCGCAGCGCGGCCGGCCAGCGCGACCACCGCCCGCCGTGCCGCTCGGCCAGCGCGCACCAGGTGGCGAAGTCCCGCAGGCCCGCCGACATCGGCGGCTCCGGGCGGCCCTCGGCCCGCCACAGCGCTTCGACGGCCGAACGTTTGGCCGCCCAGACCAGGTCGTGGTCGATCCGGGTGGAGTCGGCCGCCGGGGCCAGCGCGTCGACCTCGGCCCGGGTGGCGGCGTCGGCGTGCCGGTAGGCGTCCAGGTCGGTGATCCGCAGGGCCAGCGGGTTGACGAAGCGGCGGCTGGACGGGGTGTAGGGCGAGGGCTGAACCGGGTGCGTCGGGCCGGGCGCGTGCAGCGGGTTGAGCAGCACCGCCCCGGCGCCGTGCGTCTCGGCGGTCCAGCGGACGAACTCGCGCAGGTCACCGAGGTCGCCGATACCCCAGGACCGGTCCGAGCGAAGCGCGTAGAGCTGCAGCATCCAACCCCAGGTGGTCGGGGCGGTGGGCAGGGTGCGTGGCGCGACCACCACGGTGTGCTCCCGGTCGCCGGTCTCCAGCCGGTACCACCCGGGCGGCAGGTCGGCGGGCAGTGCGCCGGTCACCGCCCGGTGCGCGCCGTCCTCGGCGACCAGCGTCCCCGGCCCCGGCAGCGGCCGGGCAGGGTCGCCCGCGCGCAGCGCCAGGGTGTCGGCCAGGCCGGCGGTGCGGGCCCGCTCGGTGACCGCTGCCAGCTCGCGGCGCCGGTCGGCCGCGGTGGTGGCGTCGACCTCCAGGAGGCCGAGCACCCGCACCACGACCTCGGGGGCCACCGGAACCGGGCGGCGCTCCCCGTCCCGGTAGGCCCAGGCCACCCCGTGCGCATCGGCCAGCCGCCGCAGGTCGTCGTCCACCGGCGGGCTCAGGTGATGTCGCGGCGCTGGGCGACGGCAGCGCCGGCCAGCACCGCCACCGCCGCGTACCCGGCGAACACCAGCAACGCCAGCCACCAGGGCAGCACCCCGGAGCCGATCAGGGCGGCGCCCAGGCCGTCGTCGCCGGCCAACCCGGTGAGCACGGCTGCCCCGGAGCCGCCGGGCAGGTACTCCTCGATCTCACCGTACCCGGTCAGCGAGGCCAGCCCGACCAGCAACTGCTCGACGAGCAGCAGGTAGACCAGCAACCCGACTATCGCCACCAGCTGGTTGGCGACCAGGGTCGCCACCCCGACGCCGAGCACCGCCCACAGCGCGAAGGTGACCACCGACGCGGCACACACCGCGAGCACCGACCCGGCCTGGCCGTCGCTCAGGCCCCCGCCGGACAGCGCTCCGAGCAGGCCGACCAGCGAGCAGACCGCCGCGTACACCGCCCCGACCAGACCGGCGACCAGTGCCTTCGCCGTGATCAGCTGACCGCGGCCGGCCGCGGTCAGGTAGCTGGTGGTGATCGTGCGGTGCCGGAACTCGCCGGACGCGCACACCACGCCGTAGACCGCCGCGAGCTTGGCGGAGAACGACCCGAGCGCCAGTGCCATGGCCAGTGCCGGGCCGAACGCCAGCCCGCTGCCCTGGGCGGTCGCCAGGTTGACCAGCAGGCTGAGCAGCGCGGCCGGGATGAGCAGAGCCCACCAGGCGCTGGTGGAGTAGGTCTTGCGCAGCTCCGCGCGTAGCAGGGCGAGCAGCTGCGCCGGCGGTTCGGCGCGTGCCCCGGCGGCTGCGGCGCCCGGAGAGGGCTGGAAGGGGTTGGGCACGGCCATCAGCGGGGTCTCTCCGATCCGGAGCCCGGGGTCGAGCCCTGGTACCGGCCCTGGTATTGGCCCGCGGTGAGCTCGAGGAACTGACGCTCCAGATCGGTCCGTTCCTGGGTCAGGCCGTAGATCGCCACCCCGGCGGCGAGGGCGAGGTCGCCGACCGCGGTGGCGTCCGCTCCGGTGATCGAGAGCCTGCCGTCGGCGAGCGACTGGATGTCGGTGACCCCGTGCGCCGCGAGCGCGGTCGCCAGCCGGGTGGCGTCCGCGCAGCGCACCCGGACCCTCGGCCGGCCGTCGCCGTGCAGCTGGTCGAGCCGGCCCTCGTACACCTGCCGGCCGCGGCTGATGATCACCACGTGGTCGACCGTCTGGGCCACCTCGGCGAGCTGGTGGCTGGACACCAGGACGGTGCGCCCGCCGGCGGCGTAGCCGCGCAGGAACGTGCGCAGCCAGGCCACGCCCTGCGGATCCAGCCCCGAGCCGGGTTCGTCGAGGACCAGGATCCGGGGGTCGCCGAGCAGCGCGGTGGCCAGGGCCAGCCGCTGGCGCATACCCAGGGAGAACCCGCCGACCCTTCGCCCGCCGGCGTCGCTCAGCCCGACCAGGGCCAGCACCTCGTCCACCCGGGAGTCGGGGACCCCGATCGCCGCGGCGTAGATCCGCAGGTGGGCCCGGGCCCCGCGGCCGCCGTGGAAGCCCTGGGTGTCCAGCAGCGCCCCGACCACCCGGGCCGGCCGGGGCAGCTGGTCGTAGCGCACACCGTTGACCGTCACCTCGCCCTCGGTGGGGGTCACCAGGCCGAGCGCGGCGCGCAGGGTGGTGGTCTTGCCGGCGCCGTTGGGGCCGAGGAA
This sequence comes from Pseudonocardia sp., assembly GCA_029263115.1. Classification (GTDB taxonomy): domain Bacteria; phylum Actinomycetota; class Actinomycetes; order Mycobacteriales; family Pseudonocardiaceae; genus Pseudonocardia. The sequence continues at coordinate 11,921 of JAJCYC010000122.1, read as the reverse complement.
GCCCGTCACCAGGCCGGGTTCCACGGTGAAGCTCAGGTCGCACACCGCCTCGACCGGCCCGAACCGTTTGCTCAGGTTCCGCACCACGATGCGGCCCGAGCCGTCATGAGCTCCGCCGTCATGAGTCCCGCCGTCGCGCGCGGCGCCGGACCGTCCGCCGTCGTAGGTGTCACGGCCGTTCATCGGTCCCATCCTGCCCGACGCCGCCGGCCGCAGTTCGGTGGCCCGGCCCCGGGTTCGGACGGGGGTCCGACAGATACCTCACTTGTTTGGTCTGCAATGTGGTGAAATAGCGGGGTGCGCACAGGTGAGCTCCTCGACCCGTTCTGGGCCGGCCGTCGCGCGCGTTGACCGAGCACCGCTGGGACGCCGGGCGCGCGCGGCTGCGCACCCGCACGCTGACCGCCGGGCGCGACGTCGGGTTCCCGGCCGGCCACGTGCACGACGTGCTCAACACGGGCACCGAGCCGGCGGTGAGCGTGCATGCGTACTCCCCGCCGCTGTCCGCGATGTCGTACTACGAGGTGCGGCCCGACGGCAGGTTGCTGCGCACCCGCACCGAGCTGACCGGGTCCGAGCATGCCGGTCTGGCGGTCGGGTGAGCGCGCCGGAAGATCGGTCGTCCCGCCGCGGCGGAAAATCGCGCAGGTGCTGGCCGCGGCCCGGAGCCGGTTGCGGCGGCTGGACCCGGAGCGCTGTTGGTGGACATCCGGCCGGACTGGCAGCGGGCCGCCGAGGGCTCGATCCCCGGAGCGTTGCTGATCGAGCGCAACCACCTGGAGTGGCGCCTGGACTCGACCAGCGACGCGCGCATCCCGGCGGCCACCGACCACGACATGGCGGTGGTGGTGTTCTGCTCGGAGGGTTACACGGCCAGCCTGGCCGCCGCGGCCCTGCAGGACCTGGGCCTGCACCGGGCCACCGACCTGGTCGGCGGGTTCCAGGCCTGGCGGGCCGCCGGCCTGCCGACCACCGGGGCCCAGCTCGCCCGTAGGATTCAGGCATGAAGCTGAGCATGCCGGTAACCTATGCGGGCGATCCCGTGCAGACCGCCGCCCAGGTGGTTGCCGCCGAGGCTGCCGGTTTGGACAATGCCTGGGTCGCCGAGGTCTACACGTTCGACGCGCCGACCATGCTGGGCTACCTGGCGGCGAAGACCGAGCGGGTGCAGATCGGCGCCGGGATTCTGCCGATATACAGCCGCACCCCGACGTTGATCGGGATGACCGCGGCCGGGCTGGACGCGGTGTCCGGCGGGCGCGCGGTGCTCGGGCTCGGGGTGTCCGGCCCGCAGGTGATCGAGGGCTGGCACGGCGTGCCCTACGACAGGCCGATCGCGCGCACCCGAGACGTCGTCGAGATCTGCCGCAAGGTGTGGCGTCGCGAGGTCGTCGAGCACAGCGGCGTCTACACGATCCCGCTGCCCGCGGACCAGGGGACCGGGCTCGGCAAGCCGCTGAAGCTGATCAACCGCCCGGTCCGCGACCGGATTCCGATCTGGCTGGCCGCGTTGGGGGAGCGCAACGTCGAGCTCACCGCCGAGATCGCCGAGGGCTGGCTGCCGTTCCTGGTGCTGCCGGAGAAGGTGCGCGACGTCTGGGGCCCGGCGCTGGACGCCGGCACCGCGATGCGCGACCCGGAGCTGGGCACCCTGCAGATCAACGGTGGTGGCTTCCTGGCACTGGAGGAGGAGTACTTCGGATTCGCCGAGGCGGCGGCGCGGGGGATGGCGGCGCTCTACGTCGGCGGCATGGGCGCGCGCGGCAAGAACTTCTACAACACCGTGATGTGCCGCTACGGCTACCCCGACGAGGCGGCCACCGTGCAGGACCTCTACCTGGCGAAGGAGCGGGAGAAGGCGGCCGCCGCACTGCCGGCCGACCTGATCTCCCGCACCAACCTGATCGGTCCTCCGGGCTACGTCAAGGAACGCATCGCCGCGCTCCGCGAGGCCGGGATCACCCACCTACACGTGAACCCGATCGGCTCGGACCCGGTGAAGCTGCTGGCCCAGGTCAAGGAGTGGATCTCCTAACCGGTCGGCTCCGGGCCGGGTCCGGTCAGGCCGGGCGGCGGTTCGTCCGGGTCAGCATGGCGGCCAGCTCCGCAGTGTTCCGCTGCCCGACCGGGAGCAACGCGGTCACCGTCGGGTGGCCGGCGTCCAGCAGCGCGGCGTCGGTGCCCGGTTTCATGGTGCCCGGCCGCCGGATGCCGCGTACCCGTAGGCCGCCCTCGACCTCGCGGACCTCCGGCTTCCACCGGCCCCGCTCGGCCAGCTCGGCGGCCCTCGGGCCACCGAGCTGGCCGGGCGCCAGGTTGGGCACGTTGAGACTCAGGACGGTGCCCTCCGCGCACCCGGAGAGCACCTCCACCATCATCGGCACCAGCGCGGCGGCGCTGTCCCACCGCACGGCCACCCCGGGGGGCAGATGGTCGCAGTCCAACGACACGGCCAGCGAGCGCACACCCTGGCGGGAGGCGGTGAGCGCCGCGCCCACCGTGCCGGAGTGCAGCACCGCCGCCCCGAGGTTGGCGCCCCAGTTGATCCCGGACAGCACCAGCGACGGCGGCCGGTCGAACCAGCCGTTCAGCGCGGCGAACGCGATGAAGGAGGGGTGACCGGCCACCGCGTACGCCGGTACGCCGTCGAGACCGGCCAGCTCCCGCCGCACGATCGGCACCACCCCGTCCCGGCGGGCCGAGATGATCGACGCGCCGGCGCCGCTGGCCTCCTCGGCCGGCGCGGCCACCACCACGTCGAGCCCGGCCTCGACCGCCGCCCCGGCCAGCGCGTGCAGCCCGGGTGCGTCGATGCCGTCGTCGTTGGTGACCAGCGCCCACTCGCCGCGGACCCCAGTCACGAGCGCGGCTCGGGGTAAACCGGGTCGCGGTACTCGCCGACCCGGGCGCCTTCGTTCTCCCGGTCCGCGCGGTGGGTCAGCAGGAGCTCGCGGGCGGCGCGGAACCGCTGCGAGCCGGTGGGCGCAGCCGTGGACATGGGCGCTCCTCGTGTCGGTCCGGGACGCACGTCCTGGTCCCGGGTTGCGGAATCTCGCGATCGACCGACATGGCGCCGTCGACGTCGAACTCCGGTGAAACCTAGCCGGGCTGAGCCCCGGACCGCTTCCGCTGGCCCGGTCGGGTTCCCCCGAACGGACGTGCCGTGACACGTCCGGATCCCTCGTCGACCCGGTCGGGCGGGTGATCGGCGGACAGGGAGACGTCCCTCACACACCTTCGATGATAAGCGTAGGCAAAGTTAAGTTTGGTAAGCCAAACATTAGAGATCCCTAGGAGGAACCTGTGAGCCGATTCGGACGGACATCCGCCATGGTGCCCATCGTCGCGGCAGTGGTGAGCGTGTCGGGCTGTGGGCAGGCGGGCTCGGCGGCGGCACAGAACCCGGGCGCGGCCTCCCCCGTACCTGCGGGGGTGGCCAATGAGTACACGCAGGTCAACGAGGAGATCCGGAACGAGGGTGGGGAGACCACCGTCGGTGAGTGGCGGATCGGCTACATCGTCGAACCCGCCGAGGCCTGGCACCAGGTGATGAACGGCAACCGGTCCTACCGCGAGCCGGTCGCAGGGGAGACCCACCACATCGAGATCGTGCCGTTCGAGGCCAGCTCGGGCCGGATCGTGCCGGATGTGCCGATCCACCTCGAGGTGGTCGACGGCACGGGCGCCGTGGTCGACGCCAAGCAGTTGACCTTCTACCACGCCGAGTTCTTCCACTACGCGAACAACTTCTCCGTCCCGGCCAACGGGCGCTACACGTTGCGTGCCCGGGTGGAGCCGCCCAGCTTCCCCCGGCACGGCGAGCACCACGAGCAGCCACCGTTGGCCGACGGGACCACCGTCGAGTTCCGTGACGTGGAGCTGACCAGCTGAGACACCGACCCGCTCGCGCCATCCGGCGGCCCAGGCCGCCATCGTCACGGAGGTAGCAGATGGACCGGGGTCATGCGCTCAGCTGGCTGGGCGTGGTCTCGATCGTGGGCACCACGGGCGCCCTCGCGACGTTCGCGGTGATCGGGGCCCGGCAACCGACCGAGGACCGGAGCCCGGGGGAGTCGATCCGTCCGCCCGCGGCGTCCGCCCCGCAGACGGTCGGGCCGGCCCCGGGTCTGCCCGGGCTGCTCGCCCGGGCACAAAGGATGCCCGGGCCGGGACGGTCCGCGGCCGGCGGGGACCTGGGCGTCGCCGCGGGTGGCGATGCCTCGCGTGGTCGCCCGGACGGTGCCGGTTCGGCCGGTGCGGGTTCCGGCGACCACGAGGGGGGTGGCGCCGGCTCGGGGGCGGGCCCGGGCGGCGGGGGTGACGGGACGGCCGGTGGCCGTCCGGACGTCGGTGGCGGCCCGGGCAGCGGGTCCGGCGGTGAGCAGGGCGACCGGGGCGACCGGGGCGACCGGGGCGACGGGGCCGGCCGGAGCGAGAGGGGCGAAAGGGGTGATCGGGGCGAGCGGGGTGATCGGGGCGAGAGCGGTCGCCACGGGGGCCGCGGCAGGGGTGGCTCGGGCGGGGACGACGGCGAATCCGACGGTGACGGCGAAGGTGACTCTGGTGGGGACGAAGACAGCTCCGGTGACGGCGGTCGCGGCGGGAAGGGCGGCGACTGACCCCTCCCGGCTCCGGCCAGCGTCCCGCTCACGGATCTGGGCCGCGGGGCTGTCGGCCTCGGCGATGCTGGCGATGGTGGCCGCGATGGCCGTGTCCCGCCGGGCGAGCGTGCCGGCCGGACACGTCGACCCGCACGTCTGGTGGCATGTGGGGCGCGCCTCGGGACTGATCGCGTGGGCGCTGCTCGGCGCCTCGGTGCTGGGCGGGGTCTCGCTGTCGACATCGCTGGCCGGGCGGCGGACGCGGTCCTGGACGACCGGACTGCACACCTTCGTCGCGGTCCTCGCGGTGGTGTTCACCGGGGTGCACATGGCCGCCGTGCTGGCCGCGGACGAACTGCGCGTCGGATGGGTCCAGCTCGTCGTCCCGTTCACCCGGGCGAGCGCGCCGTTCGCCCAGGCCGCCGGCGTGGTCGCCGGCTATCTGCTGCTTGCGGTGGCCCTGACGTCCTGGTTGCGGGGGACGCTGCCATGGCGGTGGTGGCGGCGGCTGCACCTGCTGTCCTTCCCGCTGTTCGCGATGGCCTGCGTACACACGGTGCTGGCCGGCAGCGACGCCGACCATCCCGTGCTGCTGGGGACCAGCGCCGCCGCCGGGGCCGTGCTGCTGGTGCTGCTCGGCTACCGGTTGCTGGTCGCCGGCCGGCGCCGGGTCGGAACGCTCGGCGCCCGGGGCGGCGCGATCCCGGCGGTGGCCCGGGCGGAATCGAGCCCGGTGGCCCGGGCGGAATCGAGCCCGGTGGGCGGGTCCGGAGCCGGCCTCCGGGGTGCCGCCGACCCCGACCTGCTGACCCTGACGGTCAACCAGGTGACGTGGGAGGCCGAGGGCGTCGTGTCGCTCGTGCTGGCCGCCGGGGGCGGTGTCGAGCTGCCCTCCTGGGAACCGGGCGCCCACGTCGAGCTGGCGCTGCCGTCGGGTCGGGTCCGGCACTACTCGCTGTTCGGCGATCCCGCCGAGCGGACCCGCTACCGGGTGGCGGTGCTGCGCCAGGACGACGGTCGGGGCGGTTCACGGGAGATCCACCGCGAACTACCGGTCGGGACGAGCCTGGCGGTCCGGCCGCCACGGAACAACTTCCGGCTGGAACCGTCGGATGCCTACCTGTTCGTCGCCGGCGGTATCGGGATCACCGGGGTGCTGGAGATGGCCCGGACGGTCGCGGCCCGGGGCGAGCGGTGGCGGTTCGTCTACGGCGGCCGCTCGTTGTCCGCGATGGCGTTCGTCGAGCAGGTCCGCGAGCTGGGCCCGGACCGGGTGGACATCGTGCCGATGGACCAGCGTGGCCTGCCCGATCTCGAGGCCGAGATCGCCGCCCAGCCACCGGGGACCGGGGTCTACTGCTGCGGTCCGCCGCCGCTGCTGGCGGCCGTCACCCGGCTGGTCGGCGGGCGTCCCGACCTGCGGCTGCACGTGGAGCGGTTCTCCGGGGTGGCGGCGAGCGGCGGCGCGGTGATCGAGGTGGCGTTGCGGCGCAGCGGGCACGTGGTTCAGGTCGCCCCGGACGAGAGCATCCTGACGGCGGTACGCCGGGTGCTGCCCTCCGTGCGGGCCTCCTGCGAGCAGGGCATCTGCGGCAGCTGTCGCAGCGTGGTCCTGGCCGGCGAGCCCGAGCACCGCGACCAGTTGCTCAGCGACGCCGAACGGGCCGCCGGCGAGATGCTGATCTGCGTGTCCCGGTCCTGCGGCGGGCGGCTGACCCTGGATCTGTGACCGGTGCACGGTCGGGTCGAACGACCGGCGCGCCGGTGGGCCCACCGGGCGGGACCCCTGAGCCCTGGATAGCCTGCCCCGGGCGCGGCGAAGAGGGTGCGATGGGCGGGTTCGAGGTCTACCGAGCGGTGGCGGACGCGGACCGGGCCTGGGCGGTGGCCGAGACCGAGTCGCCCTTCACCATCGAGGTGCGGTTCCTCGGCGGGCTCAGTGACGCCCAGCGGGATGCCTTCGCCGCGGCCGCCGACCGCTGGGCCGGGATGATCGTGGGGGACCTGCCGGACGCCCGGGTCGGCGACGAGATGGTGGACGACGTGCGGATCGAGGCCAGCGGCATCGAGATCGACGGCCCCTCGGCAGTGCTCGGCCGGGCCGGGCCCACCGTGCTGCGGTCGGCGTCGGCCGGTCCGGCGGCGGGTCTGCCGGTCACCGGGATCATGGAGTTCGACTCGGCCGACCTGGCCGAGATGGAGCAGGCCGGCACCCTGCACGACGTGATCACCCACGAGATGGGCCACGTGCTGGGGTTGGGCACGCTGTGGTCGCGCAAGGGGCTGCTGCGCGGCGCCGGTACCGCCGACCCGGTGTTCACCGGCGCCGGCGCCCTGGCCGAGTACCGGACGCTGCGTCCGGGGGCGACCGGGGCCGGGGTCCCGGTGGAGAACGCCGGCGGCCAGGGCACCCGGGACGGCCACTGGCGGGAGTCGGTGTTCGGCGACGAGTTGATGACCGGCTTCGTCGGTGAGTCGGGCAACCCGCTCAGCCGGATGTCGGTGGCCAGCTTCGGCGACCTCGGCTACCAGGTGGACCCGGACGCCGCCGAGGCCTACGCGTTGCCGGCTCCCGGTGCGGCGCGCCGCCACAAGCTGGAGCGGCACACCCTGCTGCGCACGATCACACCCGGCCAGCCGACCGTGCTGGCGGACTGACCGGCCGGACGGTCAGTCCGCGTGGGTGCCGCCCGGGTCTGCGGCGATCCGCTCGCGCAGTGCCTGCAATACCTCGCCGTAGACCCGGCGCAGCCGTCCGATGCGCGAGCGGGCCAGCATGCCGCGCGGCCCGTCGGGGGCCGGGACCACCAGCTCCACCCGGACGGCGCTGCGTGCGCCATCGGCCTCGATGACCGTCCAGATGGTGACGGTGCCGGAGTGGCTGTCGCGCTCGACGAGCGCGCCGTCCACCTCGTCCGCCTGGATCTCCCAGTCCCGGGCCCGGCGCCTGCCCCACCGGGCCGGGTTGTAGGTCCACCGCACCTGGCTGCCGGCGCCCCGCCCGCCCTCGAGGACCTGGTAGCCGGAGAAGTTCGCGGTGAGGATCGCCGGGCGGACCTCCCGGTAGTCGGCCAGTGCGGTCCTGACCTGCTCGGCCGGGGCGTCGACCATCGCCAGCGCGGTCACGCTGATCTCTGCCATGGCCGCATCCTGCCGCATCGGCGCCCGTGCCTGCGGCCGGGGCGGACCGGCCGACCCGGTGGGTGAGGGCCGGGCGGCAGTCGACCAGCAGCACACCGTTCGGGTACGACCGGACCTCGGGCGGCGCCAGCGGGACGATCCGCCGGCCACCGGCGAGCTGGGGATGTCCAGGTCGATGTCGGCGGTGACCCGGCTGGGCCGCGTCGAGCCGGTCACCGGGCGCGGCCGCCGGTGGCGCCGGGGTGCAGCTGCGGGGCACCGACGCCGCAGTGCCGGCACTCGGCCAAGCGCAGGGCAGTCCGGGGCTCCGGCGCCGCGGCCCGGGCCGCCGGTCGCACCACCAGCACCGCGGGCAGCGCCGCGACGACCAGCAGACCGGCCGAGATCAGCATCGCGTACCGGACGCCCTCGGCGTAGGCGGCCGGGTCGGTGTAGTCGGCGCCGCCGAGACCGGCCGGCCACGCACCCGTACGGTCGGCCAGCGCGCCCGACCGGGTCGAGAGCAGCAACATCAGCACGGTGACCGGCAGCAGTGCCGTGCCGGCCAGCGTGGCGGAGCAGCCGGCCACCACCTGCAGTTGCAGCACGAGCAGGAAGAAGAACACCCCGAGCGCGTTCGAGCCCCGGCGCCGCATCCGGGTCGCGGCTCTCCGGTACGTGCCGCAGGGTGATCAGCACGACGGCGGCCGCCACCGGGATGTTGATCAGGAACACCGCCCGCCAGTTCCAGGCGACCAGCCCGCCGCCCAGGAACGGCCCGAACGCCCCGGCGACCCCGCCGAGCCCGGACCAGGCGCCGACCGCCCGGGAACGTTCCGTCGGGTCGAACGAGGCCGCGATGATGGTCAGGCTGCCCGGGGTGAGCAGGACCCCGCCGACCCCCTGCAACGCCCGGGCGGCGATCAGCGTGCCGGGGTCCGGGGCCAACCCGCACAGCGCGGAGGCCGGCGGTGGCCACCAGCACCCACCGGCCGGCCGGTTCGGTGACCCGCAGCCGGCCGGTCACCCCGAGTCGAGCCGCTGACGAAGCTTCACCAGCGTCTGGGCCAGCAGCCGCGACACGTGCATCTGCGAGATGCCCACCCGGTCGGCGATCTGGGTCTGGGTCATGTTGCCGAAGAACCGCAGCATGACGATGGTGCGCTCGCGCTGCGGCAGCTCGGCGAGCAGCGGTTTCAGTGCCTGCTGGTACTCCACCTGGACCAGCGCGGCGTCGGCCTCCCCGAGCAGCTCCCCGAGCGTCGCGCCGCCCTCCTCGGAGCTCAGCATCTCGTCCAGCGACGAGCTGCGGTAGGCCTGGGCCGCTTCCAGCCCCTCCAGGACCTCCGACACCGGCACGTCCAGCCGGGCCGCGATCTCGCTGGGTCGGGGCGCCCGGCCCAGGCCCTGCGACATCTCCGACACCACGGCGTTGATCGAGACGTGCAGGTCCTTCAGCCGGCGGGGGACCCGCATCGACCAGCCCTGGTCGCGGAAGTGCCGCCGGACCTCGCCGCTGATCGTGGGCACCGCGAAGGAGAAGAAGTCGCTGCCCCGGTCGGGCTGGTAGCGGTCCACCGCGTTGATCAGGCCGACGGTCGCCACCTGCACCAGGTCGTCCAGCGGCTCGCCGCGGTGGTTGAACCGGCGCGCGATGTGCTGGGCCACCGGCAGGTAGCCGGTGACCAACTGGTCGCGTAGCCGCTCCCGGCGGGGGTCGTCCTCGGCCAACGCGGCGTACTCGGCCAGCAGAGGGGCCAGGTGGTCGTACTCCGCGTCGCGGTCGGTCGTCACCTCAACCCCTCGTCGGCGGAGCGGGTCCCGGATCGCGCACCGCGCGGGCGGGTCCCCGGCGTCGCGACACTGCTCACGAAGCCACGCCGGAGCGCTTGACCAGGGCGATCCCGACCGTCGTCGGCTCCACCCCGTCCGCACCGATGACGGAGACCTCGTCGGTGAGCGTCTGCAGTACCCGCCAGCCGAAGCTGTCGGTGTTCACCTTCGCCCCGAGCGCGGCCGGGCGGGTACTGACCGCGACCCCGATGCTGTCCTCGTCGACGGTGAAAACGCAGGTCAGAGCATCATCCTCGGTGGTCATCCGGACGAGTGTCGTGCATGCCTCGTCGACCGCCATCCGTAGATCGGAGATCGCGTCGAGGTCGAAATCCGCCCTCCCGGCCAGATCGGAGGCGACGGTGCGCACGGTGGGGATGAGCGCGGCTCGAGCGGACAGACGTAGTTCGACCACGGCGGGGTCGGGATGCGCGACAGACACGGTGACGATCCTGCCGTCGCGGCGAGCCAAATGCGAATCGTGTCTCGATCGGCCGGCCGTGGCTACCGTCCGTCTCGCGGTCCGGCGCCGGACGGTCGGCGCTGACCCCGGGAGGTTCGCCGATAGTGACCGCTCGCGGACGCCTTGTGACCGCTCGGCGTTTCCTTCGCGGAGGCAGGCATGCGCGATCCTCGGAACGGTTAGGTATGCCTGAGACCTACGGGAGCAGATGTGACGGTGGTGGAGCTCACCGACGATGCCGGTTCCGGCCGGGTCATCTCGGCGTCGCGTCCCGGTCGGCTGCCGTTCGCGTTGGGGCGGTGTCGCCGGGTGGTGGTGGTCACCGTGCGACTGCCGGATCTGCTGGCTGCGGCGGCCGGGCTCCTGCAACGTTTCGATGCCGCCGGGCTGCCGGTCGACCTGCTCGAGTTGGCGGCGCTCGACGCCGCTGCCGAGCGCGCGGCGACTGTGGCGCTCGGGCAACTGCGGCTGCGGCACCTGACCCGGCACCGGCTCGCCCTGCCGTCCCCGCTGGGCCTGGATCGGACCAGCGACGTGGTGGCAGCCGCCAGCGAGCTGATCGGATTCGACCCCGAGCCCGGGGTGCTGTGCCTGGTTCCGGGGCCGGAAGAGGGCATCCGTCCGGACCACCAAGCGGTCGACGCGGCGGCGGCGGTGATCGGGGACGCCTACCGGATCCGGGTGATGTGCTTCACGACCCGGCTGGCGGGCCGGACCTCGGTGGTGCTGGAGCTGGGTGGCGAGGAGTGGCGCCGCAAGTGCGAGAGCCTCGCGCTGGGTGGGACCGACCGCCCGACGGCGGTCGATCGCCACGAGTACCTGGCGGGCTGACGGACCGCGGCGCCCGCCAGGTGGCTGCGGCGACCCCCCGGGTCGGGGTTCAGCTCGCCTCGGCGGTGGGATGTTCCAGGATGGCCCGGCGCTCGGACTCGGCCAGGCCGCCCCACACGCCGAACGGCTCGCGGGTGCGCAGTGCGAACTCGCGGCACGGCTCGATCACCGGGCAGCGCGCGCAGACCTCTTTCGCCCGGGCGGTTCGGCGGGCCCGTGACGGGTTGCGCTCGCCATCGGGGTGGAAGAACGTCCCACTGTCCATGCCGCGGCAGGAACCGAGGCGCTGCCATTGCCAGGCGTACTCCATCGGACCGGGGAGCCGGGACACGTCGCTCACGGTGATCACCTCTTTCGGGTCGACGGCCTCCCGCCGACTGAACCACCTGATTCCCTCGCGCGCCCGGGTTCAAACACGACCCGCCGACCACCCTCGGGTGGTCAGCTGCTCCACGGCACGTCCCCCGGGCCCGGGGTGGACCCGGGCGGTGCCGCTCAGCCGGCGGCACCCCCCGCCGTGCGGAGAGCTTCCCCGGCGGTGTCGGCGATCCGGAACAGCGCGGTCAACCCGGCGATCTCCAGCGGGCGCAGGACCTGGCGGTTGGTGCAGACCAGCCACAGTTCGACGCCCCGGTCCTCGGCGGACGACCGGGCCTCCACCAGCGCGGCCAGCCCGCTGGTGCCCAGGAACTCCACACCGTCGAGATCGACCAGCAGCCGCGCCCGACCACCAGGGCCGAGCTGCTCGGCGATGCCGTCGCGAAGCACGGGAGAGGTCAACATGTCGATCTCGCCGAACACCTTCAGCAGTGCGGTGTCGTCGGCCGGTTCCTCCAACTGGATCCGGATCGGTTCTTCGGTAGCGGCCTGCGCCACAGCGTGTCTCCTGCCTCTGCCACGGGGCCCGGGGTGGGTGGCCCGCGGTCGGTTCGGCGTCCGCGTGCCGGTCGGGTCCTTACGCACGGTAGGGGCCCACCGGCGGGCGGACCAATCGTGGCACGCCGGCCGGGTGGACGCTCACCCCGGCCGTCCGGTGGCACCGACCTCAGGGTGCCGGATCTTGACCAGCTACA
>JAJCYC010000121.1 GCA_029263115.1 Pseudonocardia sp. | reverse complement strand
ATTGAACAGGCCACTAGCAGCAGGTATCTGAACCAGGCGTTTCTCTAGGCGATTCCCGGTTCAGCAGCCACCCGCACCGCCCTGACCTCTGGCATCACCCGCCAGGATCTCTAGACCAGCCGAATTACGCGGAACGCAGGGCAGTGATTGAGTGGGTTCCGCTTGACCGGGTCCTGGCCCTCGTCGCCGGCAACGAGCTGCTCGGCTCGGGCTCGCTCGTAGGGTTGCTGTACCTGCTTGCGCAGAGGAGCAAGGCATCAGGCAGCGAGGGAGAGGCTGTCGACCCGGCGTCGCTGGCGGACTGATCCTGTCTCCTGGGCCAACGCTCGCGCTCGGGCAACGTGCTTCCGTGCCTCGGTGACCTCACCCCGGGCGATGAGCGCTTGGGCTAGATCGCATTCGAGGCCGCCGCGAGCTTCCACGCCACCGGGCCAGATGGGCTCCGTCGAGCATCAGGTACGGCAATGCGGACTGCTCGTCACCGGATGGCAGTAGGGCCGCTGATCGATCGAGCGCTCGCCGGCTGCCGCTGTCGTCGAAGATCGCGATCTCGCCGAGGCGATCGAGGTCCTGACCAAGCTGCAAGCCGAGATGGACCAGCGGTACGAGTTCCTCGACGCCCAGCGCCGCCGCAAGATCGAGCCCGACGACCGGATGCCCGCGATCATGCTGGTGATCGACGAGCTGGCCTGCTACTCGGCCACCACCGGGCTGAAGAAGGACCGCGAGACCTTCTCGATCCTGCTCCGGGACCTGGTGGCCCGTGGCCGGGCGGCCGGCGTGATCGTCATCGCCGCTACCCAGCGGCCGTCGTCGGACATCATCCCGACCTCGTTGCGCGACCTGTTCGGCTACCGGCTGGCCTTCCGCTGCACCACCGACTCCAGCTCGGACATCGTGCTCGGCCACGGCTGGGCCGCCCGTGGCCACGACGCCTCTCTGATCGACCCGGCTCATGCCGGCGTGGGCTGGCTGCTGGCCGAGGGCGGTATCCCCCGGCGCATCCAGTGCGCCTACCTCACCGACTCACCGCCCGCGAGGAACTCACCACCCGAACCCACTTCGAGAGAGGATGATCATGGAGCGACTGCTGCTGACGGCCGAGGAGGTCGCCGAGGCACTGAACGTCGGGCGGACGCGGGTCTACTCGCTGATCGCCTCCAAGCAGCTGACCTCGGTCAAGATCGGCCACCTTCGCCGCATCCCCGGTGATGCCGTCCGTGAGTACGCCAGGCGCCTGGTCGAGCTGGAACGCGAGGCGTGCTGATGGCCCGGAAACGAGGCAGCGGAGAGGGCACGATCGCCAAGCGCTCGGACGGTCGGTACGTGGCCGCCGCGTTCGTGCCGGTGACCGGTGGCGGCCGGCGGCGGGTGTTCGTCTACGGCCAGACCCGGGATGAGGTGTCGGACAAGCTCGACGATCTCCGGCAGGCCGCCCGCGACCACATGCCGCGTCCACTGGACGGCCGACCCTCGGTGACTACCTGGACTACCAGCTGGAGGAGGTGGTCAAGCCGGAACGTCGGGCCTCGACGTACAACGGCTACGAGATCTGGTGCGGCGGCACCTCAAGCCGGTGCTCGGTCGCCGGAAGCTCGACGAACTGGCCGTCGCCGACGTGCGGCACCTGCTCAAGGAGCTGCGGGCGAAGAAGACCGACGGGCACGGTGGCGGGCCGCGCACCCTGTCGCCGCGCATGGTCCAGTTCGCGCACGCCGTTCTGCCGAACGCGCTGTCCAACGCGCTCCGGGAGGAGCTGGTCAGCCGCAACGTGGCGAAGCTGGTCAAGATGTCGACTCCGGAGTACGAGATCGGCGCCAGCCTTGACCCGACCGCCGCGAGAACACCGGGTACGTGTTCGCCACCCGGACCGGCGGGCCGACCTCGCCGTACATGCTGGTCAGGTACTGGCACGAGGTACGGAAGGCGGCCGGCGTCCCGACCCCGCGGTTCCACGACCTGCGACACACCGCCGCGTCGCTGCTCCTGGCGCTCGGCGTCCCGCCGCACGTGGTCCGGGAGATCGCCGGGCACAGCGACATCAAGGTCACGATGACCGTCTACGCGCACGGCAACCTGACCGAGAAGGCCGCAGCGCTGGCCCAGCTTGGCGAGAGCCTTTCCGGCGGGTTGTTGTCACCGGTTGTTGTCACACCGGCCGTCGAGCGAGGCGAAGATCAGTGATCATGCATCTGAGCTGCGGAAGCGGAGGGATTCGAACCCCCGGACCCTTTCGGGACTCTCGCTTTCAAGGACTGCGAATCGCCGTTCGCGCCGGTTCGCCTCGTCACCGCCGGGCAGAACTCGCAGGTCCGCCGTACCTAGGTAGCGCCGTGAACTGAGACGAATGAGACGAGGACTGAGACGAGGACGTCCACCCGCGCGCAGCTCGTCGGCGGTCCGGGGCGTCGCCGGTGCGGCGGTCGCCGAGGCCAGCGCGGCAGGCAATTCTGCGTGTCGCCAGGGGCCTTCACCGGGGTAGGCCCCAACCTTGCGTGGCCGCACCGCATCCACCGGAGGGCTCACGGCGAGGTGCTCTCAACTCACACGCTTTCGAGGTCCGCGTGTGGTAGTTCACCGAGGTTCGGCACGTCGTCTGACCTGAGTTGCAAGGATCGTCGGAACCCCGCTGGGCTCGGCGTACTGGGCTGCATTGAGACCCAGATTGAGACCCTGTTGCGGTCTGCGCCAGGCAGTACATCCGTGCGAGGGGGCCGGGCTGCTCACACCCCCGTCTACTGATCGATCCTCGGCGACCTTGGCGGTGTCTTGCAGGCTGAACCCCTGCGAGCGCAGCATCCGGGCCACCGTCCGGCCGAACACCGGATGGCCAGCCGCTCCGCCTGGAGGACGGTCAGCACAGCCGTCAATGCAGGGGACCTTCGTCGTCCGGGTCCGTCGATGTCGCTCCGGTGCTACCAGGGCACCAGCGGCAAGCCGACCATCAATAGACGAAACGACTCGCTTTGCTACGTGATTTGGCTCAAATTAGTGCGCAAATCAGCCGATTTCACCGGTGAACCCGCAGCTCACCGAACCGAAAGTCATTTCAAGATCCACCAATGAGCCAAGTCACGTGGCTGGTACGGGAGCCAGCGGCACAATCTGACGCGCGGGCAACTGGGCGGCCCAGAGCATCATCGCCGTATGCGCTGGATACGGAGCTTCGGGTACTCGGCCTCAGCGCGTTCCCTCCTTTCTGGATCGGCCAGCATCGTCTCTACGTACTTGCGGGTGCCGGTCAGGAGATCCGCAGCCAACCCGTGTAATGAGATGTTCAGCGCACCTGCCGCTCTCAGAGGGATATTTGCGTCGGCCGCGGCGTCGTGGAGATGGGTCATCGGTAGTTGTCAAGTCAACTGCGACAGTTGATCTTACTGGGTTGGCTGTAGGACGGGTTGGTTGATCCACGCCTGCTCGGGCAGGCGCGGCGGGCTGGGACGACGGGTGAACCGCTCAGGGCGCTGCGCGTGGGCACGGT
>JAJCYC010000120.1 GCA_029263115.1 Pseudonocardia sp. | reverse complement strand
CAGCGGGCGCAGCGGGTTGTTCAGCCACACGTCGCAGCCCCAGTACAGGTACCGGGCCATCGACATGTCGTAGTCGGGCAGGAACACGATGCGGTGGCGGACCGACGGGTCGTCGGAGTAGCGCACGATCTGCTGGATCAGGGCTTTCCCGCCGTCGTCGGCCGGGTGCGACTTGCCGGCCACCACCAGCTGCACCGGCCGGTCGGCGTCCAGCAGCAGCGCGCGCAGCCGCTCCGGGTCGCGCAGCATCAGGGTCAGCCGCTTGTAGGTGGGCACCCGGCGGGCGAAGCCGATGGTCAGCACCTCGGGGTCGAACACCGCGTTCGTCCAGCCCAGTTCGGGGGCCGACGCGCCCCGCTCCAGCCACGCCGCCCGCACCCGGCGGCGTACCTCGTCGACCAGTTGACCGCGCAGCTCGGAGCGCAGCTCCCACAGCTGCCGGTCCGATACACCGGCCAGCGCCTCGCCCCCGCCGTCAGCACCGTCGACCGCTGCACCGTTCGGGTCGACGTCGCCGAGCAGGGCGGCGACCTCGCGGGAGGCCCAGGTGGGCCCGTGCACGCCGTTGGTGACCGACCCGATCGGTACCTCCTCGGTGTCGAAGCCACCCCACAGGCCGCCGAACATCTCCCGGGACACCAGCCCGTGCAGCTGGGACACCCCGTTGGCCCGCTGGGCCAACCGCAGCCCCATGTGGGCCATGTTGAACATGCCGGGGTTGTCCTCGGCACCGAGCGCGAGCACCCGGTCCAGCGGTACCTCCGGCAGCAGTGAGGTGGCCCCGCCCGGGTTGTCCTGCGCGGTGAAGTAGTAGCGGACCAGGTCGACCGGGAAACGGTCGATGCCGGCCGGCACCGGGGTGTGCGTGGTGAACACCGTGCCGGCGCGTACCGCGGCCACCGCCTCGTCGAAGCTCAGCCCGCGCTCGGACATCAGCTCCCGGATCCGCTCCAGGCCCAGGTAGCCGGCGTGGCCCTCGTTGGTGTGGAACACCTCCGGGTCCGGGTGGCCGGTGATCCTGCAGTAGGCCCGCACCGCGCGCACCCCACCGATGCCGACCAGGATCTCCTGGCGGATCCGGTGGTCCTGGTCTCCGCCGTAGAGCCGGTCGGTGATCCCGCGCAGGTCGGGCTCGTTCTCCTCGATGTCGGAGTCCAGCAGCAGCAGTGGGACCCGACCGACGATCGCCTGCCACACCCGGGCGTGCAACGTCCGACCGGCCGGCATGCCGACGGTGACCAGCTCCGGTTCGCCGTCGGAGGAGGTGAGCAGCCGCAGCGGCAGGCCCTGCGGGTCCAGCGCCGGGTAGTGCTCCAGCTGCCAGCCGTCCAGCGACAGCGACTGGCGGAAGTAGCCGGAGCGGTAGAGCAGGCCCACCGCGATCAGCGGGACCCCCAGGTCGGAGGCCGCTTTGAGGTGGTCACCGGCGAGCACGCCGAGGCCGCCCGAGTAGTTCGGCAGCACCTCGCTGACCCCGAACTCCATCGAGAAGTACCCGATCGCGGACGGCAGGCTCGGGTCGGCCTCACGGTGGCGCTGGTACCAGCGGGGCTCGCTGAGATAGCCGGCCAGCCCGGCGGCCTGGGCACGCACGCGGTCGACCAGCTCGTCGTCGCGGGACAGCTCGGCCAGCCGCTGGCTGGACACCTCGCCGAGCAGCCGGACCGGGTCGTTGCCCACCCGTGCCCAGGCCACCGGGTCGAGTTCGGCGAACAGGTCCTGGGTCGGCGGGTGCCAGGTCCAGCGCAGGTTCGCGGCCAGTTCCTGCAGGGGCGCGAGCGACTCGGGCAGCTGCGCGCGGACGGTGAAGCGGCGGAGAGCTCTCACGGGAACGCAGCGTACGTGAATCGATCGCGGGATCGGTCCAGAGACCTCGGCCGTTGCCGCGGCCGAATGGCGGCGTCGGGGCTACGACCGGCCGAGTTCACCCATTCGGGTTCCGGTCAACCCCGGCGCCGTGGTGGCGCGGCTCGACGCGCTCGGTCGGGATCCGGGCCGCCGAACAGCCCGACCGAGATCAACAGGCGAACGATAGGCGATGCCGCTGTGACGACTCCGCCCGGATGGCGTACCGACCGCGCGGAACGGGTAGGTAGGTTCCGAGAGGGCTGATGACGAGCGGCTGAATCGAAGCAAGCAGGGGCTGAAAGGTGGGGGCCGTGACCGGACGGCTGGGCATCGACGACGTCACACCCGCGATCGACGGTCACCCCGGCAAGGCCGTCGTCGGGGAGTCCGTGCCGATCCGCGCGGTCGTCTGGCGCGAGGGCCACGACGCGGTGGGCGCGAACGTGGTGTGGAAACGGCAGGGTTCCGCCGGCGCGGCGCAGCGGGTGCGGATGATGCCCGAGGGCGCGGGCGCCGACCGGTGGGTCGCCCCGGTGGTCGCCGACGCCGAGGGTCTCTGGACGTTCCGGGTGGACGCCTGGAGCGACCCGTGGTCGACCTGGCTGCACGCCGTCCAGGTGAAGGCGGCGGCCGGCCAGGACGCCGAGGATCTGGCCAACGACCTGGAGACCGGCGCGCTGCTGCTCGACCGCGCGGCCGGCCGCCAGGAGTGCCCGGTGCGCGACGAGATGGTCGCGGCCGCCGCAGCGCTGCGCGACACCGCACGCCCGGTCGCCGACCGGATCGCGCCCGCCCTGGCCGAACCCATCCGGGCGCACCTGTTCGAGCGCCCGCTGCGCGAACTGCTGACCCGGGGCCGCACCCACCAGATCTGGGTGGACCGGGAGCGGGCGCTGTTCGGGTCCTGGTACGAGCTCTTCCCGCGGTCCACCGGCGGGCGCGACGAGACCGGGCGGGCCGTGCACGGCAGCTTCGTCACCGCGTCGAAGGACCTGGACCGGATCGCCGGGATGGGCTTCGACGTGGTCTACCTGCCCCCGATCCACCCGATCGGCGAAGTGAACCGCAAGGGGCCGAACACGCCCCAGCTGCCCGGCGGCAACCCGGACGCGCGGCCCGGCGACGTGGGCTCGCCCTGGGCGATCGGTTCCCGGCTGGGCGGCCACGACGCCATCCACCCCGAGCTGGGCGACATCGAGGAGTTCGACAGCTTCGTCGCGCGGACCCGCGAGCTCGGCATGGAGGTGGCCCTCGATCTGGCGCTGCAGGCCGCTCCGGACCACCCGTGGGTGACCGAGCACCCGGCCTGGTTCACCACCCGCCCGGACGGCTCGATCGCCTACGCGGAGAACCCGCCCAAGCGCTACCAGGACATCTACCCGATCAACTTCGACAACGACCCGGACGGGCTGTACGCCGAGGTGCTGCGGATCTGCCGGTACTGGGCCGACCACGGGGTGCGGATCTTCCGGGTGGACAACCCGCACACCAAGCCGCCGAACTTCTGGCAGTGGCTGATCTGGCAGGTGAAGTCCACCCACCCGGACGTGCTGTTCCTGGCCGAGGCGTTCACCCGGCCGGCCCGGCTGTACGGGCTGGCGCGGCTGGGCTTCACCCAGTCCTACACCTACTTCACCTGGCGCACCGGCAAGCAGGAGCTCACCGAGTTCGCGCTGGAGCACGCCGACCGGGCCGACGAGTGCCGGCCCAACTACTTCGTCAACACCCCGGACATCCTGCACGCCTCGCTCCAGCACGGCGGGCGCGGGATGTTCGCGCTGCGGGCCGCGCTCGCGGCGACGCTCTCCCCGTCCTGGGGGGTCTACTCCGGCTACGAGCTCTACGAGCACCAGGCGGTCCGCGCCGGCAGCGAGGAGTACCTCGACTCGGAGAAGTACCAGCTGCGGCCGCGCGATTTCGAGGCCGCGCTGGCCTCGGGCAACTCGCTGCAGCCGTGGCTGACCCGGCTCAATGAGATCCGGCGCGCGCACCCGGCGTTGCGTCAGCTGCGCGAGCTGCACTTCCACCACGTCGACAACGACGCGCTGCTGGTCTACTCCAAGACCGACCCGGTCAGCGGCGACACGGTGATCTGCGTGGTCACGCTGGACCCGGCGGTCGCCCAGGCCGGCACCGCGTGGCTGGACCTGCCCACGCTCGGCCTGGAACCGGATCAGCGCTTCGAGGTGTACGACGAGGTCAGCGGCGACACCTACCAGTGGGGTCAGGCCAACTACGTGCGGCTCGAGCCGTGGCGGCACGTCGCGCACATTCTGCACGTCCGTCCCTGAGCCCGACACCGGTCGGGTCCCCTTCAGGGCAGCAGCTCGAACGCCTCGACGTGGGCGGGACGGACGGCGCCGAAGTGCCGGTGGTCCAGAGTGGCCACCGCCGTGACACCGAGACGTTCGGCGCACGCGATCACCGAGGCGTCCACCGTACCGAGTGGGAAGTCCCGGTACTGCTTCACCAGCTGCATGATCCGCAGCCAGTCGCGCGAGTCCACCGGTTCGGCTACGAGTGCGCCCGACTGAAGATCGGCGAGGAAGAGCAGCTCGGATCAGCTTCCGAGCCGGGTGGCCAGGAGGTAGGCCACCTCCGCGATCACCAGCTGCGGCACCACCAGGGCGCCCGGATACCCGGCCAGGAACGTGGCACACCGTACGTGCTGTGGGTCGGCCGCGTCGGTGTTCGCAATCAGTGGTCCGGCGTCAACGACGACCACCATCGGCGGGCGAATCACGAAGGTCAGCTGCGACGATCTATCGCATCGGGCCATTCCTCGGCCAGGATCTCCTCAATCCGCTCGGAGATATCGCCCTCACCACTGCGACCCGAAGCGGTCGACAGCAACCGTCTCCGCCCACGCTGGTGTGGCAGCTTCGCTTCGATCGCCTCTCGGGTCCACTCGGACACGGTCATTCCGCGTCGAGCGGCGTCCTCACGCATGAGGCGGTCGACGTCTTCGGGAAGCTTGATCGTGGTTCGCTTCACGTATGCCAGCATACCCTGACATTGTGGTCAGGATCGCCAGGTGTCGGTGCTGCTCAGCACGGTCAGTCGCTGGGTGGCCCGGGTGAGCGCGACGTAGAGCGCGCGCCGGCCGGTCGACGATTCCGCGACGAGGTCGGCCGGCTCCACCAGCACCACCCCGTCGTACTCCAGACCCTTGGCCTCCAGGCTGCCGGCCACCCGCAGCCGCGGCCCGGCGGCCAGGCGGTCGGCCAACCAGCCCGCGACCTCGTCCCGGCGGTCCATCGTGGTGATCACCCCGACGGTGCCCGCCACCGCGGCCAGCAGCTCGTCCACCGCCTCGGCGGTGAGCGACGGCAGCGTCGCCGGCGTCACCGCGCGCACCACCGGGGGCCAACCGGTCGAGCGCACCGGCTTGGGCAGCTCGGACGGCGACACATGCTCGGCGACCACCGACGCGGCCAACTGGAAGATCTCCGCGGAGTTGCGGTAGTTGGTGCTCAGCTGGAAGCCACGCCGCGCCTTCACCCGGCCCAGCGCGGTCTCCCGGGCCCGGCCGGCCTCGCCGGCGTCCGGCCACGAGCTCTGCGCCGGGTCGCCGACGATGGTCCAGCTGGCGTACTGGCCGCGCCGGCCCAGCATCCGCCACTGCATCGGTGACAGGTCCTGCGCCTCGTCGACGATCAGGTGGCCGAAGAAGAACTCCCGGCCCCGCCGGCCCTCCCCCGGCTCCCCCGCCAGCACCCGCAGCTCGTCCAGCAACGCCACGTCGGCCACCGACCAGTCCGGCTCGCCGTCGACCGCCACGGACCGGGCCCAGGACGCGGCCAGCGCGGTGACCACATCGGCGGGCAACGACCGGCCGGCCAGCCGGGCCAGCCGCTCCCGGTCGCCCAGCGAACCCAACACGGACGCCGGGCGCAGCAGCGGCCACCAGGCGTCCATGAAGTCGTCGAACTCGGTGCGGTCACCCAGGTCGGCGGCCAGCACCTCGCGGCGCTCGCGCAGCAGCTCCTCGCCGGTGCCCTGGGCCACCTTCCACAGCGCGCCGAGCACCGCGGCCGCGGCTTCCCGGCGGGCCCGGTTGGGCACCACCCGCATCCGGTGCACGTCCTGGCGGACCGCGCGCAGGGTGGCTTCGTCCAGCCGCAGCACCTGCCCCCGGTAGACCATCCGCAGCTCGGTGGGTGCCCCGGTCGGGGTGTCCGCCAGCGCCGAGCGGAGCAGCTTGCGCATCCTCGCCGACCCCTTGACCTCGGTCAACGCCGGACGGTCCAGCCGCGTGGCGCTCACCCCGTCCAGCACTTCACCGAGCGCGCGCAGCTCGACAGCGTCCTCACCCAGGGAGGGCAGCACCCGCGAGATGTAGTCCATGAACACCGGCGACGGACCGACCACCAGTACCCCGCCGGAGAACCGGCGGCGGTCGGAGTAGAGCAGGTACGCCGCCCGGTGCAGGGCCACCGCGGTCTTGCCGGTGCCCGGACCGCCGGTGATCTCGGTGATCCCGCCGGACGGCGCGCGCACCGCCTCGTCCTGTTCGCGCTGGATGGTGGACACGATGTCGCGCATCGCCCCACCCCGGGCCCGGGACAGGTCGGCCATCAGCGAGCCCTCACCGACCACCGCCATGTCCTGCGGCGCGGAGTCCGGCATCAGCAGGTCGTCGTGCAGATCGGTGACCCGCTGACCGAAGCAGCGGATGGTGCGCCGGCGCACCACCTCCATCGGCTGCTCGGGGGTGGCCCGGTAGAACGGCGCCGCGGCCGGTGCCCGCCAGTCGATCACCAGCGGCTCGAAGTCGGGGTCGCGCACCCCGAGCCTGCCGATGTGGTGCACGCCGCCGGGCCCGACCGTGTCGAGCCGGCCGAACACCAGGCCCTCGTGCTCGGTCTCCAGCTCACGCAGCATCCGACTGGCCTGGAAGACCATCACGTCGCGCTCGAACAGCGCCCCGGGGTGCCGCTCCTGGCCCTTGGCGTAGCCTGCCGAGCGCAGCTCACGGGCCTCCTGACGCAGCTGCGCGAGCCGCTCGTACACCCGGTCCACGTGCCGCTGCTCGGCCACGACCTCGTTGTCCCGATCCGACCCTGCCGCCACCGGTGTCACCTCCGTTCCCCCATGGCCGGCCTCACTGCTCCGCACGCGCGTCAGAGGCTGCGGGCGCGCCGCAAGAGCGTCACTGTAGAGGCGACCCGCCGTGACCCGGTCCGTGCCCGGCCGTCCGAAGGAAATCAGCCTGCCCATGTCGATCGCCCGACCCGACTCCGCCAGCCGAGGCTCCCAGCCCGCCCACATCCACGAACCCGGAACCGAGGTCGTCGAACCGGACTCCGACGACTTCAGCCACGCCCGGTCGCTGCCCCCGGAGCAGGACTGGTTCAAGCGCGCGGTGTTCTACGAGGTGCTGGTGCGCGCCTTCTACGACTCCACCCGAGACGGTACCGGCGACCTGCGCGGGTTGACCGAGAAGCTGGACTACCTGTCCTGGCTCGGCGTCGACTGCCTGTGGCTGCCGCCGTTCTACGACTCACCGCTGCGCGACGGCGGGTACGACATCCGCGACTTCCGGGCGGTGCTGCCCGAGTTCGGCACGGTGGAGGACCTCGTCTATCTGCTCGACGAGGCACACAAGCGGGGCATCCGGGTGATCACCGACCTGGTGATGAACCACACATCCGATCAGCACCCCTGGTTCCAGGAGTCCCGCCGGGACAGAGAAGGTGACTACAGCGACTTCTATGTCTGGTCCGACGACGACTCGCGCTACCCCGAGGCCCGGATCATCTTCGTCGACACCGAGCAGTCGAACTGGACCTACGACCCGGTGCGCGGTCAGTTCTACTGGCACCGGTTCTTCGCCCACCAGCCCGACCTGAACTACGACAACCCGGCCGTGCAGGACGCGATGATCGACGTCCTGCGGTTCTGGCTGGACCTGGGCATCGACGGGTTCCGGCTGGACGCGGTGCCGTACCTGTTCGAACGCGACGACACCAACTGCGAGAACCTCGCCGAGAGCCACCAGTTCCTCAAACGCTGCCGCAAGGTGATGGACGACGAGTTCCCCGGCCGGGTCATGCTGGCCGAGGCCAACCAGTGGCCCTCGGACGTGGTGGAGTACTTCGGCGACGCCGAGGTCGGCGGGGACGAGTGCCAGATGGCGTTCCACTTCCCGCTGATGCCGCGGATCTTCATGGCGGTGCGCCGGGAGAACCGGTTCCCGATCTCCGAGATCCTGGCCCAGACACCGGCCATCCCCACCGGCTGCCAGTGGGGCATCTTCCTGCGCAACCACGACGAGCTGACCCTGGAGATGGTCACCGACGAGGAACGCGACTACATGTACGCGGAGTACGCCAAGGACCCGCGGATGAAGGCCAACATCGGTATCCGTCGCCGGCTGGCGCCGCTGCTGGAGAACGACCGCAACCAGTTGGAGCTGTTCACCGCGCTGCTGCTGTCGCTGCCGGGCTCGCCGGTGCTCTACTACGGCGACGAGATCGGGATGGGCGACAACATCTGGCTCGGCGACCGGGACGCGGTGCGCAGCCCGATGCAGTGGACCCCGGACCGCAACGCCGGGTTCTCCGCCTGCGACCCGGGCCGGTTGTACCAGCCGATGATCATGGATCCGCTGTACGGCTACCAGACGGTCAACGTCGAGGCCCAGATCAACTCGACCACCTCGCTGCTGCACTGGACGCGCCGGATGATCGAGATCCGCAAGCGGCACGCCGCGTTCGGGCTCGGCGAGTTCCACGAGCTGGGCGGGTCGAACCCGGCGGTGCTGGCCTACGTGCGGTCCCTGCCGAACGCCGACGGGTCGGTGGACACCGTACTGTGCGCGAACAACATGAGCCGTTTCCCACAGCCGGTGGAGCTGGACCTCTCAGCCTGGCGGGGTGGGGCCCTGCACGAGCTGACCGGCGGGGTGCCCTTCCCCCGGATCGGCGAGCTGCCCTACCTGCTCACCCTGCCCGGTCACGGCTTCTACTGGTTCGCCGTCCACAGCCCGCAGGAGTCCGCATGACCTCCGCCCTGCTCGGCGCCGCGCTGCTCGACCAGCTCGCCGCCTGGCTGCCCCGACAACGCTGGTTCGCCGCCAAGGGCCGCCCGATCGCCGTGGTCCGGGTGACCGCCTCGGCCCGCTTGCGCGAGGCCGAGCCGACCGCCGACCTGCTGCTGCTCGCCGTCGAGTTCGTCGACGGCGGACCGATCGAGCACTACCAGCTGCTTCTCGGCCGGCGGACCGACCTGCCGGCCGAGCTGGACCACGTGCTGATCGGCTCGGACGGCGACCAGGCCTGCTACGACGGGATCTGGGATCCGGAGCTGTCCGGCGAGCTGCTGTCCGCGCTGGCCACCGGCGCCCGCCGGGAGTGGGTCCGGTTCACCCCGGAACCCGGCGCCGAGATTCCCACCGACCTGCCCGGGCGGGTGCTGAGCGCCGAGCAGAGCAATACCTCCGTCGCGTTCGGCGAGGAGCTGATGCTCAAGATGTACCGCCGGGTGGCGCCCGGCGTGAACCCCGACCTGGAGCTGCACCGGGCGTTGCGCGGAGTGGACAGCGCGGAGGTCGCCGGCCTGCGGGCCGCCGTCGAGGCCACCCTGGACGACGGCGAGTACGTGCTGGGCCTGTTGCAGGACTTCGCGGCCAACTCCGCCGACGGCTGGTCGATGGCGCTGATCAGCATCCGGGACCTGTTCGCCGAGGGCGACCTGCGCGCCGACGAGGTCGGCGGCGACTTCGCCGGCGAGGCGCACCGGCTCGGCCGGACGGTGGCCATGGCACACGACGAGCTGGCCCGGGCCCTGGGCGGATCCACCGTCGCGGCCGCGGAGCTGGCCGAAGCGATGCGCGCCCGGCTGGCCGAGGCGCTGCCGGTGGTCCCCGAGCTGGCCGAGCTGGCCGGCCCGCTGCGCGCGGCCTACGACGAGGTGGCCGCGTCGGGCGCTCCGGTGACCACCCAACGGCTGCACGGCGACCTGCACCTGGGCCAGACACTGCGCACCCCCTACGGCTGGCTGCTGATCGACTTCGAGGGCGAGCCGGCGCGCCCGCTGGCCGAGCGCCGGCGGATGGACTCGACCCTGCGCGACGTGGCCGGCATGCTGCGGTCGTTCGACTATGCGGCCTACCACCAGCTCGCCGAGTGGGACGAGTCCGCCTACCGCGACGTGGGCGCACCGGAGAGCCAGTTCGTCTGGCACGCCGACGAGTGGACGGCACGCAACCGGTCGGCTTTCTGCGACGGATATGCCGCGATGGCCGGCCACGAGCCGCGCGACGAGCCGGTGCTGCTGCGCGCGTTCGAGCTGGACAAGGCGGTGTACGAGACCGTCTACGAGACCCGGAACCGGCCGAGCTGGCTGCCGCTGCCGCTGCGCTCGCTGCGCCGGCTGCTCACCGGGTGAGGGTGGACGAGCCGTGGGTGGCATGGGCTGAGCCGCCGCGCGCTGCTCCCGGGGTCGGCGGCGCTTCCCCTGGAGCAATCCACGAGCCGATAGCCTGCACCGGTGACCCCGGAGGAGATCGCGTCCCGGCTGGCCGGCGACCCGGCTCTCACCGGGGTGAGGCTGCTGCTGTTGCACGGCTCCCGGGCCCGGGGCGATGACCACCCCGGATCTGACTGGGACTTCGGAGCGCTCTACGACCACTCCGGCGCGGACCCGGCCGCCCTGGTGACCGCGCTGAGCTCAGCGGTCGGCTCGGACGCGGTGGACCTCGTCGATCTGCGCCGCGCGAGCGCGCTGCTGCGCTACCGGGCCGCCCGCGACGGAGCCCCGGTACACGAGCCCACGGACGGTGAGTTCCTGGAGTTCCGGCTGGCCGCCGTCCAGTTCTGGTGCGACGCGGGTCCGGTGATCCGGGCGGCGCAACGTGACGTGTTGGCCGGCCTGCCGTGAGCACCGTGCTGGACCCCGAACTACTGGCCGAGCGGGCTGCGGCCGTCCGGCGCCACCTGGACCGGGTGGCCACCTACCTGCCGACCGATGCGGCCGACCTGCGCCCGCTCAGCGCCGAGACCGACGCGGTGGTCCTACACCTGTGGCAGGCGGTCCAGGTGGTGATCGACCTCGCGGTGTCCAGTTGTGTCCGGCTGGGCCTGGGCAGCCCGTCCACCTACGCGGACGCCTTCCGGGCCCTGGGCACGGCGGGAGTCCTCGACCGGGACCTGGCCGAGCGCCTGTCCCGGGCCGCCGGGTTCCGCAACCTGATCGTGCACGCCTACGCCGAGCTCGACCTCACGCGGGTGCACGCGGTGGCATCCGGCGGGCCACCCGACCTACTGGCGTTCCTTGCCGCGTTGCGCGACCACCGGAGCTGATCCTTCCGGGCCGTCGAGATATCAGGACTACTCCGGATCGGCCAGTGCCCGGTAGGTGGGACGCAGCAGCTCGGTCAACGTCCGGCCGCCGACCGCGAGGCCCGCCGGGGGGAGCTCGTCGAGCACCGCGTCGACCGGAGTCTCCGGCGCCGGTGAACCCGGCAGCGGACCGGGCGCGCTCCAGTAGCGGTCCAGGCACTCGGCCAGCGGCGCGGTGTGATCGAGCCGCGCTGGCGGGTCGATCGACTCCGGCCCGTCCGCACTCGCTTCCGACGGGGCGGTTCCCCCACCCGGCGGCCCGGTGGCCCGGCGGGCGCGGACGTTGGCCAGCAACGTCTCGCGGTCGCGACCGCGCAGCGCCAGGATGCCGAACGGGTCGTCGTCGAACGACTCTGCCAGCAGGTAGCAGACCGCCGCGAGGTGTTTGCACGGCACCTCGCCGTCCGGGCAGGTGCAGTCCATGCTCAGGTCGGACCGGCTGGTCGGGAACAGGCCCAGGCCGACCGGGCCGAACACCTGCTCCTCGATGTCCTCGGGCATCTCGCCGGCCAGCAGCTTCGCCGCGTACCAGGCGTCGTCCGCCATCGCCTGCTCGATCAGCGCCCACTCGGACTTGCCGTAGGTGCGGATGCCCAGCCGTACCCGGTACGGCTGGGGCCGGCTGCCCTGCACCTGTGCCTTCACCGAGCCGACGTCGACCTCCATCGAGACGACCTGACCGGCCCGCGCGTAGGCCCGGCCGCGGCCGAGCCGGCCACCCACGCCGAGCGACTCCAGCACCGCGATGAACCGGCCGGACCACCAGCTCCGGCCGATCGCACCCCGGGTGCTGCGCGCCCGGATGCCGCCGTCCACCGGCAACGCCCCGCCGGAGTACTCGCGCCACCAGGGTGGGTCAGTCATCGCGCTCCCTCACCCTTCATCTCCGAACCCATGGTCGATTCCGGGCTCGGTCCGCTCCTCGCTCGCTGGCGCTCGCTGCGATGCTCCCTCACCCTTCATCTCCGACCCCATGGTCGATTCCGGGCTCGGTCCGCTCCTCGCTCGCTGGCGCTCGCTGCGATGCTCCCTCACCCTTCATCTCCGACCGCCCCCTCGGACAGGGCGAACAGCTCGCGCAGCTCGCCGGTGGACAGCTCGGTGAGCCAGCCCTCGCCGTCGCTGACCACCAGGTCGGTCAACTCCCGCTTCCGGCTGATCATCTGGTCGATCCGTTCCTCCAGGGTGCCCGCGCAGACGAACTTGCGGACCTGCACGGTGCGCCGCTGCCCGATCCGGAACGCCCGGTCGGTGGCCTGGTTCTCCACCGCCGGGTTCCACCAGCGATCCAGGTGCAGCACGTGGTTGGCCGCGGTCAGGTTCAGCCCGGTGCCGCCGGCCTTGAGCGACAGCAGGAAGACCGCCGGCCCGTCCCCGCTCTGGAACCGCTCGACCATCTCGTCGCGCCGCCGCTTGGGCGTGCCGCCGTGCAGATAGAGCACCTCGGTGTCGAAGCGGGCGGACAGGTGCGGCACCAGCAGGTCGGCGAACTCGGTGAACTGGGTGAAGCACAGCGCCCGGTCGCCCTCGGCCAGGATCTCGGCCAGCACCTCCTCCAGCCGGATCACCTTCCCGGAGCGCCGGCCGACCGGTGAGCCGTCGTGCAACAGCTGCGCCGGGTGGTTGCACACCTGCTTGAGCTTGGCCATCGCGGAGAGCACGTTGCCCCGGCGCGCGATGCCGTCCGCGCCCTCGATCTTCTCCAGCATGTCGTCGACCACCGTGCGGTACAGCGAGGCCTGCTCACTGGTCAGCCGGTAGTCCTGGATGATCTCGATCTTCTCCGGCAGGTCGTCGATGATCTCCGGATCGGTCTTGACCCGGCGCAG
>JAJCYC010000119.1 GCA_029263115.1 Pseudonocardia sp. | reverse complement strand
CGCTGCCGCTCGTCCAGATACGGACGCAACACCGCATACCTACGCGCTACCGACTGCCCGACCTGCCCATCGATCGCCATAGCACAGACGGTAAGTCCCCGGACCCGAAAACCTACGTTACTTCGTCGTGAGTCCTAACCGGCGGACCCAGGCCCTCGGACGGTCTCCCGGAGCCAGGTGGCGACCTGGACGACGTACTCCGCGAACTGCTGCCGGGCGAGCGGGATCGCGTCCGCAACCTGGGCGTAGTCGATCTCGAGGTAGGTGTGGACGAGGACGTTCCGTGCGCCGACCGACGGGCGCAGGGCGGTCGCCAACTCTGTGGTGATCATGCCGGCCCGAGCGGCCGAGGTGAACGACTCGGCGTAGCTGGACGGAGCCTCGCCCAGCGTGGCCGCACCGACGTGGCTGTTGATCGATACCGCCAGGTCGACCAGCAAGGTCAGGATGCGTTCCACGGCGAGGGTGCTGGCCCAGTCCGATCTCAGCCGGGACTCGTCGAAGGCACCCAGCTCGTCGAGCTGGCCGAGCAGCCGGCGCAGCATCACCAACTTGGGCTCGATGGCCCGCCAGTCGAGTTTGCGGGGAGTCACCGGGCGAGCAACTCCAGATTCTGCCAGCGCATCGGATCGGTCTCCATCCGTTCGGTGATCGCGGCCATCTGGGCGTTGGCCAGCGCGGCCGGCTCACTCTCGTACAGACCGATCGACCCGGCCAGCGCGCGCTCGCGGATCACCGGACCGCCGCGGTTGAGGTGCACGACGTCGACCGCGTCCGTCCCGGTCAGCTCGATCAACTCGTTCACCGCCGCCAGCAGGTCGAACCGGTGTCCGAACTCGACCAGCAACCCGATGTCGAGGTCCCGGGCGGTGGGCTCGCCCCGGGCCGCACTGCCGAAGACGGTGAGCACCCGCACGCGGTGCCGGGCACAGAACGCGTCGAGCTCGCCGGTCCCGGCCGCGGTACGGAGCCGGGCGAGACCGTCCGCCGGGCCGGTCATCCGGCCATGATCGCACGTTCGGCGAGCTCAGCCGGAGCCCACCGGGGTGGCGTGTCCTGACCCGAGCGGCCACGAATGGTCCACACTGTGGTCGTGAGTACGCCCTCGGAGAGGCTGTGGGCCCGGCGCGCGGAGTGGGACGACGACTCCGGGCCACGCCCGCACGGGATCGTCGGGGACCGCCGGATGACGGTGGCCGATACGGCCGAGCGGGTCAGCTCCGGGGTCGACCTGCGCGCCGCCGTGGCCGACTTCCTCGACGACCTGCGCTGGGCGCCGGACGTGGCGGACGTGGCGTTGCGGATCGAGACGGAACCCATGCTGATCGATCCCCGGACAGATGCCTACCTCGCGGCGCTCGCCGAGCACGTCGCGGGGGCACATCGGGTGGTCGTGCCGGCCTGGACCCGGGCGCAGGCTCGGTTCCTGGATCAATTCTGGTGGCCGTCGCGCACGGTCGGGCTGCGCGCGCGCCCTGGTGGAGTCGCCTGCGGCGTTCAGGCGGCGCGGCATCTTCATCGGGCGCACCAGCCTCCGGCGGGTATAGGTGGACCGGGCCGAGATCGTCGCAGCCCTCACCGCGCTGGGTGCCTCGCTCGAGGCGGTCGGCGTGACGGCCGACGTGTACGTGGTGGGAGGCGCGGCGATCGCACTCGCCTACGACGAGCGCCGAGCCACGCGTGACATCGATGCGGTCTTCCTGCCGAAGGACGAGGTGTACCGGCCGGCCGAGCGGGTCGCGCATGAGCGAGGGCTGCTCGCAGGCTGGTTGAACGACGCGGTCACCCGGCCGGTTGGAACGCCCCGTGAGTGCGCTGCCGGGGCCGTCAGCGGTCGAGGACCAGCCAGCCGCCGTGGTACTCGGTCACCTCGAACCGGACGCCGGTGGACGCACCGAGAGCGCGCAGCGTGTCCGGGTCGAAGGTGCGGACGTGGCCCCAGGTCCGGTTGGGCTCCGCTTCGAACGGCACCGCGACCACCACCCGGCGCCGGGCCAGCCGCAGCGCCTCGGCCAGCACGGCCCGGCCGGCCGAGGGCGGCAGGTGTTCCAGCAGGTGCACGGCGTAGACGGTGTCCGCACAGCCGTCGCGCAGCGGCACCGCGCGGGCGTCCGCCGCCAGCACGTCCAGGGTGACGTCCATCCGGGGCGCGACGTCGCGCAGCAGCGCGACCGTCCCGACGCACAGGTCGACCGCCGTGACCCGGTGCGCCTCGGCCAGCCGCAGCGACAGGAAACCGAAGCAGCACCCCAGTTCGACCACGGAACGCCCCAGCGCCAGCGACGCCGCGCGAGCGTGTACCGGCGCCATCTCGGCGTTCGTCCCGCCGGGCCGCGGGACGCCGCACAGCGCGGCGAGGGTGTTGCGGTAGAACGTGGTCCAGGCGTGCAGCCGGTCCGGAGCCGAGCCTTCGACGATCTGCACGAACCGCCGCTCGAACTCCACCGGCGTGATCCCCGGCCAGCGGGAGGCGATCTCCCCGGCCAGGTCGTTCGACAGGGTCACCGGCCGACCAGTTCGGTCGCCATCTCGTGCGCGGCGGTCTCCAGCCCGGTGAGGTCGCGCACCACCCGCACCCGGTTGCAGAACTCGGCGTAGCGCGGCAGGTCGCAGCCGCCCAGCGCCCACGAGTAGCGCGGCTCCGGGGTCAGCCAGATGGTCTCCCGGGCCCGCCGGCTGAGCTCTTCGAACGCGGCCAGGTTCGGGTCGTTGCCGTTGCCCCGGCCGTCGCCCAGCACGATCACCGTGGAGCGCCGGTTCACCGCCGAGCCGAAGTCCTCGTTGAACGTGCCGAACGCGGCGCCGTAGTCGGAGTTGGCGTCCACGTCCAGCACCTCCCCGCCGAAGACCAGCCCGAGCGCGTGCTCAGGAGGGTGGTCGGCGAACAGGTCGGTGATCTCCACCAGGTCGGACACGAACGCGAACGTGCGGACCTGGCCGAACAGGTTCTGCAGTCCGTGCACCAGGTGCAGGGTGAACCGCGCGGTGGCCCGGACGGACAGCGAGACGTCGGTGAGGACCACCAGCCGGGGCTTGTCCTCCGCGCGGCGCACGGTGACCGGGGAGAACGGGATGCCGTCGAAGCGCATGTTGCGCCGCATGGTGCGCCCGGAGTCGATCCGGCCCCGGGAGGCGACCCGGCGCTTGTGGGTCAGCCCGCCGTGCAGCGAGCGGGCCAGCCGGCGCAGCGACTCCTCCAGCTCCATCCGCTCGTGCTCGCCGACCCGGTCGACCTCGGCCACGGCGCGCTGCTCGGCGCCCTCGACCACTCGGCGCTCCAGGGCGAGCAGCGCCTCCAGGTGCTTCTTCAACGCCTCGGGCAACCCGTCTAGCACCCCGTTGAGTCGGCGGCGCAGCGCGGCCGCGTCCGACTCGTCGCCGCGCTGCGACTCCTGCTCGTCCACCTCGTTCAGCCAGCCCAGCAGCGCCTCCTGTTCGGCGATCGACAGGTCGGCGTCGACCTTGGTGCCCTGCTGCTGGCTGATCTGCCCCGGGGCGCCGGCGCCGTGCAGGTGGTCGGTCTCGATCTGCACCCGGGAGACGTCACCGCCCTCGGGGCTGCCGGTGTTCTCTTTCGAGATCACGATCTCGTCGGTCATCGCGGCCAGGTCGATCTTGTTGGCCTCCTGGTGCAGGTTGTACTGCTGGGCCAGGTCGTCGGGGTCGAAGAAGTCCCGGATGTCGACCGGTTTGCCGTGCGTGTGGCCCTGCTGCGGGGTCTCGCTGGGTTCCTCGGAGAGGGTGAAGTCCTCCACTGCGCCGCCGTCGGACAGGTCCTCGTGCCCGTGGCCGTGCCCGTGGCCGGTGTCCGCCCGGCCCACCTTCACCAGCGCGAAGAACTGGTCGAAGATCTCGTCGAACACCTCCTCGTCACGGCGGTCCTTGACCAACGCCACGCGGAGCGCCGCGCGCAGCGTCTCCCGGTCGGCCAGCATCCCCGGCTGCGCCGCGCAGGCCATCGCGTCCAGCGACTCCGGAATGGAGATCCGCACCTGCCGCAGTCGCAGCAGCCGGACGAACCGGTGCACCGCGTGCTCCATCTATGCCTCGCTTCGCTCGGCTGGCAGGTGGCGGGTGCGGCCAGGACCGCAACCGCCGCTCACAGGGCCCGCTTGCGGCCCAGCCCGAAGCTGCGGGCGCCGCGCTCGGCGGGCACCTTCGGTGGGGTGATCGGCGCCGCGCCGCCGTCGCCGCCGAGTGGGTTGCTGCCGTAGGTGTGGCCGAACCGGCCGGCGGTGTCCTTGGCTGCGCGCACCGCCCGGCCGTCGACCTCCTCGGCGTCCTGCTCCTCGGCCGGCGCCGGGGCCGGGCGGGGTCCGGCCGCGTCGTCGTGCCGGTGGTCCGAGCCGTGGCCGTGGCCGTGGCCGGTCTCGGGGACCGTCGCGTTCGGGTCGACCAGCCGGGGCAGCGCGCTGATCGCCCGGCGCACGTCCTTGTCGTACTTGACCACCACCGACACGGTGTCCGACAGCACTCCTGCGTTCAGCTCGGTGACCCCGAGCACGGCCAGCGTGCGGGCCCAGTCGATGGTCTCGGAGATCGACGGCGCCTTGCGCAGCTCCAGCTCGCGCAGCCCGCGCACGATCTCCACCAGTTGCTGGGCGAGTGCGTCGGGCAGCCCGGTGTCCTTGGAGCGCACGATCTCCAGCTCGCGCTCGGCGGACGGGTAGTCCAGGAACAGGTGCAGGCAGCGGCGCTTCAGCGCGGCGGAAAGGTCGCGGGTGTTGTTCGAGGTCAGCACCACGTACGGCTTCACGTCGGCGACGAACGTGCCGACCTCGGGCACCGAGACCTGGAACTCGGCCAGCGTCTCCAGCAGCACCGCCTCCAGTGCCTCGTCGGCCCGGTCCACCTCGTCGATCAGCAGCACGGTGGGTTCGGGCGAGCGGATCGCCTCCAGCAGCGGGCGGGAGGCCAGGAACCGCTCGGAGAAGAACACGCTCTCCTGCGCGCCGATCCGCTCGACCGCCTCGTTCAGGTCCGGGGCGTCGGCGACCACCTGGCCGATCTTCTCCCGCAGGATCTGGGTGTAGAGCAGTTGCTTGCCGTAGTCCCACTCGTAGAGCGCCTTGGTCTCGTCCTGGCCCTCGTAGCACTGCAGCCGCAGCAGCCGCCGCCCGCTGATCAGCGCCAGGGCCTTCGCCAGCTCGGTCTTGCCGACCCCGGCCGGACCCTCGATCAGCAGCGGCTTGTCCAGCCGGGTCACCAGGAACACGGTGGTGGCCAGCCGGGTGTCGGCGATGTACCCGGCATTGCCCAGTGCAGTCACGACATCTTCGACCGAGTCGAAGGCGACGACCTTGTCGACGGACTCGAACCGCTCCACGAAGTACTCCTCAGACGTGCGTTGGCGCGGTGGCCGCCGCGGACGAGGGGCGCCGGCCGACGTGGCCGACGCCCCAGGGTAAGCCCGACGAGCTAGGACAGCAGGTCGTCCAGGTCGCCGTTCATGCAGTGGTCGACGACCGGGCGCACCGTCTCGAAGGTGCACTCCTTGGCGTTGCCCGGGGTGCAGGCGTCGCCGAGGACGTGGTTGGTGATCCGGTCCACGTCCGGGCCGTCACCGCTGATGACCGGTGCGTTCTCGTAGAACGCGGTCGGGCCCTTGCCCAGTCGGTTCTTCGAGTACGAGTCCTGGGTGACGTCGACGAACCGCTCCGGGATGCCCACGTCGCGCAGCAGCCGGATCGCCGCCGCCAACGCCGCCTCGGCCGCCTGGATGTCGGTCATCAGATGGGTGTCCACGCCCATCTGGCGGGCGATGTCGGCGAACCGCTTGTAGGCCACCGGCATGTTGAACGCCCACACCCGGGGCAGCGCGACCGCGTTGTTCAGCCCGTGGTGGGTGTCGTAGAACGCGCTCACCGCGTGGCTGATCGAGTGGATGATCCCCAGCCCGCCGGAGTTGAACGCCTGGGCGGCGATGTACTGGGCGTACATCATGCCCTCGCGCCCGGGCAGGCTCTGCGGGTTCCACACGGCCTCGCGCAGGTTCTCCGCGGTCAGCTTGATCGCGTGCAGGGCGTTGCCCAGCGACGGCTCGAAGTTCAGCCGCGACACATAGGGCTCGGAGGCGTGCGCGAGCACGTCGAAACCGCACTGCGCGGTGTAGTCCACCGGGCAGGAGTAGTAGAGCACCGGGTCGTCGATGGCCAGGGTGGTGACGCTGGCGTCGTCGAAGGCCACGTACTTGTGCGGGTTGTCCGGGTCGGTGGTGGTGTCGGTGATGACGTAGGCCCAGGAGGTCTCCGAGCCGGTACCGGCGGTGGTGGACACCGCGATGTGCGGCGGGTTCTTCGGGTTCTCGCTCTTGTTGAAGCCCTCGAACTCGTTGACGTTGCGGCCGTCGTGGGCCACTGAGACCCGGGCGCCCTTGCAGGCGTCGTGGCTGGAGCCGCCGCCGATGGAGATGAAGCTGTCGCAGTTGTTCTGCTGGTAGAGCCCCACCGCGTCCATCACGTTGTAGTCCTTGGGGTTGGACTCCACCTTGTCGTAGATCACCACCTCGAGGCCGTGGTACTTCATCGACTCGGTGATCTTGTGGATGATGTCCGAGCCGCGCAGGCCGGACGTCATCACCAGGGTCTTCTTGAAGCCGAGCTTGAGTGCCTCCGGGCCGATCAGCTCGTGGCTGCCCGGACCCAGGAGGGCCCGGGGGAACGGGTGGAACTCCTTGATCGGAAACAGTGGCAGCATCTCTTCGACCAGCATGACAGTCCTCTCTCGAGCCGACAGCGGTATCCGGTTGTGAAGCTAGGGGGGGGTGTGATCCGGCTGACAGTGCGTGCCCGGGAAACCGTCGTAGCCGACGGGGCGGGTACCTGCCCGACCGGGCAGGTACCGAGCGGGGGTCGGCCTCCGCGCCGGGTGATCTCCAGCCGGGTGCCCTTGCCGAATGCCGCCGCGGGTCCCTAACCTGCGGGTGAACACGCTCGCCCCGAACACCCGACCGGGAGGACATCCGATGGCGCCGATCGAGCACACCGAGGCCCTGGAGCAGGAGCCGATCGTCGAGGAGTCGCTGGTCGAGGAGGTCTCGATCGACGGCATGTGCGGCGTCTACTAGTCCGCCGGGTTTTGCCGGACTTCGACCCCGGGCGGCCCTACCGGCGCAGCGCCAGCGTGGCGCTGCGGCCGGAGTCGTTCGGGGCGCTGGTGTACCACTTCGGTACCCGCAAGCTGTCCTTCCTCAAGACCCCTGAGCTGGTCGAGGTGGTGACCGGGCTGGAGGGTCAGCCCGACGTGCACGCCGCCATCGCGGCGGCCGGGGTGTCCCAGGAACTACGGCCGAGCTATCTGCGTGCGCTGGCCGGCTTGGCCGCAAACGGAACCATTGAGGAGCGGGCGTGAAGCTGACCGAGCACTTCCAGTACGGGTTGAACTCACCGATCTGCCTGACCTGGGAGCTCACCTACGCCTGCAACCTGGCCTGCGTGCACTGCCTGTCCTCGTCCGGGCGGCGCGATCCCCGGGAGCTGAGCACCGACGAGTGCAAGTCGGTGGTGGACGAGCTGCAGAAGATGCAGGTCTTCTACGTCAACATCGGCGGCGGCGAGCCGACCGTGCGCCCGGACTTCTGGGAGCTGCTGGACTACTCGATCGACCACAACGTCGGGGTCAAGTTCTCCACCAACGGCATCAAGCTGGACCCCCGCCGCGCCGCGCAGTTGGCCCGCACCGACTACGTGGACGTGCAGATCTCCCTGGACGGCGCCACCGCCGCGGTGAACGACGTGGTGCGCGGTCCCGGCTCCTACGACACCGCGATCCGCGCGCTGGAGAACCTGGCTTCGGCGGGTTTCGGCCAGCCGAAGATCAGCGTGGTGATGACCCGGCAGAACGTCGACCAGCTCGACGAGTTCAAGGCCATCGCGGACAAGTTCGGTGCCCAGCTGCGGATCACCCGGCTGCGCCCGTCCGGCCGGGGTGCGGACGTGTGGGACTCCCTCCATCCGACGGCGGGTCAGCAGCGCCAGCTCTACGACTGGCTGGTGGCGCGGGGTGCCGATGTCCTGACCGGTGACTCGTTCTTCCACCTCTCCGCCTACGGCGAGGCGCTGCCCGGGCTGAACCTGTGCGGGGCCGGGCGGGTAGTCTGCCTGATCGACCCGGTGGGTGATGTGTACGCCTGCCCGTTCGCCATCCACGACGAGTTCCTGGCCGGCAACGTCCGCTCCCCCGGGGGGTTCGAGGAGGTCTGGCGCAGTTCGGAGCTGTTCGCCGAGCTGCGCCAGCCCCAGACCGGTGGGGCCTGCCGCTCCTGTGGGCACTACGACGCCTGCCAGGGCGGATGCATGGCGGCGAAGTTCTTCACCGGGCTCCCGCTGGACGGCCCGGACCCGGAGTGTGTGCTGGGCAACGCCGACGCGGCGCTCGCCGCGCGCGGCGATTCGACAGTGATCCCGAAGTCCGAGGTGGACCACTCCCGCTCGGCTCCGCGCAACTCCCGGGTGAACGCACGGCAGCCGGTGGCGCTGTCGCTGACCCCGCCGCCTCGTCGCATGGATGGCGTCTCGCCGGGACCACGTGGCTCGACGCGCCCGGCCCGGGACTGCGACACCAGCCCGCTGGCCGAGTTGGTGGCGTCGGACGGCCTTGGCTGACGCTCTTCGCCCGGCGGCCGAGCCGCTGCCTGGTTCTCAGTCGGCCGCCGCGCCGTCCGGAGTGGAGCCGACTGGACCGGCGGCTGTCGGTGATCCACCACGTACTGGTGCGACGGCCTCGGTGATCCACGTTCTGGTGCGAAAGCGGAAGCCACGCATCCGTTTCAGCACCGAAACGCGGATCACCGCATGTGGGGAACACCAGTGGAGCTGAGCCTGGGGGATGGGCGCTGGCCCGAAGTGGATGGGTCGGGCCGGTGCACGCTGCTGGTGCCGGTGGGGTCGACCGAGCAGCACGGACCGCATCTGCCGCTGGACACCGACTGCCGGATCGCGGTCGCGGTCGCGCGGGCAGCCGCCGAGCGCCTTGGGCCCGATGTGCTGGTGGCCCCGACGGTGGCGTTCGGTGCCTCGG
Source organism: Pseudonocardia sp. (assembly GCA_029263115.1). Taxonomy (GTDB): domain Bacteria; phylum Actinomycetota; class Actinomycetes; order Mycobacteriales; family Pseudonocardiaceae; genus Pseudonocardia. The sequence goes on along the minus strand of JAJCYC010000119.1, from coordinate 1,939 downwards.
GAGAGCACGAGACGTTCCCCGGCACGGTATCCATCGGCTCCGACGGGTTACGCACCGTTCTGGTGGAGCTGGGTCGTTCGGCCGGCCGTTGGACCCGCCGCACGGTGTTCGTCAACGGCCACGGGGGCAACCTCGGCGCGGTGAGCTCGGCCGTCGAGCTGCTGCGCGCCGAGGGTCGGGACGCCCGTTGGTACGGCTGCGGGGTCCCCGGCGGGGACGCGCACGCCGGCCGTACCGAGACGTCGATCATGCTGGCGCTGGCGCCGGAGCTGGTCCGGCCGGACCTCGCCGAGGCCGGCAACACCGCGCCGCTGGGCGAGCTGATGGCGGCGATGCGGGCCGGCTCGGTGCGCGCGGTCAGCGCCAACGGGGTGCTCGGCGACCCGGCCGGCGCGAGTGCCGTCGAGGGTCGGGACCTGCTCGCCGCGATGGTCGACGGGTGCGTCGGGTGTGCCGGGGACCGAACCGGCTGAGCGGGCCGCCACCGAGCTGGCCGCCGCTGAGCGGGCGGCCACCGAGCGGGCGCCAGCGTGGGACCGCTACCCGAGACCACCGGCCAGCAGCCGCCGGTCCACCGGCCGCAGACCCAGCCGGGCGGCCGCCCGCGTCGTAGGCGGTGAGCCCGTCCGCCCCGAGCCCGGCCAGGTCCCACTCGACCGGCCCGAAGGTGACGTGCTCGAAGTCCGACCACAGCTCGCCGGCGGCGGTGGCGATCACGTTGCAGAACGGCGCGTCACCGTGGATCGGTTGCAGGTCGGCGTCCGGGAACTCGGCGGCCAACGCGGACCGCGACGACGTCAGCGGCTCCAGCACCGCCCACTCCCGGCGGGCCCGGGCCAGGTCCTCGGGGCCGAGCAGGTCGGGGCGGCGTTCCAGCTGGTCGAAGCCGTCCGGGATGGACGCGTCCAGCAGGACAGCAGCGGCAGGTCCTCGGGGTAGCCGCGCAGCGCGGCGTGCAGCTCGGCGGCCAGTTCCGCGCCGCGTCCGGTGCCGGGGTCGGGGAGCTGCTCGACGAACGTCCAGAACGTCATGCCGAACCCGCCGGCGCGCACCGGTTGCGCGGCCACCAGGGGGCTGGGCGCCACGACCGGGTGTCCCTGCCCGGCCAGCCAGCCGGCCACCGCCAGCTCACGCCGCTGCTGGGCGGCCTGCCCGGCCGGGTCGACCGCGACCGTGCGCGGCAGCACCGTGGGCACCCGCACGACGACCGGCGCCGGCGCCAGGTGCACGATCACCGAGAACACGTCGTGGAGCACCGTCGGCGCCTCCACGGTGCGCCCGAGCCCCCGGCCGGCCTCGGTCGCGGCGGCGATCGCCCGCCCGGTACGGGCGGCCAGCTGATCAGCGGTGCGCATGGCCGTCATGCTGACGCGGTGGGCCTCCCGCGCCGGTGGTGGCCCTGCTGCGGGCGGCTGGTCGCCGTGGTCGGGTCAGCGGTCACCGCGGCAGATGAGCAGCGGGATCTCCTGCTCGGCGGCGGTGAGCGAGCCGTGCTGGCCGATCAGCGAGGACATCAGCTTCTCCGCCTTCGTCCGGACCACGCCGGTGTCCCCGCGCAGCGCCACCACCACGTCCCCGATCCGGCTGCGCGCCGGGCCGCCGACCGGTCCGAACCAGCCGTCGGCCACCGCGTGTTCCCGGGTGCGGATCCAGGCCCGGTCGCCGAGGCGCTCGGTCCAGGCGGCCAGCACGTCGTCGGTCGCGCCCGGCTCGGCGTAGACGTGCCGGGCGCGGGCGTCTCCGCCGAGCAGCCGCACCCCGGCCCGCAGCACCGGTTCGGTGTCCGCGTCGATCTTGTGCTCGTCCGGGACGGTGACCATGCCGTGGTCGGCGGTGACCACCAGCAAGCCGTCCGCCGGCAGCGCCTCGGCGACCAGTGCAGCCACCCGGTCGATGGTGCTCAGCTGCAGCCGCCAGGCCAGCGACCCGGGGCCGTAGA
>JAJCYC010000118.1 GCA_029263115.1 Pseudonocardia sp. | reverse complement strand
ATGGGGTCCTTGCGCGAGACGGTCAGTGTGAGAGCTTCCATCTCAGTGCCATCGACCCCATCCGTCACACACGCCACGCCGGTCACAACGCCACGATTCCCCAGGTCACAGACCCATCAGCCGACCTTTCCGGGGCCCTGGGGCGCGGGTGACGTCGTGCTCGCGGCCGGCCCGGACCGGGGAGGTCCACGGCGGCCAGCCGTCCGGTGCGGTCACGACCTGCACGTTCCTGCCGTGATGATGGTGCTTACCCGACCACCACAGATCCACCTTCGCCGTGGGGCCAACGGCCTTGGAGCGGTCGGTGCGGATCAGCGTGCCATCGAGGCTGACGTGGGAGTGCCCCGCGGAACGCGCGGCGAGCAGCGCACCGTGCAGACCGGGCGCGGCGGCGAGGACGTCGATGCCCTCGTGCAGGTACCGGTAGGCCGTGGAACTGCTGATCTGGTTGTCCGCGGCGAGCTGGGCGACGCGGGTGGCGTCGAGGAACCAGCGCAACACCAGCACCGCGTGGCGCCACGACCCCAGCGCGCGTCGGCCGCGGCGGGTCCGACGCCGGCGCCGCTCGGCGTCGGGCAGACCCGACAGATAGGCGGCTGCGGGTTCCCCGATCGGGAGCGTGGCCGTGTAGCTGACAAGAGCGGGCACCCGGGACCTCGGGCAGAGTCGATCTTTAGACGGACCGCCTCTTCTACCGAGGTCCGCACCAACCCTGATCATCTCCGCCCCGTCGGCGTGTCGCATGGTGTCGTCCGCCGCGCCATTGGGCGCGGATCTGCTCGTTCATCCGGGCGCACCACGATCGGCGCCGACGCTGCTGACCCGGTGGCTACACGCCCGGATGCCGTGGGTAATGCGCAGAGGACCTGGTCCTGGTCGTGAACGAAGCGGTCAGCAATTGCGTCGAACACGCATTCACCGGCCGTGAGACCGGGCGAATCCGCCTCGACGTCGAACGAGCGCAGAGCCAGGACGGCCGGACGCGTGCGGTGATCACCGTGACCGATGATGGACACTGGCGGCCCGTGCCGGAGGACAGCGGATTTCGCGGTCGCGGGCTCGACCTGATCAAGACCTTGGTCGAGGAGGTGCACGTATCCCACCGCAACCGGCACCCGCGTGCGGATGACAAGCCATCCTTGGCCACCCGCACCGCAGGTGGCCGCGTAGCCGGGCAGCGACTCGGTGCAGCGACGGAACACCATTCACGGCGTGGGGCGAGCGACGTCGCCAGCCGTGGGGTTAATCCGCAACCGACGACCACGGCCAGCGCGGGCGGGTCGTCCACCGCGGCCGGGCGGACCTGGGCACCGGTGAGCCCGAGGTCGTCCAGCACGGCCCGCAGCTTGGCCGCGGACCGTCCGGCCAGTACCAGTTCGAGGCCGCGCCGGTGGGCCTCCGCCGCGACCAGCTTGCCGGTGTAGCCGCTGGCTCCGTAGACCGCGACCCGCATGGCGCTCCTCCCGACGTGGTGATCGGGAGCGACGCTACCCGGCGGGCGGTGGGCACGTGGTGCGGCACCACGGAGATCATGCAGGAGATCATCGGCCGGGACATCGCGCAACGCGCCCGTCCATGAGCCCCTCCTGCCGTCTACCATCACCCGCCGTGGACCGCCGCGCTACCGACGAGGCCGAACCGGCCAACACCGGCTCGAAGTCCGCGCGCACCCGGGAGCGGCTGCTGGACGCCGCCGCCGGCGTGCTCAGCCGCAAGGGATTCGCCGGCACCCGGCTCTCCGACATCGCCGAGCAGGCCCACGTGCAGGCGCCGGCGATCTACTACTACTACCCGTCGCGCGAGGACCTCATCGAGGAGGTCATGTACGCCGGCGCCGCCGCGATGCGCACCCACCTGCTGGAGGCGTTGGCCGCCCTGGACCCGGCCAGCAGCCCGGCCGACCGGATCGCCGCCGCGGTGCAGGCGCACCTGCGCCACGAGCTCGAGCTCAGCGAATACGCCACCGCGATCATCCGCAACGGCAACCAGCTGCCGGAGAACATCAGCCGCCGGGCACTGGCCGAGGTGGCCGCCTACAACGACGTGTGGCGCAGGCTGATCGCCGAGCTGGACGCGGCCGGCGAGTTGCGCGCCGACGTCGATCCGGCGGTGGGGCGGATGCTCGTGCTCGGCGCGCTCAACTGGGCGGCCGAGTGGTGGAACCCCGAACGCGGCCCGCTCGACGAGGTCATCCGCACCGCCCAGACGATGATCCTGCACGCCCTGCGCCCGTAGCCCGGCCCGAGGCCGGGCGCGACGACCTGATTCTCTGAGGCGCCGGGCCTACCTCGGCGACGGCGCCGTGGTGGGCCGGGGCCGACCGTGTGTGCGGGCGCCGAGCAGCTGCTCGAGCCGCGCCGATTCCAGCGCTCCGATCCGGCCCAGGTCCCCCAGCAACGCGTGCACCTCGGCGAGGTAGCGCCGTCGCCGGGCGGCCAGCCTCGGTCCTCCGGGGCCGAGCAGGCCGCGGTTGTCCGCCAGCCGCAGCGCCGAGTCGTAGAGCTCGGCCGACACCGAGTCCGCGCGGTCCAGGCGGTGCTGCAGCATCAGTTGCCGGCCGAGGCCGAGACAGCCGCGCAGCAGTTCCGGACGTTCCACCGCGTCCGCTTCCAGGTCGGCCAGGTACTCGGCCAGCACCAGCTGGGCGTCGAGGAAGCTGCGCAGCGTGCCGTGCGCCACCAGCAGCGGGGCCGCGCGCAACGCCTCGTCCGCCGCGCGCGGAGCCCCCTCGGCCGCCCGGGTGCGCCAGCCCGGGTCGAGCAGGTCGACCTCGGCCAGCACCTGGCGGGAGAACTCGCGCTTCTCGGCGAAGAAGAACTCGAACTTCAGCAGGTCGCGAAGGCGCCACAGCTGGGTCCAGGCGGCCTGCAGGTAGTCCTCCCCCGGGCCGGCCCGGGCCACCCGCAGCATGGCCAGCTCGGCCAGCGCCCGGTTGACCAGGTGGTGCAGCGCGCCGTTGCGGTAGAACGCCGCGACATGGTGGTGGCCCGGCGCGATCGAGAACACCGGTTCGGTGCCCCGGGCGTACATCCGCACCACCCGGGCCTCGGCCAGCCGGTCGAGGGTGTCGCACAACCCGGAGTGGGATTCCAGCTCCGCCCGCGGCATCGACACCCCACGGCTGCGCAGGTAGCCGGTCAGCGGGGCCACGACGTCGGCCACCTGGTCGAGGGTGAGCGCGCGGTCGCGGGTGGTCAGCAACGCGAAGGTGACCAACGAGTTGGCCGTCACTGCGGTGGCCTCGTTGATCCCGGCGCAGACCCGGAACGCCACCTTCTCCAACCGGGGGCCGCCGGGGCCGGCCTGCGCCAGCGCGGACCGCAGCGCGAACGGCGCACCGAACCGCACCCTGGCCACCCCGACGTTGCGCCGCTGCGCCCGGGCGTAGCGGGCCAGCCACCGCAGACCCTCGGTGCGCTGGGCCGCGCCGCCGCGCTGCTCGGCCACCATCGCCCCGACCTCGTGCAGCTGGTCGTAGACGATCGACACCGGGACGAGCACCGCGTCCAGTTCCGGCCGTTCGTCCAGCGCCCCGGCCAGGTACCGCAGCAGGCCGTAACGGGGCCGGCGCAGCTTGCCGGTGCGGGTGCGACCGCCCTCGATGTACCACTCCAGGTTGAACCGCTTGGCCAGCAACTGACCGAGGTACTCCCGCACCGCCGCCCGGTAGATCGGGTCGTCGCTCATCGAGCGCCGCAGGAACACCACCCCGGCCCACCGACCCAGCGCAGCGAGCGGCCCGATCGCCCGGTCCGCGCCGGTCAGCACGTGGTTGCGCGGGAAGTCGTGGGTGTGCAGCACCTCGGCCAGCAGCAGCGGGTCGGCCAGCGACCGGTGCGAGGGCAGGAAGACCAGCGGGTGTTCCTGGTTGAGCGCGCGCAGCCGCTCCAACCCGGCCTCGTCGACGTCGACGTTCCACGCCCGGGAGTGCAGCGGCCCCATCGCCGCGCGGAACGCGTCGATCGCCGGCGGGCTCTGCACCGCCACCATCTCGGACAGGTACCCGCGCAGCCGCGACTCCACCTCCGGCGCCGGCCGGCCGGTCTCCACGGCGAGCTCGGCGACCCGCGCGGCGAACCGGGAGGAACCGGTGATCTGCTCGACGATCAGCCGGGGCACCTTGTAGCGGTCGCCCACCACCCGCCGTTCGGCGCGGTCGCAGGCCAGGGTGCCCTGCCGCAGCACGTAGCGGGTGAAACCCTCGGCGTCCGCCTCGTCCTCGCGGGCCTGGGCGGCGAACCCGGCCCGAAGATCCGCCACGGTCGCCGACTCTCCGGCCACCACCCGCGCCGAGCCAGGCACCCAGCGGGCCAACGGCGCGTGCAACGGGGACCACGGACGGCGGCGGCCCGGGGACAGCAGATCGGTCAACCGACCGGCCCGGGAGCGGTCGTCCTCGGCCGGGGACCAGCTCACCCGGGCCGGCACCACCCGCAACGCATTGTCGCCCAGCATCCGCTCCAGGCCCTCGACCCGACCCTCGGGGCCGATCTCGACCAGCCGGGCGCCCGGATGCTCGGCCGCCGCCCAGCTGGCCAGCACCGCCTGCTCGGTGGACGAGCGTGCCTGGACGAAGACGAGGGCCGAGCACACGTTGGACTGCACGAGATCCAAGTCTACGTCTCGGTGGCCGCCGTCGAACGGGCCTCCCTCAGCGCGTGTGCGACCTTGCCCTCCCGGTCCTCGCTCCGGAAGTACTTGATCATCGTGTCGGCGGCGTTCTTACCGGGCAGACCGTTGATTCCGGCGATCGGGTGGGTGCCCGACCCGGTCAGGAACAGGCCCGGCACCGGTGTGCGGTAGCCCGCGAAACCGGGCGCCGGACGGCGCGGGCCGAACCGGGTGATGATCGGATCCACGTGGTGGACGTTGCCGTCGATCGCGAAGAACCGCTCGGCGATGTCGGGCTGGGCCAGCGGCCGGCGCGCGACCTCGAACTCGTCGATGCCGTTGTAGTAGTGCGCACTGTCCCGGATCACCGTCTCGGTGATCCGGTCACGCGCGGCGTCCCAGCCGATCTTCGGGTCCGCCGGGGTGAGGCCGGTCCAGAACCAGAACACGTCGCAGCCCGGGGGCGCCATCGACTCGTCGAACGCGGTGGGCGCGATGGCCAGACCCGGCACGTGCTGGGGAACCTCGCCCCGGGCACAGTCCCGGGACGCGGCCAGCGTCTGCTGGTAGTCGTGGTAGCAGTTGCCCGGCAGCCGCAGGTCCAGCCCGTCACCACGCCATTTCTCGTGGGCCGGCATGGTGATCTTGCCGCTGAGCGCCAGGTTCAGCGTGTAGTCGGTGACCCCCCGGCCCTTGGTCGGGATGTGGTCGACCCGGTTCTGCAGCTTCTCCGACAGCACGCCCGTGGGCAGCAGGTACTTCAGCGTGCTGGCCGGGCTGAACGCGGTCACCACACCACGCCGGGCGTGGATCTCCTCGCCGCCCTTGATCCGCACCCCGGTGACCCGGCCGCCGTCGACGATCAGCTCCTCCACCGGGGAGTCGCAGCGGACCCGGCCGCGGTGCTCCTCCAGGCAGGCGATCAGCGCCTTCGGGAAGGACCCGGTGCCACCCTCGAACATCGCCACGCCGTACCTGGAGAGCACCCCGAGGTAGATCAGCGCCCAGCCGCCCAGGTCGTCGGTGAACGGCATGAACGGCAACGAGATCAGCAACGCGGCCTTGATCGGGTCGCTCTCGAAGTACTCGTCGAGCGCCTCGGCGTGCGAGGAGGTGGCCCAGTTCGCGATGGCGGACAGTTCCTTGCGGCCCTTGGCGGCCGCCTTGATCGTCTTGAGCACGGCCGAGATCCCCGGCCGGGTCGGGTGGGTCTGCATCAGCGGCAGCCCGATCGCCACCGCGGAGTCGATCACCCGGTAGAGGTCGAGCAGCGAGTCGGCGTCGCGCGGGGAGAAGTGCTTGAGCTCCTCGGCGGTGCGGCGGGGGTCGCGCCACAGCGCCAGCGAGCTGCCGTCGTAGTTCAGCTGCACGTGGGCCGGGTCGATCACCCGTTGCTTCAACCCGTACCGCGAGCCGAGCTTGAGGTCCTTGTCGATCGTGGTGGTGCGGAACAGCGAAGCATGCAGCGACGCCTCGTTGATCCGGTACTCCGGGGCCTCCGGAGCCATCGGGTTGGTCGAGGTCATCCCGCCGGGGGTCCGGTAGGCCTCCACCACGAGCACGTCCAGACCCGCCTTGGCCAGGTAGGCGGCCGCGACCAGCCCGTTGTGCCCCGCGCCGACCACCACGACGTCCGCCGCGCGCATCGATGAGTCCATCTTCGTCGTCCTTCGAGTTGGCGGTCTTGGAGTTGACAGGCGACGGGAATGCTCACCCTCAGACGGGGCACAGTACGACGCGGCCGTACGGCATGGAGACCGACCTTACGACCGCGCCGCCTTCGAACCGAACCGCCACCGGCGGCGGACTCAACCCGCGACCGGCGTGAGCGATCAGACCCGACGGCAGGCCCAGGCGAGCAGGTCGGCGGCAGGCAAGGTGTTGATCACCCGCTCCGGCGGCACCTCACACTCGGCGGCCCGGGCGCAGCCGTAGGGCAGCCAGTCGAGCTGGCCGGGGGCGTGCGCGTCGGTGTCGACCGAGAACCGGCAGCCGGCCGCGACGGCCTGGCGCAGCAACCGCCGGGGCGGGTCCAGCCGCTCGGGCCGGGAGTTGACCTCGACCGCGACGTCGTACTCGGCGCACACCGCGAACACCGCCTCGGCGTCGAACTCCGACTCGGGACGCTTCCGTCCGCCGGTGACCATCCGTCCGGTGCAGTGCCCGAGCACGTCGACGAGCGGGTTCGCCACCGCGGTGAGCATCCGCTCGGTCATCTCCGGTGCCGGCATCCGCAGCTTGGAGTGCACGCTGGCCACCACCAGGTCCAGCTGTTCGAGCAGCTCGGGATCCTGGTCCAGCGAGCCGTCGTCGAGGATGTCCACCTCGATCCCGGTGAGGATGGCGAACGGCACGAGCCGGGTGTTCAGCTCCGCGACCACCTCGAGCTGGCGGCGCAGCCGGTCAGCGGACAGCCCGTTGGCCACGGTGAGCCGCGGCGAGTGGTCGGTGAGCACCAGGTACTCGTGGCCCAGGTCGCGGGCGGTCAGCGCCATCTCCTCGATCGGCGAGCCGCCGTCGGACCAGTCGGAGTGGCTGTGGCAGTCACCGCGCAGCGCCGCCCGCAGCGCGGCGCCCGCACCGGTGAGCTCCGGGACCGGCGGGACCGCGGCCTCGGCGTCCGGCGCCCCGGTGGTTGTCTGGTTGATCGGCCCGGCCTCCAGCTCGGTCAGGTAGGCCGGCTCCTGCCCGGCCAGCGACTGCACCACGCAGCGGGCGGTGGACTCGCCCACGCCGCGCAGCTTCTTCAACCCACCGCCGCGGGCCAGCAGGTCGAGGTCGTCCCGGCCGGCCAGCACGTTCGCCGCCGTGCGGAACGCCCGCACCCGGTAGGTCGAGGCGTGCGAGCGCTCCAGCAGGAACGCGATCCGTCGCAGGTCGGTGACCGGATCTCTCATACGCACCAGGGTGCCCGGGAGTGGAAAGTCGCGCCACAGCGCGACCTTCCACTCACAAGCCCGCGTAGAAGGCCAGATGCGCGGCAGCCGCGGCCGACCAGGTGTAGCGCCGGGCCAGTGCCCGCCCCCGCCGCGCCCGCGCCGGGTCGGGGTGGGCCAGCGCCCGTTCCAGCGCCGACGCCAGCGCGGTCGGGTCGGCGGCGAACGCAGCGGCACCGCTGAACGTCTCGCGCAGCACCGGGAGGTCGGACATCACCACCGGCACCCCGGCGGCCAGCGCCTCCATCGCGGCCAGCCCGAAGCCCTCCTTCACCGACGGGAAGGCGAACGCCGACGCGGCACCGAACAACGACGACATGTCCTCGTCCGGCACCGGGCCGAGCACGACCGGTTCGACGCCGAGCGCAGCGGCGCGGGCGTGGAACGCGGCCCGGTAGTCCCGGTAGTCGAACACGGTCTCGCCGCCGCCGATGACCAGCGCGGTGTCCGGACGCGAGCGGCGCAGCGCGGCGTAGGCGTCCAGCAGCTCCAGCGAGCCCTTGCGCGGCTCGATCCCGCCGACCGCGAGCAGGTAGTCGCCGAGCCTGGCCCGCCACGCCGCGACCCCGGCCGGGTCCGGTGTGGCGAACCGGTCGAAGTCCACCCCGTTCGGGATCACCGCGGCCTCGATGCCCCAGCCCTCTCGCAGCTCGGCCGCGACCGCGGCGGAGACACAGACGTGCGCGGAGGGTTCGCGGATCGCCCGCTCGTGGCAACGGGCCAGCTCCGGAGTGGTGAACCGGTCGAGGTGGTGCACGGTCCGGACACACCGGGCCGACGCGGTCGCGGCGGCGTTGGCGCTGATGCAGTCCTGGGCGTGCACGATCCCGGCAGGCCGGGCCCCGGCCAGCGCGGCACCGAGCACCGAGATGGAGCGCAGCACCCGCTCGCCGACCGTCTCGCCGTCGATCTCCGGCAGCGGCACCACCCGCACGCTCACCCGGGGGTCCACCGCGCGGAAGAAGCCGGTGTCCCCGCCCCGACCCAGGCTCCAGACGGTGACCGCGACGCCCAGCTCGGCCAGCGCCTCGGCCAACGCCAGGGTGTGCACCACACCGCCCCGGGGCTTGGTCGAGTAGGTGAGCAGCGCGACCTCGTCAGTAGTCATCGGCTCAGTACTCATCGGCTCAGTAGTCATCGGCTCAGTAGGCATCGGGGCGCCGCTCCTCGAGGTGGTGCAGCACCCGCCGGGCTACGGCGATCTGCGCCTCGACGTCCACGTCGGCGGCGGCGATCCCGGCCTTGGACCAGGTCCGGGCCAGGATGTCGCCGCCCGGACCGACGATCTTGGCCTGGCCGAGGAAGCGCATCCCGCCGAGACTCCCGGTCTGGTTGGACGACACCAGCACCACCTGGTTCTCCGCCGCCCGCACCCGGTCGTAGAGGTCGAACAGCCGGGACTGCCGGTCCTCGCTGATCCGCGGGGCCCGGTTGGTGATGCTGGTCGGCCAGGCCGACAGGCAGGCCAGGATCTGCGCCCCGTCCCCGGCCAGCGTCCGCGACGACTCCGGGAAGGTCTTGTCGTAGTCGATCAGCATGCCGATCCGCCCCACCGGGGTGTCGAACGCGGCGAAACCGTCGCCCGGGTCGTACGCCGTCGCCTCCCCCGGCGGCTGGTGCACCTTGCGGTGCCGGCCGAGCACGCCGTCACCGGTCAGGCACACTGCGGTGTTGTAGCAGCGGTCGCCGTCGGCCTCCCGGTAGCCGACGCAGACCGTCATGTCGCCGGCCAACTGGGCCACCCGCTTCAGCGCGGGATGGTCCTGCGCCAACCCGGGAGGCAGCTCGCCCGGGTCCTGCTGGGGATCGAGCCCGGTGAGGTAGCCGCCCAGGGCGGCGTCGGGCAGCACGAGCAGCGCCACCCCGTCCTGGTGGGCCCGCGCGATCAGCGACCCGATGCGGTCCAGGGCGTGGTCGAGGTCGCGGCCGAACGCCGCCGCCACCGCGGCCAGCCTGGGCATCGCCCCGCCTCAGCGGGCGGGGGTCAGTCGCCGGTACGCGGCCGGCCGCCGGTCACGCAGGTGTCCCATGAACCGTCGCGCCTCCTCCAGCCCACCGGCCACGTCGATCGTGGCCACCGCCATGCCCTCGGCGGTGCCGGTGCTCGCCAGCACCTCACCGCCCGGGTCCACCACCTTGGCGCTGGCCACGAACCGCAGCGAGCCGAACTCGCCGGACTGGTTGGCCGACACCCAGAACACCTGGTTCTCCAGCGCCCTGGCCCGGTCGAACAGGTCGAACCGCCGGGTCCAGCGGTCCTCGGCCAGATCCGGTGCCGGGTCGGTCCGGGCGGCCGGCCACGCCGACAAGCAGGCGACGATCTCCGCCCCGTCCAGCGCCAGGGTCCGGGCCGCCTCCGGGAACGCCTTGTCGTAGCAGATCAGCATGCCCAGCCGGCCGACCGGCGAGTCGAACGCGGTGAACGACGACCCGGCGGCGTAGGTGGAGTCCTCGGACAGCGGCTGGTGCACCTTGCGGTGTACGGCGAGCACCTCGCCGGCGCAGACCGCGACCGCCGAGTTGTAGCGCCGGGCGCCGTCCTGCTCGCAGAAGCCGGCCAGCACGGTCGTGCCGCCGGCCAGCGCGGCCAGCCGGGTGATCTCCGGGCCGTCCACCCGCAGCGCGGGCGGCGGCGCGGCGCTGCCGCCCAGGTCGGACAGGTACCCGCCGATCGCCGCCTCGGGCAGCACCAGCAACCGCGCGCCCCGCGCCCGGGCCCGCGCCACCAGGGTCTCGATCCGGCGGAACGCCACGTCCAGGTCACGGCCGAACGGGGCCGCCACGGCGGCGACCGTGAGGGTGCTCATGCCGACCCCATTCCGGTCACCGTCGCCGGGACGGCCTCGGTCAGCTGCCCGTCCGGCCAGCGCAACCGCACCCCGGCGCCGTCGAGGAGTTCGCCACATCCGGCGCTGGTCGCCGGTCCGGCGGGCGGCGGTGGTGTGCCCGGCGGGCCGGCCGTGATCATGGCGAACCCGGGGAAGCAGCTCAACCAGTCCCCGACGGTGACCTGCGGCGGCCGGGGAACCGCGGCCACGTCCAGGACCGCACCGCAGCCGGAGGCCTCGGCGAGCATGCCGAGGGTGCCGGCCAGCCCCGCCATCGACACGTCCTTCGCCGCGGCCGGCCGGGCGACGGCGACCGAGCCCAGCATCGCCCGCAGTTCGGGGGTGCGCCGGGTGCTGGTGGAGTCCCACTGCCGGCCGGTGTACCCGGGCCGCCAGCCGCCACCCAGGTCGGCGGTCAGCCGCACCTGGTGCCCCGCCCGCCCGCCGCCGCCGGGGACCGGGTGCGCGGTGCGCCCGAGGGCGGTCACCGACAGCGACGGCGGCACGCCGAGCTGGGTGTGCCCGCCGAGCACCGGCACCCCGTACGCCTGCGCCGCGGCGCGCAGCCCGTCCAGCACCGCCGCCACACCCGCCTGGTCGGGGCCGGCCACCGCGTCCAGCAGGCCCACCGGGTCGGCGCCCATCGCGGCCAGGTCGTTGACGTTCACCAGCACCGAGCACCAGCCGGCCCAGCGCGGGTCCCGCTCGACCATCGACGGGAGCACCGCGTCGCAGGCGGCCACCAGGTCCGAGCCGGGTACCGGAGCACCGTCGTCACCGACGAAGCCGGCCCCGCCGAGGTGCATGCCGGCCAGCAGCGGGCCCAGCGCGGTTTTCACCCGGGCGGCGGCCGCCAGCCGGCCGATCGGCGCCCGCATCGCCACGTGCGGCCGGCCGTTCACCGCGCACGGCGCGACCACCGTCCAGCCCAGCCGCCGGAAGAATGCGGCCGCGGCGACCCGGACCTCCGCCTCGAAGCGCAGCACCCCGGCGGCCTCGGCGTGCGCGCAGGCCGCCCGGACCAGCGCGGCACCGACCCCGCCGGTGCCGCCGGCCCGCCGACCGGCCGGGCAGACCACCAGCCGGCCACCGAACCACCCGCCGATGTCGGTGCCGGTGACCGGGCCGAGCCGGACCCCGCCGAGCGGCCGGCCGGCGCGGTCCCGGGCGAGCAGCACCACCAGCCGCGGGTCGTCGTCGCGTTCGTCGAGGTCGTGGCCGGTGAACGTGCCCTGTTCGTCGACGAAGGCGGCCCGGCGCAGCGCGTGGTAGCCGGCCAGGTCACGCCGGTCGGCGCACCGTTCGATGGTGAACGCCGGGCGGGCCGGTGGCCGGCCGGTGAGCACCTCGCCCAGCGTCGCTCCGCCGGTCATCCGCCGGCCGCCGGTAGCGCGCTGCACGCCCCGCAGGCCGCGCAGCCGGCGCCCTGGTCGGCGCCGGACATGCCGGCGTCGCGCAGCAGCGCACCGACCCGCCCGGTGACGTCCGCGACCACGGCCGGGTCCGGTCCGCGGGCCCCGTCCCGGTCGGCGAGCGTCCCGGGCAGCACCCGCAGCGGCACGACGAACGGGTACACCCCGCGGCCGATCAGCCCGGCCGCCCCGGCCACCAGCTCGTCCGGGTCCTCGCCCAGCCCGATCAGCAGGTAGGTGGAGACCCGGTTGCGGCCGAACACCGCCACCGCGCGGTCCCAGGCCGCCTCGTACTCGGCCATCGGCACCGAACCCTTGCCCGGCATCCAGGACCGCCGGGCGGCCTCGTCCAGCGACTCGACGTGGATGCCGATCGCCGACGCCCCGGCCGCGTGCAGCTCGTCGATCGACGAGAGATCGCCGGGGGGTTCGATCTGCACCTGGATCGGCAGCCCGGGTACGGCCGCCCGGACGGCCCGCACGCACCGGGCGAGGTGCCGGGCACCCCGGTCCGGGCCCGCGGTGGTGCCGGTGGTCAGCACCATCTGGCGAACCCCGTCCAACCGATGCGCGGCGGCGGCCACCTCGGCGAGATGCTCCGGGGTCTTGGCGGCCACCGTGCTTCCCGCGCGCAGCGACTCCTCGATCGCGCAGAACCGGCAGCGCTCGCGCTCGGCGTACCGGATGCAGGTCTGCACCACGGTGCTGGCCAGCACGTCCGCGCCGTGCAGCAGCGCGATCTGCCGGTACGGCACCCCGTCGGCGGTGCTCAGGTCGTAGAACCGGGGCCGGGTCACGGGCTCGGCGACGATGCCGAGGTCCCGTTCCCCTGCTCTGCCGTCTTTCAGGATCAAGCCGTCTTCCAGGATCAAGTCGTCCTCGAAGATCCGGCCGTCCCGCAGGATGTAGGGGCTCCCCGGATCGATGGGCAGCGCCAGGTTGCCGCCATCGACGACGAGGTGTCCGTCGTCGCTCGGGCCGGCACCCGGGCCACGGCGCACGGCGGTGATCGTGCGGACGCCGCGCACCGCGAGCTCGGCACGCACGGCCAGCGGAATCCCCAGATCGACGCTGCTCATCGCCGCCCTCAGAACATGTACGTGGAGTTGATGATGGCGCCCTTGCGCGCGTAGTGGATCAGGGCGTCCTGCACGTCGAGCGGGTGGGTGGGGATGACGCCGGAGATCAGGTCCTCCTCGCGGGCACCGTGCAGCGACAGGCCGAACCGGCAGCAGTACACCTTGCCGCCCTCGGCGATGAACGTGGCCAGCGAGCCGTTGATGTTGTGCTCACCGGGGAAGGCCGAGGTGCCGGTGGTCGGGAAACCCCGGGTGGCCAGGCAGTTCAGCGAGCCGGGGCCGTAGAAGTAGATCGACGACTCGAAGCCCTTGCGCAGCGCCCTGGTGGCCTGCAGGATCGCCACGAAGCTGACCGACGACTCGTGCGCGATGCCGTGTACCAGGGTGAAGTAGCTCTCGCCGCTCTCCGCCTGGTAGTCGGGGAAGACCTTCGTCCCCCCGTAGATCGACGATCCGTCCGGCATCGACGGGTGCGGGATCTCTTCGAGCGACTTCTGCTCGGCCTCGGTGAGCCCGACGGTGGTGGTCATGGTGGGTTCCTCTCTGGTGGGTTTCCCTGCCCGGCCGGTCAGCCGTACAGCGAGTCGAAGGTGTCCCGGAAGATCAGCCCGGCCAGCTCGCCGTCCCCGGTGGCCGCGCCGAGCCGGGCGTGCTCCCCGGCGAAGTCGCCCCACGGCTGGTCGCTGGCGAACAGCACCCGGTCGCCGCCGATGCCCCGCCGGTCGATCTCGGCGGCCAGCCAGTACGGCGCGAAGCCGATCGACCAGGACAGGTCGGTGTAGACCCGCTTGCCGGCCTCGATCCAGTCGAAGAAGCGGCCGCCGACCAGCTTGATGTGCCCGCTCATCCCGCCGCCGAAGTGCACCAGGTGCACCGCCACCTCGTCGGCGTACCGTTCGACCAGCGCGCCGACGTGGTCGATGTCCGATGCGGCGCCCGGCGAGGTGTGCACGTGCACCACCAGGTCGCTCTCGCGGGCCACCCGGAAGATCTCGTCCAACCCGGTGTCGCAGGAGCCGTCGTCCGGGGCGCCGCCGAGCAGGAAGCTCAGCTTCAGCGCCCGCACCCCCGGCTCGCCGGCCAGGCGCAGCGCGGCGGCGGTCCGCTCGGCATCGGCGGGCTTCGGGGAGACCCACAGCCCGGCCCGGATCCGGTCGTCGGTGGCCGCGGCCTCGACCACCAGCTCGTTGAAGCCGAACGCCACGTCCGGGTCCGGCACGCCGTAGTTCGGCAGCACGAGCGCCCGCTCGGTGCCCTCGGCGTCCAGGTCGGCCAGCAGCTCCTTGACCGTGGCCCGGGCCGTGGTGTCCGGCTTGACCGGCGGCCCGTCGTAGAACGGGTACGCCGGCAGCACCCCCAGGTGCCGGTGGGCGTCCCGGGTACCGCCGCTCATGCGACGGTCCTGGTCGGCGCCCAGTCGTCGGCCGGGTAGGTGCTGGTGCTGGAGCCGGCCAGCCAGTGCACGTCCGGGCCACCGGAGGTGCCGCAACGCAGCCGGTCGCGGTGCCGGACGACCTGCTCGGCGAGGTGCCGCGCGTCGTCGCCGACCCCGCAGAACCGGCCCGAGCCCCAGGTGTGCTGCCAGGGCAGCCCCAGCAGGTACACCCCGGCGACCGTGCTCACCCCGCGCCGGTGGGTCGGGTAGTTGCGCCCGTCGAAGATCGGCAGCTCGATCCAGCGGTGGTCGCGGCCGAACCCGGTGCACCACACCACCGCGCTGATCCCCTCGGCGACCAGGTCGAGCTCGCGCACCGGCTCGCCCGGCGCCCAGACCGGGACGTAGCGCGCCTCTCCCGGCGCGTCCTGGCCGGTCGAGGCGATGTGCGCGTCGATCGAGTCCTTGATCCCCTCGCTCACCGCGTCGGCGGCGTCCAGGTTCGCGGCCAGGTCGTCGGCGAAGCCCAGCAGCCGCCCGTCCGGGCCGGCGCCGATCTCGGCGAGCCGCCCGTGCAGCCGCATCCCGTCCCGGGCGAAGGCCCGCAGGTCGATGTCCCGGCCACCGTCGCGGCCGGTCACGTAGTGGTTGGCCCGGAACCGGACGGCGTCGACGTCGGCGAATCCGTCGATCGGCCTGGCGTAGTAGCCCATCTCGTCGAGCCAGTCGACCACGTCGCGGCCCCGGTAGCGGCGGGCCACCCGGGGCGCGGTACCGACCGCGAGGTGTACCCGGCGGCCGGCCAGGTGCAGGTCCTCGGCGATCTGGCAGCCGGACTGTCCGGTGCCCACCACCAGCACCGCGCCGGCCGGCAGCCGGTCGGGGTTGCGGTAGTCCGCCGAGTGGATCTGGGTGAGCCGGCGGGGCAGCCGTTGCGCCCCGGGCGGGATCATCGGCACCTGGTAGGGGCCGGTGGCCAGCACCACCTGGTCGGCGCTGAGCGTGCCCCGGTCGGTGCCCACCTCGAAGCGGCCGCCGCCCCGCTGACGCAACCGGGTCGCGGTGGTCTCCTCGTGGATCGGCGGGTCGAACGAGGCCGCGTAGTTCCGCAGGTAACCGACGATCTGGTCCCGGAGCATGAAGCCGTCCGGGTCGCCGCCCGGGTACGGGTACCCGGGCAAGCGGCACTGCCAGTTGGGGGTGACCAGGCAGAAGCTGTCCCAGCGCTGGGCCCGCCAGGCGTGCCCGACGCGTTCGCGCTCCAGCACCACATGCTCGACGCCGCGGTTGCCCAGCCACCAGCTCATCGCCAGCCCGGCCTGGCCGCCGCCGACAACGACGACCTCGTGGTGCGATCCGTCGAGCGACATCCCGCGCCTCCGGCGTCCGGTCCAACCTGTGGGATACCAGGACACCGCCGCCCGATACCGGGAGCGTTGCATCGGGAGAAGCGCTGCGTTACGGGAGCCCCGGTTCGATGACGGGCAGGAAAACAGCCTCGACGACCTTCCCCGGGTTGAGGGTGCCGGCCGGATCCCAGGCCGCCGTCACCGCGCGCTGCAGCGCGACCACCGCCGGACCCAGCTCGCGCTCCATCCCCCGCCGCTTGAGCAGCGCCACCCCATGCTCGCCGGTGACCGTGCCGCCCAGGTCGATCGCCGAGTCGAGGATCTCCTCGAACGCCTGTTGCGCGCGCGCCTTCGCCAGATCGTCCCCGTGCGGGGTGATGATCAGCGGGGTGCAGGTTGCCATCGCCGGCATGCGCGATGTTCGCGATCAGCACGTCGTGGCGCCGTCCGATCTGCTCGATCCGGCCGAGCATGGCCGCCAGCCGGCCGCGCGGCAGGCAGACGTCCTCGGTCAGGGATCGCCTCGCCGCGCTGCTCGAGCGCCGGGTAGGCCAGCCGGCGGGCGTCGAACAACGCCTCGGCCTCGACCTGGTCGGTGGAGGCGAGCGCCTCCTTCGCCCCGGCCCGCTCGAACTCCACCAGGATCGCGGCCGCCTCGTGCTCGGCGGACGGTTCCGCCAGGTCGGTCTGGGCCAGCAACAACGCGGCCGCGCTGTCCGGGAGGTCCATCCGCTCCCAGTCCCGCACCGCGCGCAGGCAGTGCCGGTCGACCAGCTCGAAGATGGCCGGCTGCAGGCCCTTCGCGGTCACCCCGGCCACCGCGTCCCCCGCCGCCGGCCAGGGTGTCGAAGAAGCCGACCACGGTGCGGGTGGGCGCGGTCCGGGCCGGACGCAGTCGCACGGTGATCTCGGTGATCACGCCGAGGATGCCCTCGGAACCCACGAGCAGCCCCACCAAGGTCGTACCGGGCCACCCCCTTCGCGGTGCGCCGGCCCAACCGCACGATCTCGCCGGTGGCCGTCACCACCTCCAACGCGAGCACGTAGTCCCTGGTCACGCCGTACTTCACGCAGCACAGCCCGCCGGCGTTGGTGGCCACGTTGCCGCCGATGGTCGACCAGGGCGCGCTGGCCGGGTCAGGCGGGAACCACAGCCCCTCCGCCGCCACCGCGCTGCGCAGGTCGTCGTTCACCACCCCGGGCTGGACCACCGCCAGCCGCTCGCCGGGATCGATCTCGACGATGTCCCGCATCGCCTCCAAGGCTGAGCACCACGCAGCCGTCGACCGCGTTCGCCCCACCGGACAGGCCGGTGCCGGCACCACGGGGGACCACCGTCACCGGCGTGCGGTGCGCCGCGCAGGCCCGGACGGTCGCCGCGACCTCAGCGCTGCTCCGGGCCCGGACCACCGCCGCCGGCCGGGCGTGCGGCGCCCACTCGGCCTCGTCATGGGCGTAGCCGGCGGTCAGCCCGGGGTCGGCGAGGATCCGGTCGGCCGGGAGTAGGTGTGACCCAGCGCGGCGAGGATCGGCGGATCGCTCACCGGTCCATCGTGGCCGATCGCGACCTCCGGGGACAGCCGTGCCCGGTCTCGCACCTCGGCGGGCACAAGACGATCTCGGTGGCGCCCCGCGCCCGCCGGGGCCGGCCGGAGCCTGTGTCGAACAGCCCGCTCGCCATCGCCCACCGTCTGCTCATGCAGGCAGTGGAGCAGCTGTGCGCCGCCGCGGAGTCCGGCCCCAGCGACGCCGAGCTGCTGTCCGTGCTGACGCTCTGCGAGGGCACCACTCGGCGGCTCGACCGGTTGTCGGTCGGCGCGGTGTCCAGCCTGGAGCGGCGAGGCGCTTTCACCGAGCGCGGCTACCGGAGTACCGCCGCTGCCCTGAGTGACCTGCTCGGCTGGGAGCGGTTCGAGTCCCGCCGCCGGGTGACCGCCGCCGAGCAGGTCTGCCCCCGCGTCGGGCTCGACGGCTGCGCGCTGCCCGCACGGCTGCCCGGCACGGCTGAGGTGTTCGCCCGTGGCCACACCAGCCTGCGCCACGTCGAATCGGTGGCGAGGGTGCTCGCCTCCTCTGCCGCCGAGCGCCTCACCCCCGAGGTCTGGGCAGCGGCCGAGCTGCAGCTCGCCGAGAAGGCATGCGTCTACACCCCCTCGGAGCTGCACGCCTGGGGCACCGCGCTGGTCGAAGGTCTCGACCAGGACGGAGCCGAGCCGGACGACCGGGAGCCGCCAACGGTCAACGAGCTGCAGCTGACCCGTCGGACCAGCGGCGGCGGCGTGCTCCAGGGCCGCTTCGACGACGCCGCCATGTTCGATGCGATCGCCGCGGTGATCGATGCGAAGGCCAAGCCGCTCACCGCGGATGACGACCGGAGCATCGGCCAGCGCCAGGCCGAGGCACTCGCCGACGCCTGCGACTTCGTCCTCGACCATGGTGACGTCCCCGAATGCGGCGGCCGACGGCCGCACCTCAACGTGCACATCCGGCTCGACGACCTGGAGAGCCGCCGCCGCGCCGCACTGCTCGACTTCGGTGGCCGGCTCACCCCCGAGTCACTGCGCATGCTGGCCTGCGACGCCGCGGTCGTGCCGGTCGTGCTCGGCGGCCAGGGTCAACCGCTCGACGTCGGCCGCCTCACCCGCACCATCCCCGACGGCCTGCGCCGCGCCGTCGCCGCCCGTGACCTCGGCTGCGCCCGGCCCGGCTGCGGGCGCCCGGCAAGCTGGTGCGAGGTGCACCACATCGTGGCCTGGCAGGACGGCGGGGAGACCGCGCTGCACAACTGCGTCCAGCTGTGCCGGCGCTGCCACCGGCTGATCCACCACTCCGGCTGGCAGGTCCGCATCCGCGGCGGCCTGCCCGAGTTCCTGCCCCCGGCCTGGATCGACCCCGAGCGGATACCCCGCCGAAGACCGCTCCCACACCTGGTCCCGACGAGCTGAGCGCACCGACTCGATCTTGCCACCGCTCGTAACGCCTCATTGCGCGTCACGTGCAGTCGCGCTGGGCGTCCTGCTCTGCTGAGTCGTTCAGTCGCCAGCAGAAGCTGGCGTCATTGTGCGGTGCTGGCTGTCCGCCAGTGGATCGGGAGAGCGCTACAGCCGCTGCGTTGTCGTGGTCGGTGAACAGCCACACGCGCTTGTGCCCCTCGCCCGAAGCGCAGCGTCGGTCAGGCCAGGATCTCGTGGGCGGTGGGGTCGGCGTGCCGGGTCTGCCGGCGGAAGTCGAAGGTGAACCCCGGCCACAGGGTGCGGTTCACCCCGTTCTCGTCGAGATACCAGCTGCGGCAGCCGCCCTGCTGCCAGACCCCGCCGGCCAGCTTCTCGTGCAGTTCCTCGTTGAAGGCGTCCTGACGCTCGGGTCGGGTGTCGATCGCCCGCCCACCGTCGCGGTCGATCAGCCGCAGGCAGTCCAGCACGTAGGCCACCTGGGACTCGATCATGTAGACCATCGAGCTGTGGCTCAACCCGGTGTTCGGCCCGACCAGCAGGAACAGGTTCGGGAACCCCGCCACCGTGGTGCCCAGGTAGGCCTCCTGGCCGCCGCGCCAGGCATCGGTCAGCTTCACCCCGCCGCGACCGGTGATGGCCAGGGTGGTGAACGCGTCGGCCACCTTGAACCCGGTACCGAAGATGATGGTGTCCACCGGGTGCTCGACACCGTCGGCGGTGACCACGCCGCGCTCGGTGACCCGGACCACGTCGTCGGTGACCACCGAGACGTTGTCCCGGGCCAGCGCCGGGTAGTAGTCGTTGGAGATCAGGATCCGCTTGCAGCCGAGGGTGTAGTCCGGGGTGACCGCGGCCCGCAGCGCGGGGTCGGCGATGCCGCGGCGGATGTGCGCCCGCGCCAGCACCTCCAGCCCGGACATCAGCTTCGGGTTGAGGAAGCCCAGCACCCGACCCTCCAGGCGCGCGTAGATCGAGGCCCGGTAGGCCCGCTGCACCGCGGGGAAGGTCCGGAACACCCAGCGCTCGACCGAGGAGATCGGCCGGTCGAACTTCGGCAGGATCCACGGCGGGGTGCGCTGGAACAGGGTGACCGCGGCGGCCTGCTCGGCGACCGGCGGGACGAACTGGATGGCGCTGGCCCCGGTGCCGATCACCGCGACCCGGCGGCCGTGCAGGTCGTGCCGGTGGTCCCAGTGCGCGGAGTGGAACACGGTGCCGGCGAAGCGCTCCAACCCGTCGATCTCCGGGACCGACGGCTCGTGTAGCGCGCCGGTGCCCCACACCACGTGGCGGGCCTCGAGGGTGTCGCCGGAGGCGGTGTGCACGGTCCAGCCGCGGGTCGCCTCGTCGTACTCCGCGCCGGTCACGGTGACCCCGAACCGGATCCGGTTGCGCAGCCGGTAGCGGTCGGCCAGACCGTCGAGGTAGCCGCGGATCTCGTCCTGGCGGGCGAACATCCGGGTCCAGTCCGGGTTCGGCGCGAAGGAGAAGGAGTACAGGTGCGACTGCACGTCGCAGGCGCAGCCGGGGTAGGTGTTGTCCCGCCAGGTGCCGCCCAGGCTGTCGGCCTTCTCCAGCACCACGAAGTCGTCCCGACCGGACTCGGTCAGCTGGATCGCCATACCCAGACCGGCGAAGCCGCTGCCGATGATGACCACCGATGTGCGCATGTCCCGCTCCTCCCGAAGTTACCGCTAGTAAGTTACCATCAGTAGGTTACTTGCGGTAGGTTTGTCGGTGTGACGCACACCGCCGGGCCCCGCAAGCGGGTCTCCCGCGCCGAGCGCGGCCGGCAGATCCTGGACGCCGCGGTCGCCGTGTTCGCCGACCGCGGCTACCACGCGGCCTCGATGGACGCGGTCGCCCAGCTCGTCGGAGTGACCAAACCCGTGCTGTACGACCACTTCGGCTCCAAGGACGGCCTGTTGCGCGGCTGCATCGCCCGAGCCCGCGAGGAGCTGCTGGCGGTCACCACCCGGGCCGCGGCGACCGCCAGCACCCCCGAAGAGATGCTGCGGCTCGGGTTCCGGGCGTTCTTCGACTATCTCGACGCGCACGAGCCGACCTGGACGCTGCTCTACCAGGAGGGCGCGGTGCCGGCCGGCGACGGCGCGGACTCGCTGGAGGGCATCCGCGCCCAACAGACCGAGTTCATGTCCAGCCTGCTCGCCGCCCACGCACCCGACGCGTCGCGCCAGCGCGTCGAGGCCTGGGCCCAAGTGATGGTCGGCGCCTGCGAACGGCTGGCGCTGTGGCGCCGCGACAACGGGGTCAGCTCCGAGCAGGCCACCGAGTACCTGATGGACCTGGTGTGGACCGGGATGGCCGGCCAGCGGCACTGAGCCGCCAGCGAGCCAGGAGCGGAGCGAGCGCCAGCGGCGAAGCATCGGCACTGGACCGGTGGCCGGCGGGCCTCAGCCCGTCATTCCCGCCATCGGACCCAGCAGGGCGCTGGTCAGGCTGCTGGTGTGGCTCAGCGACAGCTTGGTGATGACCGCGGAACCGTAGTTGTCGGAGCTGCACGGGCTCGAGTTGGTGCAGTTGGCCTGGGGGTATGCGCCGGCCTTGAAGTAGGCACCGTCGTACGCCCGGTTGATCGTCAACTGCAGCACGCCGTTGATGTAGGCCTTGGTCTGCCCGTTGCTGACCACGTACTTGGCGTTGAGTTTCGTGCCCAGCTGGTAGTTGCTGGTGATCAGCTTGGCCTTCGTGTTGTCGCCGTCGCTGAAGTAGAGGTTGGTGCCCCGCAGCACGAGCAACGAGATGTCCTCCGACGCGTTGTGGATCTGCATGCCCACGATGTCCTGCTTCACCTTGGGCAGCTTCACGAACGCGATGGTCTGGCTGAACGTGTGGGTGCCGACGGTCGACGACCAGGACGCGTTGTCCCGGCCGTTGTTCATCATCTCCCGCAGCTCCGTGCGCGGGTACTTCGAACCCGAGGTGGTCACGCCGTTCACCGGGGCCCGGAAGGTCACTCCCGCGCTGCAGTTGCTCGAGTCCCGGACGACGAAGTTCGGCGACTTGCGGTAGGTGGCCAGCGCGGGCTGCTTGATCTCCAGCACGCCGGGCGAGCCATCCGACTTGGCGAACGGGGTCTGCAGCTTCCAGTTGGTCAGGTTGAGTACCTGCGCCGGATACGTGCAGCTCGCGGCGCTCGCGGTGGGCGCCACCGCGACGGCACCGACCGTGGCGAGCAGTGCGGTGGCCAGCGCGACCAGATGTCCTCGGTGAAGCACGCCACCGACCCGCCGTACCCACCCCGTGGTCATGCTCGTCACAACGCCCGGCCAGGACAGAGGTCACGCAAGATCGCCGAGCGGCGGGCCCGCGGCCGCGCGACCACGGTCCGCCGGCGACAATGGCCGGGATGAGCGAACGCGACGGCGGGCACCGGACACTGCGGGTACTGCGCACCGAGCGGGTCACACCGAGGATGGCGCGGGTGACCCTCGGCGGTGAGGAGTTGGCAGGTTTCCCCGGGCACGGCCCGGACCAGCGGATCAAGATGTTCTTCCCGGTGGCCGGGCAGGACCGGCCGGCCATGCCGCGGGCGTCCTCCGGCGGGCCGGTGTGGCCGCCGGGCGAGCCGCGCCCGGTCATCCGCACCTACACCGTGCGCCGGCACGATCCCACCGCCGGCGAGCTGGACGTGGACTTCGTGCTGCACGGCGCGCACG
>JAJCYC010000117.1 GCA_029263115.1 Pseudonocardia sp. | reverse complement strand
CGCTGCCGCTCGTCCAGATACGGACGCAACACCGCATACCTACGCGCTACCGACTGCCCGACCTGCCCATCGATCGCCATAGCACAGACGGTAAGTCCCCGGACCCGAAAACCTACGTTACTTCGTCGTGAGTCCTAAGGTGTCGACCATGAGCGCGGTCGTGGGTCTCGGTGATCGAACGGTCGGTGCCGGTGGGGCGCCGCTGGGTCCGGCGCTGCACGCGCTGGGCCTGCAGGTGGACCCGGCGAACGTGTTGCGGGTGCGCCAGGTGCTGCTCACCGAGGCCGACCGGCTGACCACCGGGCTCGTCTGGCACGGGCCCGGGGCGAAGGTCGGGCCGTGCGGGGGTGACCCGGTGTCCCAGGAGGCGATGGTGGCGTTCAACCACCGCATCGACGGCTTCCTCGACGAGGTACGGGCCCGGATCCAGGGCCTGCGCGACGCCGCCGAGGTCCTGGCCGACAACGCCCGCCGGTACGGGCGCACCGAGGCCGAGATCACCGGCTCGTTCACCTCGCGCTACTCCGACGACGACGTCTGGGCCACGCTGTGACCCGCCGCTGGATCGGCCCGGCCGCCGCCGCGCTGGCCGTGCTCACGCTGGCCGGCTGCGGCCAGCCGGCCGCACCCCCGGCCGGGCCACCACCCGCAGAGCCCAGCACCGGCTCCGGCCTGCCCCCGCTGCCGCCCCGCCCGGTCGAGCTGCCACTGGCCGGGGTCGACCCCTGCGCGCTGCTCACCGCCGACCAGCAGGCCACCCTCGGCGTGCGCACCACCGGCGAGCGCGGCGAGGACACCGACCGGTTCGGCAGCATCGGCTGCCTGTGGGGCAGCTCCTCGCTGCCACCGGGGGGCGCACCGCTGGTCCGGCTGGTCACCGCCCAGGGCATCGACTACTACCACCAGGCCGGGGACACGGTGATCGACATCGACGGCTTCCCGGCGCTGCAGACCACCGGCTCCTTCGTCGACGCCCAGGTGCACTGCCTCGTCCTGATCGACATCGCCGCCGGCCAGACCTTGTGGACCCAGTACAACCGCGACGGGCTGCCGCCCAACGGGATCACCCACGAGCTCGCCTGCGACCGGGCCCGGGAGACCGCCCGGGCCATGGTGAGCACCCTGCGCGCCCGACCGGGGAGGTGACTCTGTGATGGCCGGACCGGGAATCGGCGACCACCGCTACGAGGGCTACCCGCTGGCCGAGAAGCACGCCTGGATGCAGCAGGGCCGGGGTGCCCGCGCCGCGCTGGACGCCCAGTTCGAGCTGGGCAAGCTCGCCGAGCTGCTCGGCGGATCGGACCGGGCACTGGAAACCGGGCTGCGGACCCTGAACGTGGCCTGGCAGGGTTCGGCGGCCGAGGCCGCGGCCGGCGCGGTGCGGCGGCACGTCGAACAGCTGCGGACCGCCGGCAGCCGCGGCAGCCAGGCCGCCGGCACCGTGGACCACTACGGCAGCTCCTTCGCCGTGACCAAACAGAAGATCGCCGCACCGATCGACGAGGGCGGCAACAGCTTCTGGGGCCGGGCCCTGGACGAGGCGCTCGGCGAGGCGCGGGAGTTCGCGGCCGACGTGTTCGACGTGCAGTCCGACTACACCCGCCGGGTCACCGCCAACAGGTCGGCCGACACCGCCGCCAACGAGGCGTTGTACGCCCACCAGGCCGCCAGCCAGCTCGCCCTGGCCAGGTTCCCGATCACCGACCCGGCCTCCCGGGCACCGGCCGGCCCGGTGGACAACGGCGGGCAGCCGTTGCGCTCGGGTGGCGCCGGCTGGACGAGCGACGCGAGCGGCGGCGGCGCACACCCCGGACCAGGCGGTGGGAGCAGCGCGGCCACCGGCGCCGGCGACCCAGGACCCGGCGGGCCGGGCCCTGGGGCCGGCCCAACGACCACCGGGCCGGACGCGCCCGCAGGCACCGAGGAGGCCGGCTGGACGCCGCTGACCCCACCCGGGGCCGGCGGGCCCGTCCCCGTCGGTTCGGTCGGTCCGGAGCCGGCCCATGGCTCCGCACTGATCGCCGCACCGCCGCGCGGCCCATGGGCGCCGCCGCAGTCCCCGCGAACGAGCGGATACGCCAGCACGCCGCCCGACGATCGGGAGCTACCCGGCCGAGGTGGCGGCGTCGCTCCGGGCGAGCGATCCGGGCTCGCCACACCGGGCAACTCGGGCTCCACGGCCGGCACCCGGGCACCCGCCGGGACGGGCGGGATGCACCCGGTCGGCGGCGCCGGGGCCGGTGGCGCCGGCGATCGCCAGCACCGCAACAACACCTTCCTGCCCAGCGACGAGCCCTTCCAGGTCCAGTTCGACGACATCTGCCCGCCGGTGCTCGGACTCGCCGAGGGCGCCGAGGTACGGCGGTGAGCGCCTGGTCGCGAGCCGCACGGCTCACCGCCGTCGAGTTCGACGTGTGCTGGGAGTGGCTCGGGCTGGGCGGGACGCCGCCGGTGCTCGAGCTGCCCAGCCCCGGCCGGGACGCCGACGAACGCCGGCGGGTGATCGCCGCGGCAACGCACGATCTGCGGCTACGGGGCCTGGCCGGGTCGGGTGGCCCCGGCCAGCCGTTGGCTCGGGCGCTGCGCGTGCTCGCCCACCCCGGGTACGAACTCGATCTGCGACACCGGGGGCCGGCCGGCACCACGGTCGGACTCGCCGCGGTGGCCGGGTCGCACGGCGTGCTGGCCGCCCGGCGGGGCGAGGAGCTGGCGATCCTGGCGGTCGATGCGTCCCGGGTGCTGCCGGCGCTGGTGGAGCTGGCCGGCCCGATCGTGGCGGGGACGGGTCGGCCGGTCACCCTGGCGGCCGAGGTACTCGACGCGGCCCGGGCCACGCGTCCCGCCACGGCGTCGGGGCTGGCCGACGAGTTGGTCCGGCGGGGCGTGTCGTGGACGGACGCCTCGTCGGTGGCCCGGATGTGCTGCGGCGCACAGGCGTTCGGCCAGCTCGGCGTCACCGCGCGGAACCGCGGAGCGCCGTGGGTGGTCGGCTTCCACCAGACGCCGTTCGGACACTTCGGGCAGCTGCGCCGGCCCGGCCGGCCCGGGCGCGGCGCCGAGGTGACTCTGGGTCCGCTGAACGCCACCCGGCTCGGTGGGCACGCCCGGGACCTGCTGCGGTCCGTGCACGATCCCGACCGGAGTCGAGCGGCCTGATGGTCTCCACGGTGTGCCGGTCCTCGCCCTTGAACGACCACTCCTGGTCGAGCTCCCACGGCTTCACCCGCTGCACCAGCGCGCCACCGACCAGGAACACCTCGCCGGAGATTCTCGCATCCGGGCCCGGCCAGGTAGGCCACGTACGGCGAGACGTTGGCCGGGTGCCACTTGTCGAACCTGCCCTCCTTCGACCGGAGGGCGTCCATCACCTTGCCGCCGATCACCTCGGTGAGCCGGGTGCGCCCCACACCGGCCCGCTCGGCGATGCGCTTGGTGCTGGTGCCGGGGTAGCCGTGCAGGGCGAACAACTCCCGCGCGGCGCCGAGCACCAGCTCCCGCACCTCACCGGGCGCCCGGCGCGCGGTCGGGCGGCGGCCGGAGTGGCCATCTTCCGATCATACCGGCCGGTCGCCGGGAGCCCCCCGGTCACGGACGGCGTTCGGGCACGGGCCGCCGACACTGCCCGCAGCCAGATCAAGATCGCACTGCAGACCGCCCGCGCCGACTGCCCAGCATCGATCTGGCCCCCGACGACCCGCCGCTGCGAGCTGAGGCTGCGGGGTCCTTGACCGGGTGCCCGACGCTCAGGTCACCGGCTGGCGCTCCGCGGCCCGCACCAGCCGCCGCGCCATCACCCCGAACACCACCTCGTGGCCCAGCCGCTGGCCCCACCAGTAGAGGTGCCCGGCAGGGCCGGCCGGGCGGAAGGTCACCCGCTGGCGGTACTCGCTGCCGCCGACCGGGTCCTGCCCGACGCTCATCTCCAACCACGCGGTTCCGGGCATCCGCATCTCGGCACGCAGCAGCAGCCGCAAGCCCGGATCGACCCGCTCCACCCGCCACCAGTCCAGCACCTCGCCGTTGCGCAGGGTGGCCGGATCGCGGCGACCGCGGTACGCGCCGACCCCACCGAGCGCGCGGTCGAGCACTCCGCGCAGCTGCCAGGCGAAGGGCACGCTGTACCAGCCGTTGTCGCCGCCGATGCTCTCGATGACGCGCCACAGCTCCGCCGGGGTGGCGGCGCAGGACATCCGGCGCTCCTCGACGTAGACCGGCCCGCCGGAGCCCGCCGGGTCGTGCGCGGCCGGCAGGGCCGGCTCGTCGCCGTTCTGGGCGCAGACCCGCTCCGGTGGCCCGGCGACCACCCCCCGCCGGACCGCCTCCTCGAAGTCCAGCCGTCCGGCCGGCGGATCGGGCAGCACACCCTCCGGCTCGCCCTCGGCGCACACCATCGGGTGCGCCAGCGACTCCAGCAGCGGCTCGGCCACCGCCGCCGAGACCGGAGTCAACCCGGACACCGCCAGCGCGGACAACCCGGCCGGGAACACCGGGGTGGGCAGCCAGATCGGCGTCGGCAACCCGACGATGCGGGCGTAGCGGGCGATCAGGTCGCGGTAGGTGAGCACGTCCGGCCCGCCGATGTCGACCGCCCGGTTCATCGGCTCCGGCAGGTCCGCGCAGGCCACCAGGTAGTGCAGTACGTCGG
Organism: Pseudonocardia sp.; assembly: GCA_029263115.1. Lineage (GTDB taxonomy): Bacteria > Actinomycetota > Actinomycetes > Mycobacteriales > Pseudonocardiaceae > Pseudonocardia. The sequence goes on along the minus strand of JAJCYC010000117.1, from coordinate 18,333 downwards.
CGATGGCCACCGGCTGGGTCGGGTTGTCCAGCCATCTGGGACCGGGCAGCGCAGGCAGCCGCTCGGCGAGGTGGCGCAGCATCTCGAAGCTGGTCGAGCCCGACCCGATGATCATCGACGCCTGCAGCACCACCGCCGGCACCGGGCCGGCCAGGAACACGTCACCGACCTCGGCCCGCGACGCAAGGTGCCGTGACACCGCGCCGTCACCGGGGGGCCGCAGCCCGCCGAGGTAGACGACCTGAGCGGCCCTGCCGGCCGCAGCCAGCGCGACGTTCTCGGCCGCGATCCGGTCGGTGTCGCGGAAGTCGGCCCGGGCCAGCGAGTGCACCAGGTGGAAGACCACGTCGACGTCCTCGGTGGCGGCCCGGACGGACTCCGGGTCGAGCACGTCGCCGACGACGGTCCGCACCCCGGGCAGCCGGGTCAGGTCGGTCGCCCGGGCGGGGTCGCGGACCAGGCAGCGCACCTCGTGGCCGGCGTGCACCAACCGAGGTACCAGCCTGCCCCCGACGTAACCCGTCGCCCCCAGAACCAAGCAGCGCATGCTCTTCCCCGTCCGTTGCCACTTCTCGACCGCCCGGCCGATATCCGTACCCGGTCCCGGCTACCCCTACCGGAGGCAACCACACCCCACTGAGACCCGCATCTCGGTCCGGCATTCCCGCGCCGACCAGGCCCGTGCCTGCCCCGGAACCGGTTCGACCGGACTGACACAATGGGATTGGTGGTGGCCGTCGTCCGCCGCCCTACTCCCGGATCGCCGCCCTACTCCCGGATCGCCGCCCCTACTCCCGGATCACAGTGAGAGGTGTCCAGCCATGGCCCAGGCCGCCGAGCCGCCGTCCGGCACACGCGACTTCCTGGCCGCTGAGGTCCGCCGCCGGGAGCGCGCGTTCGCCGCGGTGCGCGCGGCGTTCGAGGCGTACGGCTTCGAGCCGCTGCAGACCCCGGCCTTCGAACGGCTGGAGGTACTCACCGGCAAGTACGGTGACGAGGGCGACAAGCTGATCTTCAAGATCCTCCGCCGCGGCGAGCACGAGGCGTCCGGCGAGGCCGACCTGGCGCTGCGCTACGACCTGACGGTCCCGCTGGCCCGGGTGGTGGCCACCCACGGCAACCGGCTACCGATGCCCTACCGCCGCTACGCGCTGGGCCCGGTGTGGCGGGCCGACCGGCCGGGTAAGGGCCGCTTCCGTGAGTTCACCCAGTGCGACCTGGACACAGTGGGATCGGCGTCGCCACTGGCCGACGCGGAGACGCTGCTGGCGATCAACGACGGCCTGGTAGCGCTGCGGGTGCCGGAGTTCCGGTTCCTGCTGAACTCCCGCCAGGCGCTGTTCGGGCTGCTCGACGCCTACGACGTACCCGACGAGCTGGGTGCCCGGGTGCTGATCACCCTGGACAAGCTGGACAAGCTGGCACCGGACGCGGTCACCGCCGAGCTGACCGTTCGGGGGCTGCCCGCCGCCACCGCATCCTCCCTGGTCGCCGACCTGGCCGCCGACGACCCCGAGCGGGTCCGCAAGCAGCTGGACGGCACCGAACGCGGTCGCGCCGGGCTGGCGGAGGTGGACCGGCTGCTCGCTCTGACCGCCGGGCTGCCTCCCGGACGGGTGGTGTTCACGCCGCGGATGGTCCGTGGCCTGGACTACTACACCGGACCGATCTTCGAGGTGACCGCGCCGGACTTCCCGGGTTCCATCGCCTCCGGTGGGCGCTACGACGGGCTGGTCGCCGCGCTCGGCGGGCCGGACCTGCCGGCCTGCGGGGGCTCGATCGGCATCGAGCGCATCCTGTCCAGCCAGGAGGGTTCCGACCGGGACGGCACGGCCGGCCGGGAACCCGGGCTGGACGTGGCGCTCGCCGTGCTGGTCGAGGAGACCGAGCCGGCGCTGGTGGAGCTGGCCGGCCGGCTGCGCGCGGGCGGCCTGCGGGTCGGGCTGTACCTCGGGGCCTCGGGCAAGATCGCCAAGCAGCTGAAGTGGGCGAACGACCAGCGTGCCCGGTTCGTGGTGCTGATCGGTCCGCGCGAGCACGCCGAGGGAGTGGTCACCGTGCGCGACATGCAATCCGGCGAGCAGCACCAACCGCGCTCGCCCGACGCGGCGGCGTTCCTGCGGGAGCGGCTCGCGGGCGCCGACAGCGCGACCGACCGGGCCGCACGCTGACACCAGGGCCGCGGCGCGGCAGGGCCGAGGGGCCCGCCGTCGCCGACGCACCGCGGGGAGGCACCGGAGCGACCCGGCCGGGCCGAGCCGCTCCGGCGCGGGTCAGGCGAGCTTGCGCTCCACCCGGGCCTGGGTCTCGCGGGCCTTGGCCGACGCCTTGCGAAGCTGGCGGCTGGAGGTCTTCGACGCTTCGTCGGACAACTTCTCCAACCGCTTCGAGGCCCGTCGCCCGGCGCGGCTGAGCTCCTTCGACGCCACCTCGAGGCGCTGCTCGGTGCGCTTGCGGGCCCGGCGACCGATCTTGCGGGCACGCTTGGCGGCTTTCGAGCCGGCCATGTCGGCCTCGCCCAGCAGCAGCTCGGCCCGGACGCCGACGCGCTCACCGGCGCGGGTGGCGACGTCGGCCACCCGGTCCCCCGCCCGGGCGGCGGCCGGGGCCACCCGCCCACCGGCCCGCGTCGCGGCATCCGCCGCCCGCTCCCCGGCCCGGGAGGCCGCCGGCGCCAGTCGCTCACCGGCCCGGGAGGCGACGTCGGCGGCCTGCCCACCGGCCCGGTTCGCCACCTCGGTCAGCTCACCGGTGAGGTGGCCGGCACGCTCGGACAGCTGGCCGAGGCCGCCGGTGATGTCGCGGTGCAACAGTTCGGCGGTGGCCGCGCTGGTGCGTCCGGCGTGCCGGGCCCGCCAGGCCAGCGACGGCTTGCCGTGGGTATCGGCCGAGGCGAGCAGCAGGCCGCCGAGCAGGCCCAGGTTCTTGAAGAAGTGGACCTGCTGGTCGGTCCGCTGGGTCGGGTCGTCGATCTCCCAGAACCGGTGCGCGGCGATCGTGGTCGGCACCAGGCTCGCCGCCAGCGCGGCGGCGGACAGCCGGGGTGCCTTGCCGAACGCCAGGAGCACCCCGGCGCCGATCTTGACCCCCGCGTCGACCTGGACCAGCGTCAGGTTCGACGGCGGCTCGTCGATCGGCGCGATCCCGGTGACCCGGTCGATGACGGGGGCGGCGAGCTCGGCGTGGCCCTTGGGGTCACGCCACGCGGCGATCCCACCCTGGATGAAGATCGCGGCGAGCAGTGGTCGAGCGAGACGGCGCAGCAGCATACCGACCGTTACCCGGTGGCTGCCCGGGCCAAACGCGCCCGGCATGCGCCCGGCCGGGTGACACCGCCGGTCGGGTGCCCGCGCGGGACCGGTTCACCCGAACTACCGTGCGAACCGTGCCGACCAGAACCCTGCCGGGAACCGACCTCGACGTGCACCCGCTCTGCCTGGGCGGCAACGTCTTCGGCTGGACCGCTGACGCCGGGCAGTCGTTCGCGCTGCTCGACGACTACGCCGACGCCGGCGGCAACTTCGTGGACACCGCCGACTCCTACATGTGGCGGGTGCCCGGCAACTCCGGCGGAGAGTCCGAGCGGATCATCGGCGACTGGATGGCCGCACGCGGCAACCGCGACCGGATGGTGCTCGCCACGAAGGTCGGTTCCTGGCCGGAGCGGCCCGGGCTGTCGGGCGCGAACATCACCGCAGCTGTGCAGGACTCGCTGCGCCGCCTGCGGACCGACCGGATAGACCTCTACTACGCCCACCGGGACGACCCGGACACCCCGCTGGAGGAGACCGTGGCCGCGTTCGACGCGCTGGTCCGGGCCGGCACGGTGCGCTACGTGGCGGCGTCCAACTACGAGGCGCCCCGGCTGGCCGAGGCACTGGACATCGCCGAGCGGAACGGGCTGGCCCGGTTCGTCGCGCTGCAGCCGCACTACAACCTGGTGGAGCGCGACTACGAACTCGGCCTGGGGCCGTTGCTGGCGCAGCGGGGGTTGTCCTGCCTGCCCTACTACGGACTCGCCAAGGGATTCCTGAGCGGCAAGTACGCCGCCGACACCAACGTCGAGAGCGTCCGCTCGGACGCCGCGCGGGAGTACCTGGACCAGCGGGGGCGCCGGGTGCTCGCCGCGCTCGCGGAGGTGGCCGCCGCCCACCGGGTGGCGCCGGCGGCGGTGGCCCTGGCCTGGCTGGCCGACCGGCACACGGTCTCGACGCCGATCGCCAGCGCCCGTACCCGCGAGCAGCTCGCCGAACTGCTGGCGATGACCGGGCTGGCGCTGTCCGCCGACGAGTCGGCGGAGCTCACCGCCGCGTCCGAACCGGTCGCCGGCCCGGACCCGACATAGGCTCCCACCCGTGACCCTGCTGCTCGGCCCCGCGCTGCGCCACGTCGACGACAACTCCGCTCTGGTCTGGGTGCAGACCGAACAGGCCGCCACCGTGGAGGTGCTGGGCTGCTCGGCCCGCACGTTCGAGGTGCAGGGCCATCATTTCGCGCTGGTCACGGTCACCGGCCTGGAACCGGACACCATCGTCGAGTACCAGGTGAGCGTCGACGGCGAGCAGGTGTGGCCGCTGCCGGATTCACCGTTCCCACCCAGCGTGATCCGCACCCGGGGGCCCGGTTCGGCACACCGGCTGCGGGCCATCTTCGGCTCCTGCCGCTATCCCAAGACCGGCGTGGAGAAGATCGACTCCAAGCTGGGTCTGGACGCCCTGGACTGCTACACCGCCCGGATGGCCGGACGTCCGAACGACGAGTGGCCGGATGCACTCATCCTGCTCGGTGATCAGGTCTACGCCGACGAGCTCACCCCCGAGGCGCGCCGCCACCTGGCCGGTCGCCGGCGCAACCGACGTGCGGGCGGGACGCGGCCGCCGGGCGAGGTGGTGAGCTTCACCGAGTACGAACGGCTCTACCGGCACTCGTGGGGCGACCCGGAGATCCGCTGGATCATGTCCACGGTGCCCACCGCAATGATCTTCGACGACCACGACATCCGGGACGACTGGAACACCTCGACCGCCTGGCGTGCCGAGATCAAGAAAGAACCCTGGTGGCAGGACCGGATCCGGGCCGGGCTGGTCTCGTACTGGGTGTATCAGCACCTGGGCAACCTGAGCCCCTCCGAGTTGGCCAAGAACGACGACTACCAGCGGATGCTGGCCGTCCACGGCGACCTGTGGCCGATCATGGTCGAGCTCGCCGACCGGGCCGACCGGGAGGTCGACTGCAACAAGGGGATCCGGTTCAGCTTCCGCTGGGAGCTCGGGCACAGCCGGCTCCTCATGATCGACTCCCGCAACGGCCGGATCCTCGAGTCCGGCGAGCGGATGATGGTCGGAGAGCGCGAGTTCCGCTGGCTGGAGGCCCAGGTCGACGAGGGACTCGAGGACGTGGAGCACCTCGTGCTGGGCTCGTCGCTGCCCTGGCTGCTCCCGCACGCCATCGGCGACCTGCAGACCGTGAACGAGCTGGCGGCGAACCGTCCGGGCCGGCGTGGCGCGTTGGCCGAGAAGCTGCGGCAGGCCGCGGACCTGGAGCACTGGGCCGCTTTCCTGAAGTCCTTCGTGCGCCTCACCGAGCTCATCACCCGGGCGGCCGTCCACCCCGGCGGGCCGGCAACGGTCACCGTGCTCTCCGGCGACGTGCACCACAGCTACGCCGCCCTGGCCGACCTGGTCGATCCGGGCAAGGCCGGCACCGCGGACGAACCGACCGGCGACTCCACCACGGCCGTCGTGCATCAGTTGGTGTGCTCACCGGTGCACAACGACGTGCCGGCGTTCATCAAGCCGGTGTTCAGGCTCGGCTGGTCCCCACGGCTGGCTCCGGTCACGCGCCGGTGGGCCCGCCGCCACGGGTCACCGCCCCTGCCGGTGAGCTGGCGCAAGGTGTGCGGCCCGTTGTTCGGCAACACGATCGCTACGCTGCTGATCCGGGGCCGCGAGGCCGAGGTGCTCTTCGAGCAGCCGACGGCCTCGTCCGCGCTGGACGAAGTGGGCCGGATGTCGTTGACCCGTTGACCCTGCGGTCCGGCTCGTCAGTTCGTGGCGACGACGCCCGCCGGACGGCCCTGCCGCGCGATGGGCCGTACGGTCTGTCACCCGAGGCCTCCGAACGGGCTAATGTCGCCCGCCGCTCGGCCGCCGTTACAACACTGCCCGCAACGGGTGAATCCGGCGGGAAAGTGCAGCATCCACGGCCCGTCGGGCGATGAGGTCAGTGAAGCCGGCCGGATGCTGGCGCAGGATCTGGGGAGAGGGTCGAACGATGAGCGATGAGATCAGGACCGACGCGGTCGCGCAGGAGATGTTCGCGGTGCTGCACGGGCAGGAGATGCCCCTGCTGACCCGCTGGAGCTACCGGGCGGACGACCCGTACGCCGTGATGATGTCGATCAGCCGGCCGAGCGGCCGGTGGATCGAGTGGCTGCTGGCCCGCGATCTGCTCGTCGAGGGCATGCTCATCCCGTCCGGCATGGGGGACGTGCGGGTGGCCCCGTTGTCCGACGAGGAGTTCGACATCGTCGAGGTGAAGATCGGCGACGACGAGGGCTTCGCCTCCCTCGAGTTCGACCGTGAGCTGATGGAACGGTTCTTGGCCGCCACCTACGAGGTGGTCCCGCTGGGCGCCGAGGCCGACGTGATCGACATCGCGGCGGAGCTCGCCAAGATCACCAACAGCTGCGCCGGCTGAGCGCACTCAGCACCGCTCGACCCCGGGTCGGGGGGGGGGCCCCCGCCCCCCGGGGCGGGGGGGGGCGCCCCCGCGCCCCCCCCCCCCGCCCCCCCCCCCCCCCCCCCCCCGACCCGCTCCTTCTCCGGCGCGCGACCCGCCCGGCGATCCCCGCGGGACCGGATGGCTGCGCTGCGGTCGAGCTCAGGCGCCTCAAGACCGGCGGAGGAGTGTCGAAGACCACCATTCAGCGCACAAAGCAACCGCTCATCGCGGTTACTCACCGTGAGACAATGCTCTCAGCTGCGATTTCCCATGTGACCAGCAACGACACGCCGGGGGGCGGTCTGGATTAGCCCCGGCGGCGACCGTAAGCTGCCTGAACACATCACGATCCGATTGCGTAACGAGGACGAGCTGGACTCCCCATCCAGTTCGCCGGTCCCCGAGCCGGTTGTCCCCGAGACGGAATCGACGGTCGCGGAAAGGCTGAGAACTTCGTGGCACGTCACCGCTCCCCAGGCGGCCGCTGCGCGGTTCCGGGATACCTCCCGGAGCCACGCGCGAGCCGTTCGCCGGTCGCCCCCCGACACGGCATGCCCGCGCTCGATGACACGGTCGTCATCCCGCGTGTTCCGAATCCCGGCGGTCGCCGGCGGGCCGAGTCCCGGTCGGCCCCGTCGAAGCCGCTGGTTCGAGGCAACACAGTCGTGGGGGCGACCGCGGCGCTCGGCGCCGTCGTCACCGGCAGCCTGCTCGCGATCGATCCCGGTCCCGCGCAGCCCCTGGCCGGCTCCGGCACCAACCTGACGCCGCTCGACCTGGCCGCCGACACGCAAGCGCTGGCCGCCAAGCCGGCCACCACCGGGGCGGCCGCCCCGGAGCAGGTGTCGGATTTCGAGTTCGACTCGGCCAGCACCACCCTGCTGCCGGTCGCCGGCGAGCGGGTGTCGGCCTCGGACAAGCGCGACGTGGAGATGCTGCACAAGGCGGACAAGCTGGCGGCCGAGGCCTCGGCGGCGCACGCCGCGGCGGTCAAGCTCGCCGCCAGGGAGTCCCTGATCCTCAAGGGCGGCGGCAGCCTGAATGAGTGGATCAGTACCGCGCTGACCAAGATGCGACTACCGCAGTCCTACGCACCCGGCATCCGCAAGATCATCATGAAAGAGTCCATGGGCAACCCGAAGGCGATCAACCGGTGGGACAGCAACGCGCTGGCCGGCCGCCCGTCCCAGGGCCTGATGCAGACCATCCCGAGTACTTTCCGGGCCTACGTGCTGCCCGAGCTGTCGCACCTGGGCATCACCAACCCGGTCGCCAACATCACCGCCGGGGTCCGCTACATGATCGCCAACTACGGGGTGTCCACCCTCCGCAACGGCGGACGGACCAACTCCGCCGGCAACTACATCGGCTACTGACAACCGCCCGCGAGGCCACAGGTCACGGCCGGCGGGGTCGGCTCGGCAGTGCGTTCGGGTGGCGCTCGGCACGTTCACCGGGCCGGTCCGCCGGGTAATCGTTGCCCACATGGCGACCGCAGGCGTTCCCTCATCGACGCATCCTCCCTCTGAACGGGCCGATCGGTACATTCACCGGCGGTGCGCACGGTGCTGATCCCGTGGTTGCTCCTCACACTCGTCGTGTTCCTCGTCCTGGTCAACGCAGTGTTCGTCTGCGCGGAGTTCGGTCTGGTCGCCGCAGACCGCGTCGCGGTCGAGCGGGAGGCCGAGGCCGGCGACAAGCGGGCCCGTCGGGTACTCGCGGCCCTGCGGAACCTGTCCACCCAGTTGTCCGCCGCCCAGCTCGGCATCACCGTGAGCAGCCTGGTGGTCGGCTTCATCGCCGAGCCCTCGATCGCCGCCCTGCTGCGCGGTCCGCTCGCGGCCGCCGGGCTGTCGGAGAGCGCGGCCGCTGCCGCGTCGGTCACGGCCGCGCTGCTGCTGGCCACCGCCTTCCAGATCGTGTTCGGCGAGCTGGTGCCGAAGAACCTGGCCATCGCTCGCCCGCTGCCGGTCTCGAAGGCGGTCGCCGGCATCCAGCACGGGTTCACCACCGCGACCCGTCCGGTGATCAGGTTCCTGAACGGCACCGCGAACCGGATCCTGCGGCTGCTGGGGATCGAGCCCCAGGAGGAGCTCGGCTCGGCCCGCTCCGCGCAGGAACTCGGGTCGCTGGTCCGACGGTCGGCGCGGGACGGGGTACTACCCACGACGACCGCCGAGCTGGTCACCAGGTCGCTCGGCTTCGGCGGGCGCACCGCCGCCGATGCGATGACGCCCCGGTTCAAGGTCACGTTCCTGCACGCCGACGACACCGCGGCGGAGTTGCTCGACACCGTCGAGCGGACCGGGCACTCCCGGTTCCCCGTACTGCGCGGCGGAGTGGACGTGGTGGTCGGGATCGTGCACGTCAAGCACGCCCTCGCGGTGCCCGAGGCCGACCGGGCGCACCGGCGGGTGCGGGATCTGATGGTCGACCCGCTGCCGGTGCCCGGGGTGCAGGAGCTGGACCCGCTGCTGCCCCAGCTGCGTGCCCAGGGTCTGCAGATGGCGGTCGTGGTGGACGAGTACGGCGGCACCGACGGAATCATCACCCTGGAGAACCTGATCGAGGAGATCGTCGGGGACATCACCGACGAGCACGACCGCATCGGCCTGCGCGCCCGGCAGGAGGACGGCGGTGCCTGGACGCTGTCCGGGCTGCTGCGACCGGACGAGATCGCCGAGCTCACCGGGTTCGCGCTCCCCGAGGGTGACGACTTCGACACCCTCGGGGGCCTGGTACTCGATCGTCTCGGCCGGGTGCCTCGGGCCGGGGACGACGTCGAGCTCCCGGCCGGCGACACCCGGGTCCGGCTGACCGTGCAGCGGATGGACGGCTGGCGGATCGACCAGGTCCGGCTCGCCCCGGCCACCCCCAAGCACCACCAACCGAACGGAGACGACCGTGGGTGACCTGGCGGCGATCCTCGGTGCGATCGCCCTGCTCGCCGGCAACGCGTTCTTCGTCGGGGCCGAGTTCGCGCTCATCTCGGTCCGGCGCACCCAGCTCGAGCCGCTCGCCGAACAGGGGTCCCGGCGGGCCCGGATCACCCTCGGCGCGGTGGAGCGGGTGACCCTGATGATGGCCGGATCCCAGGTCGGCATCACCGCGTGCTCGCTGGGTCTGGGCGCGGTCGGCGAGCCGGCCGTCGCGCACCTGATCGAGCGGCCGTTCGAAGCCATGGGGCTTCCCGGTGCGCTGCTGCACCCGCTCGCATTCGCCATCGCGTTGGCGATCGTGACGTTCCTGCACATGGTGCTCGGTGAGATGGTGCCCAAGAACATCGCGATCGCCGGGCCGGAACGGGCCGCGCTCTGGCTCGGCCCGCCGCTCGTCGCCATCGTGACGGTGCTCAAGCCGTTCGTCGTGGCGTTCAACGCGATGGCGAACCTCGTCCTGCGGGTGTTCCGGGTACCGCCCCAGGAAGAGGTCAACTCGACCTTCACCTCCGACGAGGTGAGCGGGCTGGTGGCCGAGTCGCACCGCGAGGGCATCCTGGACGCCGACGAGCAGCGGCTGCTCACCGGGGCCCTGGAGTTCGAGGAGCGGACCGTGTCGACGGTGATGCTCGGCCGTGCCGACCTGACCGTGCTGGACGCCGACGCCACCCCGCACGACGTCCAGCAGGCCACCGCGCGCACCGGCTACTCCCGCTTCCCGCTCGTCGACGCCGACGGTGCCATCAGCGCCTACGTGCACGTGAAGGACGCCCTCACCGCGCAACGCCGTGGCGCGGCCACGATCGCCGGGGAGTTCACCAGGCGGCTGACCGCGCTGGCCGGAACCGACACCTTGCGGGTCGCCCTCGGCGGCATGCAGTCCGACGGCGCGCACCTCGCCTCGGTGACCGGACCCGACGGCGACATCGTCGGGGTGGTGGCGCTGGAGGACGTACTGGAGGAGCTGATCGGCCAGGTGCAGGACGCGGCGACTGCGCCGGCCCCTGCGGGCTGACTGCCGTAGAGTCAGCCCGCCGGACGATCAGCGAGCGAGGAGCACCAGCGATGCAGCGGGACCTGTACGAGGCCGACCACGAGGCGTTCCGCGAGTCCGTACGGGCCTTCCTGGACAAGGAGGTCGTGCCCCACCTGGAGCAGTGGGAGCAGGCCGGCATCGTCCCGCGCGAGCTGTTCGAGACTGCCGGGCGCAACGGGTTCCTGGGCATGGCGGTGCCCGAGGAGTACGGCGGCGGCGGAGTACCCGACTTCCGGTTCAACGCGGTACTCGGCGAGGAGGCGATCCGGTGCGGCGCCACGGCCGCAGGGTTGGGAATCACGCTGCACAACGACATTGCCATGCCGTACTTTCTGGAGTACTGCACCGAGGAGCAGAAGCAGCGCTGGCTGCCCGGGATCGCTTCCGGTAAGTTGATCACCGCAATCGCGATGACCGAGCCGGCCATCGGCTCCGACCTGGCCTCGATGGCCACCACCGCGATCCGCGACGGCGACCACTACCTGGTCAACGGGTCCAAGACGTTCATCACCAACGGCATCAATGCCGACTTGGTGATCACTGCGGTGAAAACCGACCCGACCCAGAAGCACAAGGGCATGAGTCTGCTCGTGCTGGAACGCGGCATGGCCGGGTTCGACCGGGGTCGCAACCTCGACAAGCTGGGGTTCCACGCCCAGGACACCGCCGAGCTGTCCTTCACCGACGTGCGGGTGCCGGTGGCCAACCTTCTCGGCGAGGAGGGCAAGGGCTTCACCTACCTGGTGATGAACCTGCCCCAGGAGCGGCTGTCGATCGCGCTGGCGGCGGTGGCGTCCGCCCGCACCGCGTTCGACCAGACGCTGGGGTACGTCAAGGAGCGCAAGGCCTTCGGCCAGGCGGTCGGCTCGTTCCAGAACAGCCGGTTCGTGCTCGCCGAGATCGCCACCGAGATCGATATCGCGCAGAACTACGTCGATCGGGGCGTGCGGCTGCTCAACGCCGGCGAGCTCAGCGCGGCCGACGCCTCGGCCGCCAAGTGGTGGTGCACCGAACTGCAGGGCCGGGTGATCGACCGCTGCCTACAGCTGCACGGCGGCTACGGCTACATGAGCGAGTACCCGATATCCAAGGCCTACGCCGACGCCCGGATCACCCGAATCTACGGCGGTACCACCGAGATCATGAAGGAGGTCGTGGGCCGCTCACTCGGTCTGTAGCGGGCCGACACGGTCGGCCGGGCCGGCCGGCCCTCAGCCGACCCCGGCGAACTCGAGCGCCTCGGCCCAGGACTTCCGCTGCATGATCATCCGTCGGTACTTCATGATCTGGGACTGTCTGTCGATGCTGATGCAGCCGACGATCCGGTCGCCGCGGCGGTAGAGCGCGAGGAACTTCTCCTCGCCCAGTTCCCTGCTGACCGGCCGGATCTCGTCCGCCTTCGGGATGCCGACGAACTGGATGCGATGGCCGTACCAGTCGGACCAGAAGTAGGGAACCGTGGCCGCCGGCCTGGCCTCGGCAGGATTGATCGCGTTCCTGGCCGCGAGTTGGCCCTGTTCGTTGGCGTTGGTCCAGTGCTCCAGGCGCATCATCTCGCCGTCGAAAAGCGGGTTCGGGAAGTGTGTGACATCGCCCGCCGCGTAGACCCCGGGCACGCCGGTGGACAGCGTCTCGTCGCACATGATCCCGCCGTCGCGCTCGTGCAGGGTGACTCCGGAACCCCCGAGCCACGCCGTGCAGGGGGCGACCCCGATGCCGACCACCACCAGATCGGCCGGCACAGTGCTGCCATCGTCCAGCGAGACGCCGGTGACCTTGTTGTCGGTGCTCTCCAGGCCGGTGACCTTCACCCCGCACCGCAGGTCGGTGCCATTGGACCGGTGCAGCTCCGCACAGGCGTGACCCATCTCCTCGCCCACCGAGCGCACCAGCGGCACCGGCAGCGCCTCCAGGACGGTCGCCGGGAGCCCCCGCTTGCGGGCGCCGGAGGCCACCTCGGAGCCGATGAACCCGGCGCCCACCACGACGGTGCGCGCGCCGGCGTCCAGCGCGGCCCGGATCGCCACCGCGTCGTCCAGCGTGCGTAGGCAGTGCACGCCCGCCAGCTGGTCGGTGCCCGGCAGCGTGCGCGCCGCTGCGCCGGTGGAGATCACCATCGCGTGGTAGCCGAGCTCATCGTCGCCGGACTCCCCGGTGAGCCCGATCACCGAACGTCCGGGATCCAGGGAGGTGGCCCACGTCCCCAACCGCACGTCCACATCGAGCTCGCCAGCCAGGTCCTCTCCCGCGGGGAAACCCGGATGGGTGGGCTCGGCGTCGTCCAGGTACTCCTTGGACAGCGGCGGTCGGTCGTACGGAAGGTGCGCCTCGCCGCCGACCAGGGTGATCGGGCCGGCGTAACCCGCCTTGCGCGCGGACTGCACCGCCCGCATGCCGGCCAGCGACGCCCCGACGACTACCAGACGTTCCTGCACGTCAACTCCTTGCTTTCGGATCTACGCCGCCGGCCGCGAAGGATGACATGACGGTCGGCGCGACCGCTATGAGCGCCTGAGGGGACCCTCCCGTAAGGCCACCCTTCCTCAGCCCTCGACGATGCTCAAGGCCTCGGTCGGGCATGATTCGACGGCCGCCTCGGCAGCGGCACGCTGCTCCTCGGTCGGCGTCTCGTTCAGCACGACCAGAGAACCGTCGTCCTGTACCTCGAACAAATCCGGCGCCTCGGCCTCGCACATGCCCAACCCGGTGCACTTGTCGAAGTCGACCACGATGCGCATCTGCGCTCCTCTACCTCTCCGGTGTGAATCTGAAGGGCATCCGCTTCACGCCACGCATGAAGTTCGTCCCCAACAGCTCGGGCTCGCCAGCCTCAAATTCCGGGATTCTAGTCAGGAGTTCGTGGAACAGCGCCCGCAGCATGCCCTTGGCGAGCTGGTTGCCGAGGCAGAAGTGGGCACCGCCACCACCGAACCCGACGTGCGGGTTCGGATCCCGGGCGAGATCGAACCGGTCCGGGTCGGCGAAGACGTCGGCGTCCCGGTTGCCGGAGGGGTAGAACATCACCACCTTGTCGCCGGGCAGGATCTTCCTGCCCGCCAGCTCGGTTTCCCGGGTCGCGGTACGGCGGAAGGTCATGACCGGCGAAGCGAAGCGCACGAACTCCTCGATGGCGACGGTGATCCGAGCGTCGTAGTCCTCCATCAGCCAACGCTGCTGGTCCCGGAAGTCGGTGAATGCGCGGACGGTGAAGCTGGCCGTGTGCTTGGTCGTATCGGTGCCGGCCACCGACATCAGCACGAAGAAGGCGCCGATCTCGGCGTCGGTGAGCTTCCGGCCGTCGACCTCCGCCTGCACCAGGCCGGTGAACAGATCCTCGCCCGGGTCTCTCCGGCGGTCGGCGATCAGCTGGGCGGCGATGCCGTGCAGGGTCTGGCAGGCCTGCATGCCCACCTCTGCCGGGTGCCGGTCCCCGATCCGCTCCGGGTCGGCCCAGGCCACAACGTCGCCGGCCGCTCTGGCCGTCTGCGCGCGCAGTTCGTCGGGGACCCCGAACATGTCACCGAACATCCGTACCGGTAGCGGCTCAGCACACCGGTCCACGAAGTCGATCTCACCGGACGGGTCGGACGCGAAGCTGTCCACCACCTCGCGGGCGGCCACCCGAATCTGCTCGTCGATGGTCTTGATCCGGCGCGGGGTGAACGCCGTGCTGACCAGCTTGCGCAGCATCGGCTGGCGCGGCGCGTCCATCGCCATGAAGGACTGCGACATCTCCAGGAAGTCTGCCGGCAGCAGGTCGAACAACACCCCCTGACCATTGATGAAGGACTGGTTGTCCCGGCTCGTGGTGACGATGTCAGCGTGCTTGACCACCGCCCAGTAACCGGGGTCGTTGGGGTCGGGAGCGACCGCCTCCTCGACCGGGCGCTGCCAGGACACCGGGTCCTCCGCCCGCAGCCGGGCGAAACGCTCGTCGCGCTGCTCGGACGTCTGGTTCCAGAACGCCTTGGAGGACACCTCGTCCGGCGAGTGCTCGGGCTTGTCCTGAGACGTGGCGGGAAAGAACTCGACTTCCGTGGTCACGACAACCTCCCTGGGCACGGCACCGATGTGCGAGGGTCAAGTGTCCGCCTCGAGCAGAACCTGGACATCTCCCCGTCAGGCTGACCTCGTGCCTCGATCGAGAGACCGGAGCCCTTCGTCGGGCCGACAGGGCACTAGAGATCGTTGTCGATGAGCCAGTCGTCCATCGCGTCGCGGAACGCCTCGGCGTTGCGGCTGAACGCGATCGCATGCCCGGTGTCCGCGATGGTCCGGGTGGTGACCTCGGGGCTGCCCCCGTAGAGCGCGGCCTGCTGCTCCGGCGGGCCGAAGAAGCTGTCGTCGGAGCCGACCATCACCAGCACCGGGACGTCGATCGTGGCGTTGCGGGCCAGGTCGGAGGCGATGGCACCGGCGGCGTTGCGGGTACCGGCGCAGGCGTCGTCATTGCGCCGCTCGGTCAACTCGTCGGCGACGTGGTGCTCGACGTTGTGGATGTGGTCGGCGCGGAACTGGGCGTCGTTCGCTTCCAGCGGGGCGTACCCGTCACCGTCGAGCAGACACCGCGCCTGCATCTCCCCGGCCCGCTGGGCGACCAGGGGCTTGGCGCTGGCCGCACCGGAGGACAGCACCCCGAGGGCATCGATCCCACCGAAGCCGTACGCCACCTGGTTGGCGATGAATCCGCTCGCCGAGTGGCCGACCAGCCCGACCCGGTCGAAGGCAGGGGTCCGCTCACCGCCGTAGTCGCCGTCGCGGAGCCGGTCGATGATCTGGTGCAGCACGTCGGCCTCGGTGCCGAAGCAGACCGTGTTGCCGTTCGGCCCGTCGCTGTCGTCGTAGCCGACCCGGTCGATGGTCAGCGAGACGTGGCCACGCTCGGCCATCTCTCCGACGTAGTCGTAGGCGGGTTCCTCGGACCGCCAGAAGTACTCCCCGTAGCCGTTTCCGTGCGAGTACACGGTGATGTCGGCGCCGTCATCCAGTTCGGCGGCGGGACCGGTCAGGTGACCCCGCACAGTCACCTTCTTCTCACCGGGCGGGTTCACGCACGGCACGCCCGACCGGTTCGTGGTGACCACCTCGAACGACACCGGACGGGACTCGACGCCGGTCTGGGCGGTAGCCGTCCCGGTCACCACCAGCCCCAACGCGGCGGCCAGAACCGCGGCACCCGCGATGGTGGTGCGAAATCCGCCCGTACGCGTCCCCATTGACCGGTCCCCCGTCGTCGATTCTGTTGTGTACAACGAGGTGTTGCCACTCTCCGTTTCGTCACCTGTACGGGTAGTGATGACGGGGGCTCCGGGCGGGCGGGTCAGGTGCGGGCAGTTGGTTCCACCGCGCCGGGATGCAGTGCGAGGACCTCAGTGAAACCCTCCAGCAGGCTCCGCACGAAGATCTCCGGCTCGGTGAACGAGGCCGAGTCGAAGTTCACCCCGACGCAGCCCACCGGGCCGTGGCTCACCAGGGTGATCATCGCCGCGCATCCCGGCAACGGCGCGTAGCCGTACATCCGCTCCACCTTCGCCCCGGCCAGGAAGACCTCCTCCCGGATTCCCGGCACGTTGCTGGCCTGCAGGTCGTTGCCCTTGGTCATCGGGCCGGCGAGCTGCGCGATCATCTGGCCCGGCAACCGGGAGATCGCCGGGGAGAACATCCCGATCACGTCGTTCGCCGGCTCACCCTTGGCCAGCAGGATCAGCGCCCGGATCTCCTCGATGCGGGCCTTCGGGTCGGCCACCATCGGCGCGGAGATCCGCGCGGAGGAGATCCGGTTGCCGCCCTCGGGGTCGTCCGGCTTGCGCACCGAGATCGGGATGGCGATCGGGATCGCGTCCGGCACCGGCACGGCCATCGCCTCGTGGTATCGGCGGTAGCCACCGAGCAGGGCCGCGAGGTAGGCGTCGTTCACCGAGCCGCCGGCCGACTTGCCGGCCGCCTTGAGGTCGGCGATCGGCACGTCGAGCGCGGCGAACCGCCAGGTGAGGCTTCGCTTGGACAGCAGGGGTGAGCCGGACGCATCCGGCGGGGTGAGCACCCGGCGGAGCGACTGTCCGTAGCGGAGCGCGCCCTTGGGGTTACGCACCGCGTCCAGCAGCCCGGAACCGATGTCGCCGAGCACTCCGGGCACCGCCCCCACGTCCGAGACGACCTGACTCACCAGCGCCTCCACCGGGTTGGTGGACATCACCTCGGGGACCGGTGGTCGGGGCTTTCCCGGGCTGGGCTCGCGGCGCCGGGAGTGCATCTGGCCCAGCAGCTGGATCGTGCCCATCCCGTCGGTGGCCGAGTGGTGCATCTTGAGCAGGTAGGCCGCCCTGCCGTCGGGCAGGCCCTCGAACAGCACCACCTCCCACGGCGGTCGGGTCCGGTCGAACGGGGTCATGGCCACGGTGGCGGCGGTCTCGAGCAACTCGGTCCAACCACCGGAGCCGGGCACCGCCATCCGCCGCAGGTGGTAACGCAGGTCGAACTCGGGATCCACCGCCCAGCGCGGCGAGCCCACCCCCAGAGGCGGCTCCACCACGCGCTGCCGGAACCGCGGCACCATCCGCACCGCCCAGTCATGGGCATCGACGAACCGCCCCCAGTCCGGCAGCACGTCCAACTGCTCGAGCCCGACAATGGTTGAGCTGAGCGCCCGGTCGGCCTCGGCCCGCCACATCAGCACCTCGAACGCGTTCATCGCCTGGCTGGAACCCCAGTCCAGCGGAACGTCCGGTCCGGGATTCGTGTCCCTGGTGGTGTCGCGTCCGTCGGTCGTCACGTCGGCTCCCCTACGTCGGTGGTTGGGCCGGGCCAGTTGGCCAGGGTCTCCAGATACATACCGCGTACCCGCTGCACATGGTCGGTGAGCGTCTCGACCGACCAGCCGCTGGTGTCCACCGGCGGCAGAACCACGGTCTCGACCGTGCCCGGGCGGATCATCTGCGCGCCGCGCCACTGCACCTCGAGCGCGTTGCGGAACACGATCGGCACGATCGGCACACCGGCCTGCATGGCGATGTGGAAGGCGCCCTTCTTGAACTGGCCCAGCGCCGGTGTGGCCGACCGGGTTCCCTCCGGGGACATGCACAGCGAGACTCCCCCGTCGCGCAGCTTGGCCACCGCCGGCGCCAGCGCGGCCTTGGCCTGCTCGGTGTCGCCCCGTTCGACGAAGGCGATCTCGTAGAACTGGAAGAGCTGGCCGAACCCGGGAATGTTCCTGGCCTCGGCCTTCATCACCCCGGTGAACCCGCCGCGCAGCATCTTGGCCACCAGGAACGGGTCCAGCTTGCTCTGGTGGTTGATCAGGAACAGGCACGGGCGGGCCGACCACAGGTGCTCGGCGCCACGCACCACCTTCACCTCGACCCCGGCCAGCCCGAGCCCGATGTCCGCTCCGAGGCCCAGGCTGAGGTCGACCGCCTGCCGCCGCGAGCGGTTGAGCAGCCCGAGACCCAGCGCGGCGGCGGTCGCGGCCGCGACACCGCCGTAGAAACCGGCCGGGCGCAGCAGCTCGCCCACTCCGGGGCGACCTCCGCGTGGCAGGCACTGCAGGGTCGGCCAACCGCGAGCCCCGGCCTCCAGGGCCAGCCCGTGGTTGGGCGACACGGCGACCGGGTTGCCGACCGTCTCCAGGAACAGCAG
>JAJCYC010000116.1 GCA_029263115.1 Pseudonocardia sp. | reverse complement strand
CGCAGCCGCTCGGTGTCGACCAGCCGGTTGGCCAGGCCCAGCCGCAGCGCCTCGTCGGCGGCCACCACCCGCGAGGTGTAGAGCAGGTCCTTGGCCACCGACAGGCTCGGTACCCGGCGGGGCAGCAGGTAGGTGGCCCCGAAGTCCGGCTTGTTGGCGATCTTGAGGTAGGCCATGCTGAACCGTGCGTCGGCGGCGGCGACGATCAGGTCGGCGGTCATCGCCAGCGCCATCCCCGCGCCGTAGACGTGACCCTGTACCCCGGCCACCACCGGCTTCTCGTACCCGACCAGCTCACGCACCAGGGTGTTGGCCTCGCGTGCCAGGTAGCGGTACCAGCCGTAGGCGCCCTCGGGCTTCGTGCCGCCGCCGCTCTGGTCACCGCCGGCGCAGAACGAGCGTCCCTCGCCCTCCAGCAGCACCGCGTTCACGCCGTCGTCGAGGGCATGCGCCACGAAACCCTCGCGCAGCTGCTTGATGGCGTCGGGGTTGAGCGAGTTGAGCTTGGTGGGCCGGTTCAGCCGGACGACGCCGACCTTGCCGACCCGCTCGACGATCACCGATGGGGCGCCGGCTCCGTTCGAACCGCTCATCGCAGGCTGCCGATGAGAGCCTTGCCGATGGTGTTCTTCAGGATCTGGGTGGTCCCGCCGGTGATCTTGAACATTCGGACGTCGCGCATCATCCGCTCCAGCGGCGCACCCGAGAAGTAGCCGGCGCCGCCGAGCATCTGCAGGCAGTCGTCGACCACCTTGAACGCGCCCTCGGTGGCAGCCACCTTGGCGCAGGCCGAGTGGTAGGCCGACGTGCGTCCGGCGTCCACCTCGGCCAGCGCCCGGTAACACAGCAGCCGGGCACCCTCGACCTGGATGGCGCAGTCCGCCAGCATCCACTGCAGGCCCTGGAACTCGCCGAGGAAACGGCCGAACTGGCGCCGGGTGCGCAGGTGCTCGATGGCGTAGTCCATCGCGCCCTGGGCGATGCCCAGCGCCATCACCCCCATCCCGACCCGGGTGGCGTTGTAGATGTCCAGCGGCCGCACGAAGCCGGCGCTGGAGCCCTTGATGCCCTCGATGACGACGTTCTCGGCGGGCACCCGCACATTGTCGAACTTGAGGTTGACCTCCTCGACGCCGTGCATCCCCATCTTGCGGGGCATCATCGTGAAGGAGACCCCGGGCCGGTCGGCCTCGACCAGGATCATCCCGATCGCGTCGGGCCCGGTGGTGTCCGCGAACCGGGCGTACACCAGGTGCGCGGCCGCGCGGTCGCCGAACGAGTTGTAGGTCTTGCCGCCGTTGACCACCCACTCGTCGCCGTCCCGGCGCACATTGGTGGTCATCTCGTATAATGCGGACCCGGCCTCCGGCTCGGTCATCGCGATGGTCACCTCGATCTCGCCCTTGGCCAGGCGTTCGAGGGTCTCGCGGTGCGCCGGTCCCCCGTGGGTGGCCAGGATCCGGCCCGAGACGTTCTGGTCGTGCACCAGCAGAGCGGTGTTCGCGCAGGCCTTGCTGATCTCCTCGACGAGCAGGTAGCACTCGGTCAGCGACGCGCCGCCGCCGCCGAACTCGGTGGGCAGCGCGATCCCGAGCAGGCCGAGCTCCTGCAGCCGCTCATGGTTCTCGGCCGGGTAGCGGGACTCCTCGTCCCAGACCGACGCCCGGGGGGCGAACTCCTTCGCCAGGGCCTTGCCCCGCTCGACCCATTCGCGTTCCCGATCAGTCAGCGTGAAGTCCACCGTTGCTCCCATGCGGCCGAAAGCGTCCTTGCCCTGCCCTGCAAGAAGGATGATAATCACACTGAATACTGATCACCATAGAGGCGCAAGCCTGATGGTCGAAGTGACCTCGAACGGACGGAGCATCCATGGCCGACGTAGACCTGGCGTACTACTCCGCGCTGCGGGAGCAGTCCAACGCCGAGATCGCGAAGTCGTTCGCCTGGCGGGTGCCCGACCGGATGAACTTCGCGGTGCAGGTGTGCGACCGACACCGCGACTCCGGGCGACAGGCGATCCGGTGGCTGGGCCTGGACGGCTCGACCCGCGACATCAGCTTCGCCGAGCTCACGGAGATGTCCAACCGGGTCGCCGGCGCGCTCACCGCACTCGGCGTGACCAAGGGCGACCGGGTCTTCACCATGATGCCGCGGCTCCCGGAACACTGGGCCATCCTGCTCGGAGTGATCAAGCTCGGTGGGATCTGGAGCTGTCTGTCGACCACGTTCGGCCCCGACGGGGTCGCGGTCCGGGTCAGCGACGCCACCCCCAAGGTCATCATCACCGCCGCGCGCTACGAGCCTGTCGTGCGCCCGGCGGCGGACGCGGTCGGCGCCACCGTGATCCTGGTCGACGGCGACGGCCCGGACGGGCTGCCGGCCCGGATGGCCGCCGCGTCCGCCGACTTCGAGGCGGCCGACACCGCCGCGGACGACCCGGCGTTCCTCTTCTACACCAGCGGGACCACCGGTCGGCCGAAGGGATCGGTGCACGGCCACAACCTGGTCGTCGGCGCGCTGGCGCTGATGGCGCTGGTGCTGGACCTGCGACCGGACGACACCATCTGGCCGACCTCGGACCTGGCCTGGGTCACCGGTGTGCTGCTGAGCCTGGGCACGCTGGGCTACGGCCAGTGCTTCGTCACGTTCGAGGGCGAGTTCAACGCCGAGCGCTGGTGGGACATCATCCGGGAGGAGGGCATCACCAGCATGTTCACCGTGCCCACCGCGTGGCGGATGCTGCGCGCCGGCGAGGCCGGTCGCCCCGACGCGGGCCAACCCGTACCGATCCGGCGGCTGGGCACCGTGGGCGAGCCACTGGACCCCGAGACCCTGGCCTGGTCGCGCGAGCGGTTCGGCACCCCGATCGTGGAGTGCTACGGCCAGACCGAGAACGGCGCCGGACTGTGCACCAACCGGTCCCACCTGCCGATCAAGCCGGGCAGCCTGGGCCCCGCGCTGCCCTACCTGACGGTCGCGGTGGTCGACGAACAGGGCAACGAGGTTCCGGTCGGGGAGGTCGGCGAGATCGTCTCCCGCCCCGACTACCCCACCCTGACCCAGGGCTACTGGCGCAACCCCGAGGCCACCGCAGCGATGCTGCACGACGGCTGGCAGTGGACCGGTGACCTGGCCCGGATGGACGAGGACGGCTACTTCTGGTACCAGAGCCGCCAGGACGACGTGATCTCCTCGGGCGGGTACCGGATCGGCCCGACCGAGATCGAGGCGGCACTGCTCGCGCACCCCGCGGTCGCCGACGCCGGCGTCGTGGGCAAGCCCGACCCGCAGCGCGGTTCGATCGTGAAGGCCTGGATCGCGCTCGCCGAGGGCTACCAGCCCTCGGACGACCTGGTCGCCGAGCTCAAGGACCACTGCAAGAAGACCGCCGGTGGCTGGAACCACCCCCGGGAGATCAGCTTCCTCGACGAGTTGCCCAAGACCATCACCGGCAAGATCCGTCGGGTCGACCTGCGCGCGATGGACGCGCAGTAATGACCGGCTCACGCACCGCCGTACCGCCCAACCTGCTGGAGTTCCAGCGGACCTTCCGGGCGCCGGCGGGCGGGTCGGCGGTCGAGTTGCTGATCGCCCACGACGAGTACATGAACGGCGACCCGCCACCGGTGGCCGTCACGCACCGCAACGTCCCGCTGCGCGAGGTGGCGGGCTGGCGGGTCGGTGCCGACATCAGCGTGCCGCTGGGTGAACCGCCGTTCCCGACGCTGGTGTACCTGCACGGCGGCGGCTGGGTGATGGGTGCGCCGTGGACGCACCGCAGGCTGTCCGCCGAGCTGGCCGCCCGCGGCCTGCTGGTGATCTCGGTGGACTACCGGCGGGCACCCAAGCACCGCTTCCCGGCCGCCGTCGAGGACTGCGCGCACGCCGTCGGGTGGGCGGTCGAGCACGCGCACGAGTACGGCGGTGACCCCGACCGGCTGGTGCTCGGTGGCGACTCGGCCGGCGGCAACCTGACCGCCGGCGTGCTGGCCGCCGGCCTGGCGGATCCGGTCAAGGCCGCACTGCTGCTCTACGGCATCTACGACTTCCACCGGGCGATCTCGTCACTGGCACCGCTGCTGGGCGGGATACAGCCGGACAGTCAGCCCTACCTGCCGGTCGCGGAGTTCGAACAGCTGCGCGACGATCCGCGGCTGAGCCCGGAGGGGCACTGCGCCGGCCTGCCGCCGAGCCTGGTCCTGGTCGGCGACGGCGACCCGCTGCTCGTGGAGTCCACCGCGATGGCCGCCCGACTGGCCGAGACCGGGGTGACCCACGAGCTGCTCGTGATCGAGGATGCCCCGCACGGGTTCCTACAGCTGCCCACCCACCCGGCCCACGATCTGGGGCTGGCCACGATCGAGCGCTTCCTGGATGGCCTGGGTCTGCTGGAGATCCGGACCCGCTAGACGTTGTCGGGCGCGGTGAGTTGACCCGCCGGGCACGCCGCTTGTTCCGCGGGTGAACGGTCGCTAACGTCTGGTGGAGCGACGGACGGACAGGAGCACATCCGATGGCAGGCCGGGCGATGGTGGCTGGCGTGGGCATGGTGCCGTTCACCAGCCCGAGCCGCGGCGCACCCTACGACGTGATGGGCCAGGCAGCGGCCCGGGCCGCGCTGGCCGACGCCGGCATCGACTACCACCGGGTGCGACAGGCCTACGTCGGCTATGTGTACGGCGACTCGACCTGCGGACAGGCCGCGCTCTACGGCCTGGGCCAGACCGGGATTCCGGTGGTCAACGTCAACAACAACTGCGCAACCGGCTCCTCCGCGCTGTGGCTGGCCCGCCAGGCCGTCGAGGGTGGCGCCGCCGACTGCGTCCTCGCCCTGGGCTTCGAGCAGATGCAGCGGGGGGCGCTGGTCGCGCACTGGGAGGACCGGGTCAACCCGCTGGGCCGCTTCGACCGGGTGCTCGACGAGGCACAGGGACCCAATCCCGGCGTGCCGATGGCCGCCCGGTACTTCGGCGCCGCGGGCGACGCCTACACCGAGCGCCACGGCACCGCGCCGCAGACGTTCGCCGCGATCGCGGTCAAGGCCCGTCGGCACGCCGCGGCCAACCCGTACGCGGTGTTCCGCGACCCGCTCACCGTCGAGGAGGTACTCAACTCGCCGGCGGTGCACGGGATGCTGACCCGACTGCAGTGCTGCCCGCCCACCTGCGGGGCCGCGGCCGCGGTGGTGTGCAGCCCCGAGTTCGCCCGCCGACACGGCATCGACCGCGCGGTCACCGTCCGGGCGCAGGCAATGACCTCCGACCCGCCATCGACCTTCGCCGGCGCGGACCTGACCCGCCTGGTCGGATTCGACATGAGCCGGGACGCCGCGCGGCTGGTCTACGAGCGGGCCGGGCTGGGCCCGGCGGACATCGACGTGGTGGAGCTGCACGACTGCTTCACCGTCAACGAGCTGCTCACCTACGAGGCCCTCGGCCTCGCGGCCGAAGGCGACGGCGAACGCCTGGTCGCCGACGGCGACAACACCTACGGCGGAAAGGTGGTGGTCAACCCCTCGGGCGGGCTGCTGGCCAAGGGCCACCCGCTGGGGGCGACAGGCCTCGCGCAGTGTGCCGAGCTGGTCTGGCAGCTGCGCGGAGAAGCCGGCGGGCGCCAGGTCGAGGGCGCCCGCACGGCACTACAGCACAACATCGGTCTGGGCGGGGCCTGTGTGGTCTCGCTCTACGAAAGGGCGGCATGAGTATGGGCAAGCTGAACGGCAAGGTCGCGCTGGTCACCGGCTCCGGTCGGGGCATCGGCCGGGCGATCGCGGAGAAGTTCGCCGCGGAGGGCGCCAAGGTGGTCGTCAACGACCTCGACGCGGAACCGGCGAAGGAAGCGGTCGCGGCCATCGAGTCGGCCGGTGGCACAGCGGTCGCGTGCGCGGGCAGCGTGACCGAGGGCGGCTTCGCCGAGCGGTTCGTACAGACCGCGGTGGACGAATTCGGCGGGGTCGACATCATCGTCAACAACGCCGGTTACACCTGGGACTCCGTCGTGCAGAAGATGTCCGACGACCAGTGGGACGCGATCCTCGACGTGCATCTCAAGGCGCCGTTCCGCATCTTGCGGGCGGCCCAGCCGGTGATCAGCGCCGCGGTGAAGCAGGCCCGGGCGGCCGGGGACCCCGTGCCGTGCCGCAAGGTCGTCAACATCTCCTCGATCGCGGGCACCGGTGGCAACGCCGGGCAGGCCAACTACTCCTCGGCCAAGGCCGGCATCATCGGCCTGACCAAAGCGATGGCCAAGGAGTGGGGCCGCTACAACGTCACGGTCAACGCGGTCGCGTTCGGCATGATCCGCACCCGGCTCACCGAGGTACCCGCCGGCGGTGACGGGAAGATCGACATTCAGGGCCGGCAGATCGCCGTCGGGGTCAACCCGGACCTGCTCAAGCAGATGGAGGCCGGTATCCCGCTGGGCCGCGGTGGCACCACCGAGGAGGCCGCCGGCTCGGTGTTCATGCTCTGCATCCCGGAGTCGAACTACGTCAGCGGCCAGCTGCTGATCTGCGGCGGCGGCTTCGAGTAGCCCCTCGTGGACGCCGGTGGGTGCAGGGTTGCGCACCCACCGGCGCCACACCGGTCAGGGGGCGAACTTGCGCCCCAGCAGCTGGCGGGACACCACCAGCTTGGCGATCTGGGCGGTGCCGTCGCCGATCTGCAGGCCGAGCACGTCGCGCATCCGCTGGCCCTGCGGGTTGTCGGTCGACCAGCCGGCGTGCCCGAAGGTCAGCAACGACTGGTGGGCGATCTCCATCGCGATCTTCGGGGCCCACCACTTGGCCATGTTCGCCGCCACCGTGTGCTCCATGCCCTGGTCCTTGCGCCACAG
>JAJCYC010000115.1 GCA_029263115.1 Pseudonocardia sp. | reverse complement strand
GCCGGGCTGGAACATCAGCAGCACCCGCCCGGCCAGCGCCGATCGGCGCTCGCACAGCAGCCGGGCCGCCGAGGCCAGCATCGCGGTGTGCGTGTCGTGCCCGCAGGCGTGCATCGAGCCCTCGACCGCCGAGGCGTAGGGCAGGCCGGTCTGCTCGGTCAGCGGCAGCGCGTCCATGTCGCCGCGCAGCAGCACGGTGGGCCCCGGGCGCTCGCCGTCGAGTACCGCGACCACCGAGGTCAGCGCGTGCCCGGTGAGTACCCGCAGCGGCAGGTCCGCGAGCTCGGCCAGCACCGAAGCCTGGGACACCGGCAGCCGCAGACCCTGCTCGGGGTGGCGGTGCAGTCGCCGGCGCAGGCCGATGGTGCGCGGTTGCAGCGCCCGCGCGGCCCGGGGGAGCCCGGCTAGCACGTGATCGGATCGCGCGGCCATGGGGGCATCCTGGCACCAGCGGTCCGGCCTGCGTACCCCCGGTCGCCGATCACGCGCCGCGAGGCAATGACGGGGGAACCGGAGTGGACCATCGGGTCAACTTCATGGTTGTGATTTGGACCACCGGCGATCAGGGGTTTACCGTGGTGACATGGCCGGCCAGACTGCTTACGACGCCTCCGTCGCCAAGGGCGAGGCGATCCCGGGTTTCGCGGTCGCCGCGATCCGGGAGGAGGGCCGCTGGCGCTGCACAGCGCTGGACGAGGAGGCGCTGGTCGACCTCGACAGCGCGATCAGCGCGCTGCGCGAGGTCCGCTCCCAGGGGGCCGTGCTCGGGCTGCTCGCGGTGGACGACTGCTTCTTCATCGTGCTGCGCCCGGTGCCCGGCGGGGTGTCGATGATGCTGTCCGATGCGGTGGCCGCGCTGGACTACGACGTGGCCGCAGACGTGCTCGACCTGCTGCGCATCGACCTGCCGGCCGAGGACGCGGTGGACGACGACCCCTGGCCGGAGGGCGACATGTCCATCCTGGCCGACTTCGGGCTGCCCGCCGACGAGCTGGAGGTGCTGGCCGGGGAGCTGGAGCTCTACCCCGACGAGCAGCTCACCGCGATCGGCCGCCGCTGCGGGTTCGACGACGCGCTGGCCGCGCTGCTGCGCGGTCGGTGACCGCGCACCCGCCGGGTCGACCTGCGCCGATCCGGCGAGCGGCGCGTTCGCCGGAGCCTGTGCGAGGGGAGTGTCGTTCGTCGCGACTCGCCGGGTCGGCCGGCGGGTGAGCGCTGTTCCGCCGGCGACCGCGGACGAGCGGGCGGCCCGCGACGAAACCTG
Source organism: Pseudonocardia sp. (assembly GCA_029263115.1). Taxonomy (GTDB): domain Bacteria; phylum Actinomycetota; class Actinomycetes; order Mycobacteriales; family Pseudonocardiaceae; genus Pseudonocardia. Next base: position 7,709 of record JAJCYC010000115.1, on the reverse strand, counting down.
GGTCCGTCGCGCGCTGGACGTCGCGCGTGGGTCGCTCAGCAGCGGGGACGTGCCGGTCGGGGCGCTGGTGCTCGGCCCGGACGGCGCCGAGCTGGCCGCCGAGCACAACCGCCGCGAGGCACTGGGTGACCCCACCGCGCACGCCGAGGTGCTCGCGTTGCGCGCGGCGGCCGCGGCGGTGGGCCGGTGGCGGCTGGACGGGTGCACGCTGGTGGTCACCGTGGAGCCGTGCGCGATGTGCGCCGGCGCGATCGGGGTGGCCCGGGTTTCGCGCGTGGTGTTCGGGGCGTGGGAGCCGCGTACCGGGGCGGTCGGGTCGGTGTGGGACGTGCTGCGCGACCGGCGCGCGCTGTGGCGCCCGGAGGTGGTCGGCGGCGTGCTGGCGCAGGAGTGCGCGGCGCTGCTCACCGCGTTCTTCGCCGACCGCCGCCGAGGGTTGCCGGGGTGGGCCGGCCCGGCCCGCGAGCGGGATTGTCGGGGCGGGTCGGCACACTGACCGGCGTGGGAATTCGCAACCGCGCGCGCCGCGCGGGCAAGGTCACGCAGCGGTCCGCGCGCGGGGCCGGAGCCGGGTGGGTCGCCGGGCCGTCGCATACCCAGCTGCCGCCCGAGCCGCCGTCGGCGGTGGAGATCGCCCAGGCCGTGCTCACCGCCGCCGACGAGCGGGCCCGGGGTGACGCCGGGTCGCCGGCCCGGTGCGCCGCCGCGCTCACCCGGTGGCCGCTCACCGCGCTGGCGGAATCGGTGGAGCGCGGGGTAGATCTTGCGGCGCTGGACGGGTTGACCCACGCCTGGCGGTGCGGCTGGCAGCCGGCGGATCTGTGGCAGCTCACCCGGCGGCGCCTGGCCGCTCCGGCGGTGGGTTACCTGGTGGAGCTGCTCGCCGCCGACGCCGAGCGGCGCCCGGTGGCCACGCTGGCCCCGGCCTGGCAGGCCCAGCTGCGCGAGCTCGGCGCCGAGGTGAACTGGTCGGCCGACCAGCCGCACCTGGGCCAGTGGGCCGCCCGCGTGGGGTTGCCGCGGTCCGGCGCGGTGGAGCTGGTGGTCGAGTTGCTGGCGCTGGTCCGCATGTTGCCCCCACTGGACCAGCTGCTGCCGCCTCCGGGCACCGCGGCGGCGTCCGGCGCTGCTGCCGGTTCGGCCGCCGGGGCGGGTGCCGGGGTCGACGAGAAGGTGTTGGCCAAGGTGCGGGCGCTGCTGGCCAAGGCGGAGTCCACCGAGTTCGAGCAGGAGGCGGACGCGTTCTTCGCCAAGGCCCAGGAGCTGATGAGCCGCTACTCGCTGGAGCGCGCGGTGCTGGACGCCGACCGAGAGCGGCCCGCGTCCGGTGGCCCGGGCGGGCGGCGCATCTGGCTGGACGCGCCGTACCTGTCGGCCAAGTCGCTGCTGGTCAACGCGGTCGCCGGGGCAAACCGGGCGCGCACGGTGTTCCACCAGCACCTGGGGTTCGTCACGGTGCTCGGCGACGAGGTCGACCTGGAGATCGTCGAGCTGCTCAGCACCTCGTTGCTGTTGCAGGCCAGCCGGGCGATGGTGCACGCCGGCCGGCAGACCGACCGGCGCGGCCAGTCGCGGACCAAGTCGTTCCGCCAGTCGTTCCTGGTTTCCTACGCCGCCCGCATCGGCGAGCGGCTCACCGAGGCCAGCGCGGCCGCCCAGGCCGAGGTGGTGCACGAACTGGGCGACGGTCGGCTGCTGCCGGTGCTCGCCTCCCGGGAGCGGGCGGTGGATGAGCTGTTCGCGCGGCTGTTCCCGGCGTTGACCACCCGCCGGGTCAGCGTGTCCAACCACGCCGGCTGGGGCGCCGGCCGGGCGGCGGCCGACCTGGCCGACCTCGACGTGCGCCGGTCCGTGCGCGGCTGACACCGGGCCGAACCGGCGCCTCGCTCGGCTGTTCGGCGGTCCGCCGAACCGATGTGCCGAAATCGGCACATCGGTTCGGGAAGTTGGTCGGGCCCGGTGCTCGCCCAACCGGTTCAGCGCGGCCGGACCGACGATCCGGCTACGGGCTGACCACCGGGTCGACGAAGTACGCCTCGGCCGCGTACGGGTCGGCCGCCGCCGGCCCGGCGGCGACCGCGCAGAACTTCAGCTCGTTGACCCCGGTGACGTCCAGCCCGGTGATCGGGCGCTCGGCCCCCCGGCCGACCACGTCCGCGTACAGCAGCCGGCCGTCGCCCCAGATCTCGAAGCGCTGGTTGGCGCCGGCGGCCGCGCCATCCGCGAGCCGGGCGACGGTGCTGAGCGTGCGGTACTGGCCGGCCAGCGCGTACACCACGTAGCCCTGGCGGCGTTCGTCCAGCTCCGGGCGGATCACCACGGTCGGGCTGCCGGGCTTGGCCGAGGTGGCGTTGAAGTACCGCTCGACGGCCGGCTGGTCGGCCAGCCGGTGCGGTGCCAGGTTCGCCGGGCGCTCGGCCGCCGCGCCGCCGCCCGCCGAACTGCCGGCCGGTGGCGGTGGCGCGGCCGCCGGCGACAACGCGGCCGGACCCACCAGGTAGGCGGCCGCCACGACCACCACCAGTACGACGCCGGCAACAGCGGCGCTGGCGACGTGGGTGTGGAGCGAGCTTTCCCTGTGGCGGGGAGCCAACGCGGGAACCTTCCGGTGTGAACGGTCGACGGCCGTCAGTCAGATTACCCCGCCCCGCAATGCGCCGTGTGGTGTCTGAGGTGGATGCGTCCGGCTCAGCGCCGGGGAAGCACCCGCAGGGGCACCGACGCGGTGCGTCCGGTCCGCAGCCCGGTGGCCACGATCTGGTACTCACCGGGCGGATCCCATTCGATCACCGGTCCGTGGGCGAGGGCGCCGGTGGCGTCGGACCGCTGGGCGTCACCCATCGTCCCCTGGGTGGGCCCGGTCCAGGACAGTGCGACCGGCTCGCCCGGTTCGAACCCGCCGGCGTAGGCGTAGTAGGACTCGCCGATCCGCACCGAGCTGGTGGTCAGCACCAGGGACGCGACCGGCTCGGGCGGCGGGGTGCGCCACGGGGCGGCCACCAGCAGCCCGGCCACCACCGCCGCGGCGACCCCCACCAGCGCGATCGACCCGCGCCGGCTCCGCCTCGTCGCGGAGGCCGGTGGCTGCTCGGCCGTCCGGCGGTCCTGCACGTCGGCGGCGGGCGCGGGGGCCGGGGCCGGCGCGGGAGGCGTGGCGGTCGGCGGCGTGGCCACCGGCGGTGGCGCGACCGGCGGCGCGGCCGTGTCGAGGTCCTCGCGTGCAGCCGCGTCCGGCGGTGGGGCCGACACCGGTGCCGCGGAACTCCGCGCCCGCCGCCGACGTGCAGGACCGCCGGACAGGATCGCCGCGCCCACCGCGACCGGGTGCACCGACCCGGCGTACGCCGCGACCGGACGGCCGAGCCGCTCGGACACCGCCCGGGCGGCCAGCGGGATCCGCGTCGACCCGCCGACCAGCAGGACCTCCCGCACGCTGCCCGGTGGCTGTTGCGCCGACTGGATCACCCGCACCAGCGTCTCCGCAGTGGCCGCGATCGGCTCGCGCAGCAGCGATTCGAACTCGGACACCCGAACACGCACGTCCCGCTCGGTGCCCGGCAGGAAGACCGGTACGAACACTTCGGGCACGCGGGACAGGGCCTCCTTGGCCCGGGAACAGTCCTGGCGGACCCGGGCCCGGGCGGTCGCGCCGGCCTGGTCGTCCGGGTCGAGTTCGGCGAGCGTCCCGCCGACGGCGCGGTCCACGTGGGTCAGCAGGATCTCGTCGAAGTCCGCTCCACCGAGGAAGCGTTCACCGGCCGGCGTGCCGATAATCCGGGCCTCGCCCGAGCCGTCGCCCCGACCCTCGGCCCACCCGTCGACCCGCACCACCGCCGCCTGGAACCCGCCACCGCCCAGGTCGTACACCGCGATGCACCCGCCACCGTCGGCCCAGCCGGCAACACCGTCGGGACCCCCGTCGGCCCAGGAGGCGGCCACCGCCACCGGCGCCGGCACCAGCCCCGGTCGGTCGAACCCGGCCCGCTCGGCGACCTCGGCCAGCAGCGCGCACCGCTCGGGTTCCCAGATCACCGGGTGGCTGAGCACCGTGGCGGCCGGTGCCTCGCGCTGGACCTCGGTGACCCGCCGCAGCACCGCGTCCAGCAGCACCCCGACCAGTTCCTCGACGGTGTAGTCCTGGCCACCGAGGACGACCGGCTCCGGGTCGCCGAGCCGGCGGACGAAGTCCCGGGCGACCCGCCCGGGACTGCTGACCGAGCGGCTCGCGGCGCGGCGCCCGGTGACCAGCGATCCGTCCCCCTGCAGGTACACCGCCGACGGCATGTCGTCGGCGCGATCACCCAGCCGGACCACCCGGGTGCCGTGCTCGTCGGTCACCGCCGCGCTCACCGACGTAGTACCGAGATCCACCCCGACGCCGTACGGCACCCGACCCCCCATGCTCGACCCGGCCAGCCTAGGGCGTGTCCGGGTCTTGTACCCTGGCCGGCGGTAGCGTGTCCGAGCGGCCGAAGGAGCACGCCTCGAAAGCGTGTGAGGTGCAAGCCTCCGTGGGTTCAAATCCCACCGCTACCGCCAAGCTGACCAGCGAAAACGCCGGGCTCCCAAATCAACGGGCAGCCCGGCGTTTGCGTCTAGTCTCATTCCTAGTCTCATTTGGCCCGTTTACGCGGCGTCCGCCGGGGTCCCGGCGTCCGGTTCGGCCTCACCTTCTGCGGCGTCCGCCGACCCACTGTCTGCCGTCGCCGGCTTCCAGAGCAGTCCGCTGACTCGCTGAGCAACATCCCGCCGGATCGCGGTGGTCATGTGCTGGTACCGCGCGGCCATCGCCGTGTTGGACCAGCCCATCACTCCCATGACCGCCCGCTCTGGCACCCCGAGCAGCAGGAGGACGGTCGCCGCCGTGTGGCGGGCATCGTGCAGCCGGCCGTCACGGACACCAGCCGCCGTGAGGAGCTGCTTCCAGTCGTCCCAGTCGGTGCGTGGGTTCAGCGGGTCGCCGGTCGGAGTGGCGAACACGTACCCGGTCTCCTTCCACAGTTGGCCAGCCTTGGCCCGCTCGGCGTCCTGCTCTCCCTTGTGCTGGACCAGCAGCGAGACCAGCTCGTCAGGGAGTCCGATCGTCCGGCGGCCGGCTTTCGACTTCGTGCTCCCGGTCTCCGGCCGAGTGGCGATGCGGTCTGGGCAGTAGCCGCCGTACTTGTGCCCGCACGGCTTTGAGCACCCGTGGCGCCATCGCGGCCGGAGGCGTGATCTGCGGACGGTCAGGCACGGTGAGTACTGCTCGATGCACCGATGGCAGTACTCATGCCGGTGCTTATCGCACGGTAGCTCCCACTCGTTCCAATCGATGTCGGTCCACTTGAGCCCAAGGCACTCGCCCTGACGCATTCCCAATGCGAGCGCGATAGCCCACCGAACGCTGTTCCGGTTCTGCATAGCAGCCTCAAGAATGCTCTTGACCTGAACCACGTCGAACGGCTCCACTTCTTCCTCCTCAACCCGGGGCGGCTTGGCGAGTAGCGCGGGATTCTCGACAATGTGCTTGCGACGCAGCGCCTCATTCAGCGCTGTCCTCACCGTGCGGTGAACCTGATGCGCCGTTGCAGGCTTGGCCGGCTTCACCTTCTCAGTGGGCGACTTCGGAGCGCGGCCCTCTCGCATCATCTTTCGGTAGAGCTTCTCCAGGTGCTCGGGCTCCAGCTTCTCCAGTCGGTGAGCGCCGATTCCTGGAATCAGGTGTACGCGAACGGCTACCTCGTACGCGCTCCACGCGTTCTCCGTGACCACAGGTGGAGCCACGATGTTCTCCAGCCAGTGCGTGAGCCATGCATCGACGGTCCAGGATTCGCCGGCCTTCCGAATCTTGCGGTCGTCCCGGAGTCGTTCGAGCTTTCGAACTCCCTCGATGACCTTTGACTCGTCCTTGCTCATGACATGTCGGCGATCCTGCTTTCCATCGTCGCGGACTCCGACTGTGACGCGCCCGTGCCAATGCCCGTCCTTTCCGAGGTAGATCGAGGACGTGCCATTCGGGGCGCGCGTGCCTTCGGGTCGCTTTCGGCGTGCGATAGTTGTTCCTCCTGTGTCAGGCCGAGAGACGGCGGGTGTGATTGATTAGGGATGCGGCGTAGTCCTGAATCGCGCCCGTCGGAATGCGACGTAGACGGCCAATCTGGACCGATTCGAGGTCGCCGGATTTCATGAGGGCGTAGACCGTGGTGCGGCCTACTCCGAGCTGCTCCCCCGCTTCCTCAGGCGTGAGGAGGACGCGCTCCGGCATCGCCCGCGTGGTGCGTGCTGCCGCCGGCTCCGTCTGCTCGGCAGTGAGGACATGGGCAAGCTGCGCGAGCAATGCCGTCAGCTCGGCCCGCCGGTCTCCGGTGGGAGGGCCGCTTATGTCGGTAACTTCGGTAACTTCGGTAACTTGCCTGGTCAGGCGGTTACCGTTGGTTGGGCGGTTACCGATGGATCGGTAACCGGGCCGTTGGGCGGGGGTGGTCATGCGGCCTCCTCGGTGGGGTTGGTTACCGGTGTGGTTACCGATGGATCGGTAACCGGGGTTTCGTCGGTAACCGTTTGACCTGCACGGTTACCGGGGTTACCGCAGTTACCGATTTCTGGGGGGTCGTGGCCGGCGGGGAGGTAACGGCTCCACGCGTCGGCCAGCCCGACCTGTGGGACGGGTTTCTCGGTGGGGTGGGTGGTGTAGCCCTTGGCCGGTTGGCCGCCGTGCTTGAACGTCACGACGCGCACCCCGTATCGGCGTAGCTCGCCAGCCATGCGACGGGCATCGAGCGGTCGGGGTTCGAGGTCGTTCCATCCCCCGTCGTCCATCTCGCGCAGCTCGGCGAGCAGGGCGGCGGTGGGCAGCCGGTCGACTTGGTGGCGGGTGTAGATGCTGCGTAGGTCGGCGAGCAGCCGCACCCCGACCGATCGCACCTCTGCCCCGGTGTCGAGGACGAAGTGCCGGCAGGCGGCGCGGGCGGTCTCGGGCCAGTGCCCGCCGGCCTGGTCGGCGATGGCGAGCAGCGGCTCCCAGACCTCGGCGGACCGGTCGGTCACCCCGTCGGGCATGTCCGGTTCGAGGCCTCCGACCCGGTCGCCGATGGAGGCCATCCACCCGGCCAGCTCCTCGCGCAGCGGGGTGGATTGGGGCTCGATCCGGCGGAGCTTGAACTCCTCCACCCGCTGATCCACCCGGCGGCGGCGCATGTGGATGGTGATCGCGCGGGTGGTGATGGTGTCGGGCATGCCCCCGGCGATGCCGGCGAGTGCGACCGGGGCGAACACTGGGAACCGGGCCACCTTCATGGCCTTGGCGTCCCCGACGCAGCGGGCGACGGTGGCGCCGCGCTTGTAGCCGGCGTTGAGCAGCGCCCGGAGATCCTCGTTGCTGCCGCCGTCCTTGGTGAACACGGCGTCGACCTCGTCGAACAGGATGGTGATCGGCCCGGCGGCGACCATGCGGAACAGCGCGGCCGGGCTGGCCGACAGCGTCATCTCCGGCGCGGCCACCAGCAGCGCCGCGATCTCCAACACCCGGGTCTTGCCGGAGCCGGGTTCGGCGGAGTCGAGCACCAGGCGCGGGCTGATGTAGAAGGCGTCGATCACGTGGGTGTGCGCGATCCACAACGCCACCGCCGGTAGGCAGTGCTGGTCAGGGAAGGAGGTGAACCGGCCCAGGAACCCCGCCACGTCGTCGAGGACCTGGTGGCCGTGCCGGGCGTAAGAGCCGGGCGGGGCCG
>JAJCYC010000114.1 GCA_029263115.1 Pseudonocardia sp. | reverse complement strand
TGATGATCTGCGCGACTATGTCACCGCCGGTCTCGGCGACGTCGACGCCGTGCTGGTCGTGGACCTATGCCGGTGACCTGAAGAAGGGTATCCACACGGTCGGGGTGCAACGGCAGTACACCGGCACGGCCGGGCGGATCGAGAACGCCCAGGTCGCGGTGTATCTGACCTACGCCGGCGCGGCCGGGCACGCGATGATCGACCGCGAGCTCTACCTCCCGAAGTCCTGGACCACCGACCCCGACCGGCTCGACGAGGCCGGGGTGCCCGCCGACATCGAGTTTCCTCACCAAGCCCGCCCTGGCCACCGGCATGCTCACCCGCGCCCTGAACGCCGGTGTCCCAGCCAGGTGGGTGGCCGGGGACGAGGTCTACGGCGCCGACCCCGCCCTGCGCGCGGAACTGGAGCTGCGCGGAGTCGGATATGTGCTGGCCATCGGCTGTGACCGCCGGATCCCGACCGCGGCCGGAATGATGCGGGCCGACGAGATCACCGCGAGCGTGCCGACACGGGCCTGGCAACGCCTGTCCGCCGGGCCGGGCGCGAAGGGGCAGCGCTACTACGACTGGGCGCTGATCCCCCACCCCGATCCCACCGGCCAGGCCGATCCGGGCGACACCGCGTGCTGGTGGCTGCTCGCGCGCCGCAACCGCGACACCGGCGAGCTGGCCTACTACCGCTGCTACTGCCCCGAGATCGTGCCGCTGCGCGAGCTGGTCCGCGTCGCCGGACGACGCTGGACCGTGGAGGAGTCGTTCCAGGCGGCCAAGGGCCTGGCCGGCCTGGATGAGCACCAGGTGCGGCGCTGGACTCCATGGCGACGCTGGACCCTACTCTCGATGCTCGCGCACGCCCTCCTGGCCGTGATCGCCGCCCGCGAACACACCGACCGGCCCGCGCCCACCGGACTGATCGCGCTGACCTGCAACGAGATCCGGCGTCTGTTCACGATCTTCGTCATCGAACCAGCCCGCGTCCTGGCCTGCCCCCAAGCCTGGTCAGACTGGCGACGCCGCCACCAACACCGCGCCCGAACCAGCCACTACCAGCGCCAACAAGCCGCCCACGCATGGACGTAACGATCTACCGCTGGAGTACTAACCTCTTGATCCGTAGGACTTGGAGGACCTTCCCGCCCGGTGTCATTCCGTCAAAATGCCTGGTCAGTGAGGCTCTTGGAGTGGTCGGAACGATCCGGACGGAACGGAACTGAGACGGGAAGTGAGACGGCTCGCCCGACTAACCTCGCGCGTGGCTCGCCAGTACCTCCCACTGCTCGCTCCGCTCGCCGATGTCGCAGAGGTCGAGGCTCCGAACCGGCGCGGCGGCCAGCTCGCCGAGCGCTTCGCGCCCGATGCGCACCGCGCCGTCCTGGTCTCGGTAGTCGACCTTGGCTAGGGACAGGTGCGGATTGAACAGGTCACGGATGTACGGGTTGCCGTACCTGTCGGACATCCCCTCGCGTGCATCAGCGGCCACCTCTAGGACCGCCTCATGCAGGGCGACCAGCTCGCTGCTCCGCTCGACATCGAGCATGACGTACCCGCCGTCCGAGCGCTCCACGCCGATTGGAAGCAACTCCGGGAGAGACGTGGCGAATACGTGCAGTGCCTCGGCCACACGAGCCAGACTATCGCGCGGGATCGTACAGATGTGCAAACTCACGTGCGGCGGGAAAGTTTTTTCGTCAATGACGTTCGCATTGTCGTAATACTCGTCCGTTATCGCTTGGCTCGCGTTGATCACTCCGCCAAAAAGCGGCTCGTCTGGAATTAGTGCGAAATCGACCCGGCACATATCCACGGCGTCGAGGTCCTCTCCTATGTCAGTCGGGTGCTGCGGTATAGCAGCTGATCAAAGTCCGTCCTCATGAACGACAGAAGCTCGCCTTCGGAGGCGAGCAACGCGGGCGTAGAGATGCGTTCACCACAGAGAGCGTACAGCGCAAGTATCCCCTGGTGAGTGAACAGGTAGCTTGCGTGCCGGAACACGCTGGATGTCAGATAAACCTCGACGTGCCGTCGTGGTCCGATCGTCTGGAAGTCACTGACCGCTTCGCCGATCTTGCGCCGAAAGTCGTCGGACTCTATGCCGAGCATGTGGGCGTAGAGGTCGACCACAGGTGAGGCAGGACTTGGATCGGGCAAGACCAGTCGAATACGTCCGTCGGGTCGCTCAGCCAATGTTCGCAACCGCTTGCGATGGGTGTTGCGCCACGTTGCGCCGTACATGATGGCCAGGTCCAGGGTTGACGACACTGAGAACAGCGCATCCCAATCGCCCTCAATGTCCACGAAGTCACTGTAGAACTTCGCGATACCCGAATCCTGGGAGCCGAAAATTCGCTCCCCATCGAAACTGCCCGAGACCTGCGCCGTCGGGCGTCCGTGCTGATACGCGTGGTGCAGGGTTCCGCCCGCTTGGAGCACGTGGTCAGCGCGACGTGCGAAGTCCACGGCCGGCCACTCCTGCCCGGTCTCAACCTTGGAAATGTACGACCGGTCGTACTTGAGTGCTTGCGCGAGCTTCGCCTGTGACAGACCCCGCGCACCACGCCATTTCCGCAGTTCAGCGACAAAGTCGAGCGCCTCGCCGGTCATGAGTGAGCCGTGAGTGAGTGTGGGTGAGCTGAGTTCGCACTCTCCTCACCCGGGCCGCGTGGCGTTCCTTGATGACATGAACACCGCAACCACAGACCCCCCGAGGTCGCAACGTCCCGGCACGAGCGAGCGTGCATCACAGCTCGCTCAGCCGGCGCTCGACGGCCTGGAGTCGCTCGCCCATGTTCGCCATCTCGGCCCGCAGCTCGTCGAGGTCGGAGGACTCGACCGTGTCCGGCTCCCGGTCAACCCTGGCGTACGAGCCCTGACCGTGCCGGATCACCACCACCCGCTCGTCACGGAGCTGCATCATCGCGCGCTTGACCACACCCAGGGAGACGCCGAACTCCTCGGCCAGAGCGTCGTACGACGGGAGCTTCTCCCCCGCCGCGTAGTCGCCGGAGTCGACGGCAGCCCGGATGTGGTCAGCCACCTGCCGGTAGGGCGGCCGGCGGTCGTCGGGGTCAAGTTTCGCCACGTCAGGGACCGTACCGCCCGTCGACTCAGATCGAAAGTCTGCACTCTGTTGACTCTGTCTACTCAGCTCGCTAGCGTCCCTGGTGTTCCACATCTTCCAGAACCGCCACCGAAGAAAGCCCCGGCCAGTGCGTCACCACTGACCGAGGCGCACACCGCAACCCACGGAGAAGCGATGCAGATCAACGGTACCCGCATGCTGCGAGTCAAGGCCGTCGCGGAGATGTTCGACGTGTCCCCGCAGACGATCTACCGGGCCATCGAGTCAGGGAAGCTCGAAGCGCTGAGGCTCGGTTCCACCCGTGCGCTCCGGATTCCGGAGGACTCGGTACGGGCCTACATGGCCGGCTGCTCAGAGACCAGCGGCCACAGCTGCGACGCGGTGCCCGGGGCGGTGGCCTGAATGGCTCTCGCTCGCCAGCAGGCCCGGACCTCGGCCGCGCAGATCAGCGCGTGCCTCAGCCTGACGGCGGACCCGACAAAGCACTACTCAGATGGGCTCGATCCGGTGGCGGTGCGCCGGCTGATTGCCGAGGCGGCCGAGAGGACGGCCAGGGCGCCGGGGATGACCTCGGCGTTGCTGGATGGCAGTGCGGCCGAGCGGCGGCGGCGTCGGGAGGCCCGGCGGGCGCTCGCGGCGGTGGTCTGGTCGCTGCGGGTCCGCCCGCCGGTGCCGGCCCTGCTGTGCGACATCGAGGAGATCGCGTCATGAGCGTCGTGCGCGGACCCGACCGGCGCCGGTTGCGCGCGGTATCCGAGACCCATGAGCACAACCCGAGTGATCAGGAGCGCGACGCGATGAACGAGACCGGCGGCACGAGCACGGACAGCGGCAACGAACGGGACACCCACCCGGCGGGGGTGGCGGGCAGGTGGGCGCGCGCGGTGTTCGTTGAGCCGTGGAACGCGGTGGTGTGCGCGGTGATCGGGTTGGGCCTTGACCTGGCCGTGGTGCTGGTGGGTGTGCACTACCTGCGCAACGGCGTCCTCCCGGCGTGGCTGGACGCTCACGGCGGGCCCTGGGCCTGGATGGCCGTCGGTGCGCTGGCGGCGGTGTTCCTGGGTGAGCTGCTGGACAACGTGACCCGGCTCTACCACTCGGTGACCGAAGCGCTGGAGGGCCGGCACATGCGGGCCATCGCCGACCGGTTGGCCGGTGTCGAGGGTGGTGAGCGGCGATGAGCGGGCCGGCCCAGGACCGGCCCGGGGCGGTGGTGTTGGCCGAGGCAGGCGCGCGGGCGTGGCGGCGGGTGGTGGCGGCCCAGCGGGCCGCGAGGCCCGATCACGGCGAGTTCTACGCCCTGGCCGGGGAGCTGGTCGACACGCTGGGGGCGCTGCGGGCGCTGGCCGGGGTGCTGGGCGACCAGATCGCCGGTTACGGGTCCGGCCGGGTCCTTTACGACGACGATGGCGCCGACCCCGGCGCCCGGCTATCCGTGGCGGCCCGGGACCTGGCGGTGATGGCCGTCGCGCTGAGCGGGGTCGAGGTACTCGCCGGCGACTGCTGGTCGGAGATCGGCCACATCGGTGTCCAGGACGGCCCCTCATGAGCCACCACGACACGGTCCGGCCCGGGAGTCCCTCCGCCAAGACGTTCCCCCGGGCCGGGTCTCCCAACCGCCAGGACGACAGCAAGGAGACCCCGATCCTATCGCCGTTCCCGCTGGTCGGGGGTGCGCGGTGAGTGTGCGCATCCAGGGCGGGCGGATGTCGAGTGACCGCACCGAGCATCACGCCGCCGAGCTGCTCACCCCGGCCGGGCGGCGGGTGTGGCGGCTGTCCTGGCTGCCCGATCGGCTGTTGACCTACAACGAGGCGATCACCGGGATGGTCCTGGCCGAGACGGTCACCACCCGCCCGATCCGGCCTGGCTACACCGCGCATGTCGCCGGCTGGGCCGCCGAGCTCGGCCTGTCCAGCTGCGACGCCGCCCACCGCATCACCCACACCAGCACGGACGGAGACCACCCATGACCACCACACCCACCACCACTCCCGGGGGGCGGCGGCGCTGGCCGCTGGTGCTGCTGGCGCTACCGGCGTCGGTGGCGATCTGGTCGGGCTGGGTCGGACTCGGGCAGATGGCCGGGTTCGGCCTGGTCCGCCCGCTGCCCGGGATCGCGGACGGGTTCGAGCTGAACTCCGCGATCACCCTGCCGATCGGGGTCGAGGCCTACTCCGCGTACGCACTGGGCACCTGGCTCTCGTCGCGGCCGATCCCGGCGAACGCGCGGCGGTTCGCCGCCTGGTCCTCGCTGGCCTCGCTCGCGTTGGGCCTGCTCGGGCAGGTGATCTACCACCTGTTGACCGCGCTGGGCTACACCAGCGCACCGGTACCGGTGGTGGTGTTCGTGGCCTGCCTGCCGGTGCTCGTCCTGGGTGCCGGGGCCGCGCTGCACCACCTGCTCGGCGACCCGCACCCGCACGAGCAGACCCAGCACGAGCAGACCCAGCCGGCGCCGGCCACGGTGACCGCCGCGACGGCGGTAGCGGCGCCCGCCGATCCGCGGCCGGTTCAGGGCGGCTCTACACCGGGGGCGGCGGTGGCCGAGCTGGGTGCCGCGCCCGCGCGTGAGCTGGCCGCCACCAGGCGCACACCGGTCCGGTCGAGACGCCGGGCGGGTGGGCAGGGGCGGCGGCTGCTGGGTGACTACCTCGACGAGGCCCGCACCCACTTCACCCCGGGTGTCGAGCCGTCCCCCGCGTGGTGCAGGCGGGTCACCGGCTGCTCACGCGGTACGTCGGTGAAGCTCGCCGCCGCTCTCCGCGCCGAGCAGCAGCGGCCGGCGCCGGCCGCCACCAGCGATACCCCGGCCGGCCCGGCCGGTCCTGAGGAGAAGGAGCGCGCGGCATGACCCGTCCGGCCAGTCCTGACCCAGCGACCCGAGGAGCACCCATGCCCATCCCCGACCAGTTGCCGACCGGGGTGGCCGGCGCGGAGCTGGCCCTGATCACCAGCCCGGGCCTGGCCCGGCCGCCGGCCGCGCGCCCGCCGATGACGCTGGAGGCGGTGGTCCTGCGCGACCGGCCGGCCCGGCGGTGGCCGAGGGTCCTCGCGGGCCTGGTGGTGATCACGGTCGCGGGCGCGGCGCTCGCCGGGCTGGTGTGGGTCGGGGTGCTCGCGGTCCTCTCAGCGATCGCGACCGTCACCGCCGCGATCGCCTGGCTCAAGGCGCACCTGTGGGCGCTGATCGCCGCCGGCCTCGCGCTGCTGCTGCTGGGCGGCGGCGGTGCCGCGTGCGCCGGGCTGCACTGCGCCGGCTGCCGGGGTGGTGGGCGATGAGCGCGCACCGGGCAGCCGGCGACGTGGTCCCGTCTACCCGGTTGTCGGATCACTTCCGCCGGGTCGGTGGCTACCGGCCGCCGCGTTCGCACCCGAACGGCTGGACCGTGCGGCAGTGGCGGCGGGCACCGGTCGAGCGGGTCCGCCTCGATGAGTTGATCGCCACGAACAGCCGGCTGATCGCGCGCTGGCTGACCCACCACCTGCGCCCAGGTGCCCGCCCGGACGGCGGGGACCTGCCGATGGTGGTGGCCACCGACGGACACCTGTGGCTGATCGAGGGCCACCACCGCGCGGTCTGCGCCCGGTGGCGAGGCGAGACCTACATCCGAGCACACGTCATGCGGGCCCAACCGTGACCCCACCGCCCATCCAGCACACCCGAGACACCGAGTCCCGCTGCCCTGGTGGTCCCTCCGCCAAGACGTTCCACCAGGCCAGCCCCACCAGCACGCCGCCCAACCGCCAGGACGACAGCAAGGAGACACCCGCCATGTCTGAGCCCACCGACCACCGCGAGCGGCCCGGACCGGCCACGACACCCGGCGCCACGAACTCCGAGGCCACGAACACCCCTCCCGGTGTGTTCACGAACGCACCCGTGAACGCACCCGTGAACGGGCCGGTGGACGCACCCGTGGACGGGCCGGGCAGCGATCGGGATGCCCGGGTGTACCCGTTCCCGAACCGTGCCCGCAAGGCGGCCCTCAACCCGCCGGTGGACGACCCGGATGCGTGGCTGGATGGCCCGCCCGAGGCGGCCGGTGTGGTCATCGAGGGCGAGATCGTCGGGGAGCCGGTCGACGTCCTGACCGACCCGCCCACCGGCCCGGTGGCCGGCCCGGACGGCGCCGGCCGGCCGGGTGCGGTGGTGGCGGTGCGCCGGGCCGGTACGAGCACGGTGCGGGGCACGGGCCGGGCCGTGACCAGCGTCTACGCCACTGGCCGGACCCTGGTCACCCACCCGCACACCCAACGCTCGGGCAAGCTGCTGGGCCGCAACCTGTGGTACCCCGTCGCGGGGGCGGTGGTGGTGGGCAAGCGCTGGCGCGATGCCCACGGCGCGTCTCGGTATGAGCGGATGATGCGTCAGGCCGAGTTGTCCGGAGACCGCGAAGCGCTGTTCGAGTGGGAGTCCCGCGACGTCGCGGAGAAGGCCCGCCGCCACTCCCGGGTGATGGACTGGGTGCGTTCACCGCTGGACCTGCTCAAAGCGGTCACGTTCGCGTTCCTGGGGTTCGCCGGGCTGCTGCTCGGGCTGGGCGTGGTCCTGGCCCTGGCCGACTCGGACGTCTCGTTGGTGATCGCCCCGATCACGGCGGTGATCGACGCGATCGCGTTCACCGTGTGGTTCCTGTCCGTCTACGGCGCCACCCTGCTGTTGGCCGCCACCGCCGGCGCGGTGGCGTTGCTATGGAACACCGGGCGCACCCGCACCGAGGCCCCCGCCTGGATGGCCCCACCGCAGGCGGCGGCCGGCCGGGATGTGATCCCGGACGAGAACGCGGTGTTCAACGCGCTGCGCAACCTGAACCTGCCCGCGATGAACCGCAAGGTCCGGGAGGGCTGGCAGCCCCGGTGGGTCCAAGGCGCCGCGCATGACGGGAAGGGCTGGCGCACCCAACTGCTGCTACCCGAAGGGGTGTCGGTCGAGATGATCGTGGACAAGAAAGCCCTGCTCGCGCACAACCTGCTGCGACTGCCCGTCGAGGTGTGGCCGACCGAGCCGAAGAACAACCCCGGTGTGCTGGATCTGTGGGTGGCCGATCAGGGCAGCCTGACCAAGCCAGTCGAGCCCTGGCCGCTGCTGCACGAGGGCACCACGGACTACTTCAAGGGTGTCCCGGTCGGGGTCAACCCGCGCGGACAGGTCGTGGTGGGCCGGTTGTTCCAGGCCAACTGGGGAGTGGCCGGGATGATGGGCTCGGGCAAATCCACCCTGATCATCACCATGTTGCTGGGCGCGATCCTCGATCCGCTGGTCGAGATCGACGTCTACTGCATGGCGATCAACGCCGACTACGACCCCCTCACACCCCGGTTGCGGACGCTGTTCAAGTCCGACGAGCCCGACGACATCCCCCAGGTCCTGGTCGCGCTCAAAGAGCTGATGAGCGATCTGTCCGAACGAGGCCAGCTGCTCTCAGCCGCTGGTGAGCCGAAGCTGACCCGCGCCCTGGCCGAGGCCGACCCGCGGATGCGCCCGAGGGTGGTGGTCATCGACGAGTGCCAGGAGCTGTTCGTCTCCGCGCACGGCGAGGAGGCCGCCGAGCTGGTCGAGAAGATCGTGGCCAAGGCCCGCAAGTACGGCGTGACCCTGGTGTTCGCCACACCGGTCCCGTCGGCGGACAGCCTGCCGCGCAAGGTCGCCAAGGTGCTGTCCAACAAGGCGTGTTTCGCGATCGGTGACCACCAGGGCAACGACGCCATCCTGGGCACCGGCAAGCACAAGGCCGGGATCACCGCGACCGACCTGCGCCCGATGACCGAGGACGCCGACGGCAACGTCGACCTCGGTGACCTGGGCACCGCGATGGCCGTCGGGTTCACCGCCGCCGACGGGCTGATGCGCTGCTTCTACGTGCCCCGAGGCAACGGAATCGACGAGGTCACCCCCGTCGTCACCCGCGCCATGGCCCTGCGCGCCGACATCACCACCACCGAGCCCACCCAGACCAGCGCCGAGGCCGACGGCCCGGACCTGCTGGTGGACGTCGCCGAGGTCCTGCGCGCGGCCGGCGCGGAACTGATGCGCACCCAGGAAGTCATTGCCGGACTCGGGGTGCTCAACCGCGACGCCTATACCCGCCTCACCTTCACCCAACTGCGCGACGGCCTACCCGAAGCGGCCAAGCCCTACAAGACCAAGGGCGTGGTCCAGATCAACGCCCGCCGCGTCGCCGAGGCCCTCGCCGACCGCGACCACCAGCACGACGGCGGGGACGACCAGCACGGAGACAGTCACACACTGTGACCGACTCGTGGGGGAGCCGGCGAGGGCGCCCCGAGGGATAGAGGGAGTTCTCCCTCGCCGGCTCCCTCACCGCGCCTCCCCCACCTGAGCAGCGCCAACCACGCCGAGGGAGCCGAGGGACCCACCGGTCCCCGACCAGCGAAAACACCCCAATCACGGGATCGAGACACCACCCGGTGCCTCCCTCCCTCCCCTCAACACACCCACATTCGGCTACACAACGTCACCAAGGAGTGGGCACCTGCCATGACCACCCACCGCGACACCACCACCCCTACACACCACCAGCTCGCCGGCCCGCTGGCCGATCTACCCACCGCCGTCCGCGCCCGAGTCGCCGGGTGGCTGCTGCTGGCCGAACGCGGCTGGCACCTGTTCCCGGTCCGGGCCGGGGACAAGCGCCCCGCCATCCGCGATTGGCAGCACCGCGCCAGCGCCGACCCGGCACGGCTGCTCGAGTTCTACCGCCACCGGCCCAGCTTCAACGCCGGCATCGCCTGTGGGCCATCCGGGCTGCTCGTGGTCGACGCCGACACACCCAAACCCGCCCACCCCGAGATCCGCTACGTCAGCGGAGTCCAGGTGCTCGCCGAGCTGGCCACCGCGCACGCCGCCGAGCTGCCGGACACCTTCACCGTGTCGAGCCCGTCCGAGGGCCAGCACCGCTACTTCACCGCGCCGCCCGGCCCAGGCCCGGACAACCGGCTAGGCAACACCTGCCGGGCACTCGGACCGCTGCTCGACACCCGAGGAGCCGGCGGGTACGTCCTGGCCCCCGGCTGCCGGCTCGCGCCCCGACCCGCCGCACCGGGCCGGCCAGGGCACCCCGGCGGGTCCTACGAGCTGCTCGACGACACCGACCCCGCAGAGCTACCCACCTGGCTGCGCCAGGCCCTCACCGAACACCGCCCTACTGCGGTCTCAGCGCCGGCTGAGCCGTCCCGTGCGGCCGGGCGGCGGTGGTCGGGCCGCTATGTCGACGCGGTGGTGCGCGCCGAGCTGGACCGCGTCCAGCGCGCCGGGCCGGGCCCGCACACCCCCGCCGTGTTCACCGCCGCCCGCGCCCTGGGCCAGCTCGCCGCCGCCGGAGCCCTTGATCACGGCCAGGCCGAGGGACTGCTCACCCGCGCCGCCGCCGGCATCGCCGCCGGCCCGTGTGACTGCACCACCCGCGAACTCGCCGCGAGCATCCGCTCCGGCCTCACCCACGGCGCCCGCCGACCACGCCGCCTACCCACCCCTGTCGAGCACCCCACCAGGAAGGCCAGCGCATGACCGACACCGACCATCCCGGCCCGACTCCCGACCCCGGTGGGTGCGCCAAGTGCGGCGCTCTGCTGGACGGCTCACCCTCGGCGGTGTTCTGCTCGGAAGCCTGCCAACACACCTGGTCGGCCATCCAGGTCGACCCCGCGCCGACCGACAGCGGCGCCGGCCCGGACGACCAGCTGGTCGAGTCCGCTCCGGCCCGACCGCTGGACTGGCTGGGGCCGGCCCCGCCCGGCTCTTACGCCCGGCACGGCCACCAGGTCCTCGACGACGTGGCGGGGTTCCTGGGCCGGTTCACTTCCTTCCCCGACCAGCACTGCCTACCGGCGGTGGCGTTGTGGATCGCGCACACCCACGTGATCGACGCGTTCTACATCACCCCCCGCCTGGTGTTGGACTCCGCAGAACCGGGTTCGGGCAAGACCCGGGTGTTGGAGATCGCCGCGCTGTTGGTGGCCGCACCGGAAATGACCATCTCCGCCAGTCCGTCGGCGCTGTTCCGGATGGTCGCAGCCGGACCGATCACGATCCTGTTCGACGAGGTCGACGCGATCTTCACCCAGAACGGAGGAAGCAACGAGGATCTGCGGGCGCTGCTCAACGCCGGCTACAAGCGCGGCGCCACCGTCGCGCGCTGTGTCGGGGACGCCAAGGCGATGAAGGTGGCTCGGTTCCCGGTGTTCGCCCCGGTCGCCCTGGCCGGCATCGCTGGGGGCATGCCCGACACCATCACCACCCGCGCGGTCACCATCCACATGCGCCGGCGCCGGGTCGACCAGCGGGTCGAAGAGTTCAAGCTCCGCCGGGTCGAGCCCCCGGCAACCACGCTCCGGGAGGAGTTGGCCGGGTGGATGGCCTCGATCTCCGACCGGGTCGGTGGGGTCGAACCCGCCATGCCCGACGGTGTGGTCGACCGGGCCGCCGAGGTGTGGGAACCACTGCTGGCGATCGCCGACGCGGCCGGCGGGCACTGGCCCGACACCGCCCGCGCCGCCTGCCGGCACTTCGTCCTCGACACCGGGGCGGAGGTTCGCTCGATCGGGGTGCGGTTGCTGGCCGATCTCCGCACCATCTACCGCCGTCACCAAGCCGACCGGCTACCCACCGCCGCGCTACTCGCCGAGCTGAAAGAACTCGACGACGGCGGATGGGCCGACCTCGATGGCCGACCCCTCGACGCCCGGCGCATGGCCGGCGAGCTACGCCGCTACGGCGTCCGAGTCGTCACCTTCAAACACGCCGGACAACCGGTCAAGGGCTACACCGTCCACCCCACCGAGAAACCGACACCCCAAGTCGGGCTCGCTGACGCGTGGAGCCGCTACCTGCCCGCACCCACGGAAGTCGGTAACTCCGGTAACCACGGTAACCACACAGGTCAAACGGTTCCCGACGGAATCCCGGTTACCGATCCATCGGTAACCCGACTGGTCACCATTGCTCGAACGGAGGCGGCATGACCACGACCAATGATTGCACCGGTTACCGATCCAGCGGTAACCGCTCCGACATCGGTAACCGGCTGACCAGTCAAGTTACCGAGGTTGCCGGAGTTACCGACCTCTGCCGCTCGACCGACGGCGAGGGGCCGACCATCGACCGACGCCCAGACAACCCACCGCGCCGCAACCGAGGAGCCGGTACTCGGATGGGAACCTCGCGCCATCACATGACCATCGCCGCGTTCTGTGTCGAGTTCGAGATTGCCAAGTCGACATTCTACGACTGGCGAGCCAAGGGCCGGGCACCAAAGTGCATCAAGCTGCCGAACGGCGACCTCCGAATTCGCCGCGTGGATCTGGATGCCTGGATTTCATCCTGCGAGGAGGCAGCGTAATGGACACCACTTACGATGTTCGGATCTGGTCGACACGTACGTACAAGGGTGCAACGACAACGACGTACTACGTCCGGTGGAAAGTGGCGGGTCGGAGGTGTCAGGAGGGTTACAAGACATCCGCACTGGCAGAGAGCTTCCGGTCCGGGCTGGTGACAGCCGCTCGCAAGGGTGAGGCATTCTCGGCGCTAAGCGGCCTACCGCTCTCGATGGAACGCGAGGAGACGGCAACGGCGAGCTGGTACGACTTCGCCTGCGACTACGTCGACATGAAGTGGCCCGATTCGGCCGGCAAGTCTCGCGTCGGCGTTGCGGAGACCCTAGCCACCGTGACGCCCGCGATGTTGCTGACGAGCCCCGGGCAGCCTGATCGAGACATGATGCGCCGCGCGTTGTACACCTGGGCATTCAATACGCGAGCGCGCGCTGCCGGCCCTGACTCCGACAAGGAAGTAACCGCCGCTATTCGATGGGTCGCAAATAATACGCGATCAGTAGGCAGCCTGGCAGATCCCGACATACTGCGCGCCGTAATCAGCGCGATCGGCCGCAAGTTGGACGGAGGTCAAGCGGCGGCGAGTACGACACACCGAAAGCGCGCCGTCCTACACAACGCATTGGAGTACGCCGTGGAACGCGAGTTGCTGACAAAGAATCCGCTCACCTCCATTCGAGTCAAGCGACGGACGGTAGTGGAGGAGCTCGACAAGCGCGTGGTCGTCAATGCTGCGCAGGCCAGCAAGCTACTCGATGCCGTTCGCGCACAGAGCGACACCGGGAAACGGCTCGTGGCGTTCTATGGGCTGCTGTACTACTCGGCATTGCGCCCCGGCGAAGCTGCGCGACTTCCCGAGTCCGCGTTGGTCCTGCCAGAATCCGGGTGGGGGGAGTTGTTTCTCGCGGGGTCATCTCCGACAACGGGAACCGCCTGGAGCGACAGCGGCCGGCGACGGGATGACCGGTCGCTGAAGCACCGGGCAGCCGAGGCGACGAGGCCGGTCCCGTGCCCCCCGCCGCTCACCGCGCTCCTGCGCTCGCACCTCGCGGAGTTCGGGACGAACAGCCGGGGCCGCCTGTTCGGCGGAGCCCGCTCACTGGACAACGACCTACCCGACAGTCTGTACGGACGGGTGTGGGCAAAGGCCCGAGAGAGTGCACTCACTCCCGCTGAGTTCGCCTCACCGCTCGCACGCCGGCCGTACGACCTGCGTCACGCGGCGGTCTCGACCTGGCTGAACGCCGGGGTACCGCCGACCCAGGTCGCCGAGTGGGCAGGACACAGCGTCGCCGTGCTGTTGCGGGTGTACGCCAAGTGCATCGCCGGACAGGAGGAGGCCGCTCGGAACCGGGTCGGCCTGGCCCTGGGGCTGCCGGTCACCGACCCCTGAGCCTTGCCACGCATTTGCCACGGCCTGCCGTAGGCCGCCGTAGCGGCCCGGTGCCAACCGGACAGACGAAACCGGCCCCTGTCCGCGTTTCCGCAGTTCAGAGGCCGGTTTCGGCTGATGTGGCGGGTGAAGGATTCGAACCTTCGAAGCTTTCGCGACGGATTTACAGTCCGCTCCCATTGGCCGCTCGGGCAACCCGCCGGGTTGCGTGCCACCGCGGTGATTGCCTCGGTGACTGCTTCAGAGAGGATACGACAGGGCCCACGGCGGGCCGCAATCGGGATAGGAGGAGCAGACGGTGGCAGACCCTTCGTTCGACGTGGTGAGCAAGGTCGACCGGCAGGAGGTGGACAACGCACTGAACCAGGCGGGCAAGGAGTTGGCGCAGCGCTACGACTTCCGCAACACCGGCGCCGGCGCGAGCTGGTCCGGCGAGGAGGCCATCACCATCCAGGCCGACACCGAGGAGCGCTGCAAGGCCGCGATCGAGGTCTTCCGGGAGAAGCTGATCAAGCGGGACATCTCGCTCAAGGCGTTCGAGATCGGCGAACCGCAGCTGTCCGGCAAGACCTACCGGGTCACCGGCACCCTGGTCCAGGGCATCGCCTCGGACAAGGCCAAGGAGATCTCCAAGGCCATCCGCGACGAGAAGCTCAAGGGCGTCCAGGCCCAGATCCAGGGCGACCAGCTGCGGGTGTCGGGCAAGAAGAAGGACGACCTGCAGGCGGTCATCGCGCTGCTCAAGGGCAAGGACTTCGGCATCGCCCTGCAGTTCACCAATTACCGGTGATCGCCCCGTGGCCGCGGCGGCCAGGACAGGACACCCTGGCCGCCGCAGGCGAGGTCTGCGTGCCGAACCCGGACGGCGTGCCCGGGAGGTACAACCCGCCCGGCACCCCCGCCGCCCGCTTCAGCTGACCGGCGGTCGACCTGGCGGAGTCACCGGCCGCCGGCGAGACTCAGTACCAGCGCGACCGCGCCGGCGAGGGCTCCGACCAGGGCCATCCCGCCGCGGGTTGCGGTGCCCCGCGCCGCGTGCGCCGCACCGACCAGGCCGAAGACCACCGCGGTGAGGCCGGCGAGGAAGCCCAGCGCGGCGGTCCCGGACCCGCCGGCCAGCGGGACCGCGAGCAGCGCGGCACCGATCGCGATCGCGCCGAGGCCGTGATGGCTCTCCGACATCGGGACGACGTAGGACGACTTGCGCGGGTGCTGTGCGGAGGTCATCGGTGGCCTGCCTGTCCGGGGTCGGGGCCGTGGTGGCGCCGGGCGTCGCCGCTCCGGTACCGGTGAATCAGCACCGGCACCCCGCGCGTTACGCACTCGGCCCTTCGGGTCGCCGAGTGGCGACCCTCGGCCCGAACCGGCCCGAACCGACCTCGGCCCCGAGACTGCGCTGGGCGACCCATGATCACCCAGTTCGTGGGTTTCGGGCAGCGACACGTGATCATCGGAGTGGTGCCCGGACGGAAATTCCCGGACGCTCTCACCCATCGCGATCGGTGACCGTCAGCTCGCGCACGATCGGCTGTGATCACCCACATACGTCTCATTTACCGCAATTGCCTCGTTGACACCTTGTGACACCAGCGAAGGCGCACGCCTTCCTCCCCAGGTGTCACTCAGACGAAGGAGAAGCAAAGTGCTGAAGAAGCTAGTCATCGCCGGCGCCGTTTCCGCCGCCGCGCTGCTGGGCGTGACCGGCGTTGCGTTCGCCAGCGACGAGAACAACAACACCGACTGCTCGAGCGTCGACAGCACCGAGCAGAGCAACGAGGGCGACCAGCTGGTCGGCGGCAACAGCAGCATCAAGGACCTCAACGGCTTCATCGGCGGATCGATCGACCAGCCGGGCTTCTGCCCGAGCGCGTTCAACGAGAACGAGTTCAACCACTGATCACACCCCCTGTCCTTCCCCGCCCCGGCGGCCGATCACCACGAGGTCGCCGGGGCGCCAGTTCCGGAAAGGGGCACCACGTGCTCAGGAAGCTAGGCGTCACCGCCGCCGCATCCGCGATGTTGCTGCTGGGAGCCGCAGGCGTCGCGTTCGCGGGCGACTTCGACGGGGACGACGACGGTAGCGACGGCAACGGTCACGGGAGCCATGACCGCGAGTCGAGCTACAACACCGACTGCTCGAGCCACGAGTCGGTCGAGCAGACCAACCACGGTGACCAGACGATCCTCGGTGGCAACAGCAACATCACCGATCTGAACGGGCCCGGCGGCGCGTCCGCGGACAAGATCGCCATCTGCCCCAGCGTCGGGAACAACAACCACATCGGTTGAGTTACACCCCCATCGGTCGGTGGTGCCCCGGTGACGCTCCCGTTCCCGGGGGCACCACCATGTCCGGGTGTTGCTGACCCAGCTCGAATACCTGTGCGCACTCGCCCGGGAACGGCACTTCGGCCACGCGGCGGACGCCTGCCATGTCTCGCAACCGGCGCTGTCGGTGGCGATGCGCCGGCTGGAGCAGGACCTCGGCGTGCAGATCGTGCGGCGGAGCCGGCGGTTCGAGGGATTCACCGCCGAGGGTGAGGTGGTGGTCGGTTGGGCACGCCGGATCCTGGAGAACCGCGACGCGCTGCGCGCCGATCTCGACCGGATGGCCGGCGGGCTGACCGGGGTGCTGCGGATCGGCGCCATCCCCACCGCGCTGACCATCTCCTCACTGCTCACCGGCCCGTTCCACCGCCGCCATCCCGAGGTGCGGATCTCCCTGGAGTCGCTGTCCTCGCGCGCGATCGTGCGCCGACTCGCCGAGTACGAGCTCGACGTCGGGATGACCTACCTCGACGGCGAGCCGTTGCGGGACGTGCGCGCGCTGCCGCTCTACCGGGAGCGCTACCTGCTGCTGATGCCCGCCGACTCGCCGTTGGCCGGCCGGGACGAGATCGGCTGGGCGCAACTGTCCGAGGTCGCGCTGTGCCTGCTCTCTCCGGTGATGCAGCACCGCCGGATCCTCGACCGGAACGCCGCCGACGCCGGGGTCGAGCTGAATCCGCTGGTCGAGGCGGACGCGGTGTCGGTGCTGTACTCGCACGTGGCCACCGGTCGGCTCTCGGCGGTCATCGCGCACGCCTGGCTCAACCTCTTCGGCGTGCCGCCGGGTATGCGGGTGGTGCCGATGGCCCGGCCGACCCACAGCCACACGATCGGCCTGGTGGTGGCCGACCGGGAGCCCGGCTCGATGCTGGCCCGGGTGTTCCTCGAGGTGGCCACCGGGCTGGACCTGCGCGCCACGCTCCATGAGCTGGTGATCCGCTACCACGGTGGAGCATCAGTTCAGTGCGGGACGCATCGACCGAACTGATAGTCACGGTTTATCTCTGCATGCACCGCTCCGCTTTGACCCGGCAGGTCCGGGGGAGCATCCTGAGCAGATGTCGGTTACCGGTGAGGTCGGGACCCGGGCGGACCGGGTACGGGCGGTCACGCGGGCACACGAGCAGCGGCGCGGCGCGCTGATCCCGGTGCTGCACGCGGTCCAGCACGAGTTCGGCCGCATAGCGGCCGAGGACCTGCCGGTGATCGCGGACGTGCTCAACCTCGCGATCGCCGAGGTGCACGGCGTGGTCACCTTCTACCGCGACTTCCGCCGGGCTCCGGCCGGGCGGGCCATCGTCCGGATCTGCGGGGCGGAGGCCTGCCAGGCGGTCGGCGCGACCACTCTGGCCGGGCACGCCCGCGACCGGCTCGGCATCGGCTTCGGCGAGACCACCGCCGACGGCACGGTCACTCTGGACGAGGTGTTCTGCCTGGGCAACTGCGCGCTCGGGCCATCGGTGGAGGTTGCCGGCCGGGTGTACGGGCGGGTCGGGCCGGACCGGTTCGACGGGCTGCTCGGAGACCTGCGATGAACGTGCCCACGGTGAACCCGGCCCGGGTGTTCGTGCCCCGCGACGCGGCGGCCCGCTCGGTCGGCGCGGACGAGGTCGCCGAGCGGATCGCCGCCGTCGCCGCGCTGGCCGGCCGGGAGATCGAGCTGGTCCGCACCGGATCGCGCGGCATGCTGTGGCTGGAGCCGCTGGTCGAGGTGGCCACCCCCGGCGGGCGGGTCGGCTACGGACCGGTCACCCCGGAGGCGGTGGACGGTCTGGTCGCCGCGGGCATCCTGGACGGCGCCGATACCGGCGCCCCCACCAGTCTCGGGCCGGTCGAGGACCTGCCGTGGATGCGTCGTCAGCAGCGGCTGACCTTCGCCCGGGTCGGCGTGGTCGATCCGCGCTCCGCCGACGACCACGAGTCGTACGGCGGCAACGCCGGCCTGCGGGCCGCGCTGGACCGCTCGCCGGACCAGGTGGTGGAGGAGGTGGTCACCTCCGGGCTGCGCGGGCGCGGCGGCGCCGGCTTTCCCACCGGCATCAAGTGGCGCACCGTACTCGGCGCCCAGGACGAGCTGAAGTTCGTCTGCTGCAACGCCGACGAGGGCGACTCCGGCACGTTCGCCGACCGGATGCTGATGGAGGGCGACCCGTTCACCCTGATCGAAGGGATGACGATCGCCGCGCACGCGGTCGGCGCGACCGAGGGCGCCGCGGTTGAAGGTTACGTCTACATCCGCTCGGAGTACCCCGACGCGATCGAGACGATGACCGCCGCGATCGAGGCCGCCCGGGCCCGGGGTTGGCTGGGCGCCGGCATCCTGGGCTCGGCGCTGGAGTTCGACCTGCACGTCCGGGTCGGTGCCGGGGCCTACATCTGCGGCGAGGAGACCTCCATGCTGGAGAGCCTGGAGGGCAAGCGCGGCACCGTGCGCCCGAAGCCACCGATCCCCGCGCTCGCGGGATTGTTCGGCCGGCCGACCGTGGTCAACAACGTGCTCTCGCTGGCCGCGGTCCCGTGGATCCTGGCCAACGGCGGCGCGGCGTACGCCAGGTACGGGATGGGCCGGTCGCGGGGCACCAGCGTGTTCCAGCTCGGCGGCAACATCGCCCGGGGCGGCATCGTGGAGACCGCGTTCGGGATCACCCTGCGCGCCCTGGTGGAGGATCTCGGCGGCGGCACCGGGTCCGGGCGGCCGGTGCGGGCGATCCAGGTCGGTGGGCCGCTCGGGTCCTACCTGCCGGTCGGGCAACTGGACCTGCCGATGGACTACGAGGCGTTCTCCGAGGCCGGCGCGCTGCTCGGGCACGGCGGGGTCGTGGTGTTCGACGACACCGTGGACATGTCGCTCATGGCGCGCTTCGCAATGCGGTTCTGCGCCGAGGAGTCCTGCGGCAAGTGCACGCCGTGCCGGGTCGGCGCGGTGCGCGGGGTGGAGACCATCGACCGGATCCGGGCCGGCGAGGAGCCGACGAAGAACCTGCTGTTGCTGGAAGACCTGTGCGAGCTGATGACCGACGGCTCGCTCTGCGCGATGGGCGGGCTCACGCCGATGCCCGTGCGCAGTGCCGTGAAACATTTCGCGCACGATTTCGGAGTGACACCATGAGCCTGCTCAAGGAACCCGACTTCGGCACCCCGGCCCGTCCGGGCGAGGCGACCGTCGCGCTGAACGTCGACGGCGTGCCCGTCACCGTGCCGCCGGGCACCTCGGTGCTGCGGGCGGCCAAGCACGCCGGGATCGACATCCCCAAGCTCTGCGCCACCGACAGCATGGAGGCGTTCGGCTCCTGCCGACTGTGTGTGGTGGAGATCGACGGCGCCAAGGGCACCCCGGCGTCCTGCACCACCCCGGTGTCCGACGGCATGGTGGTGCGCACCCAGACCGAGAAGGTCGCGCGGCTGCGTCGGGGCGTGATGGAGCTCTACATCTCCGATCATCCGCTGGACTGCCTCACCTGCTCGGCCAACGGCGACTGCGAGCTGCAGGACATGGCCGGGGTCACCGGGCTGCGCGAGGTCCGCTACGGCTCGGGGGTGGATGCGGGCGCGAACCACCTCGACGCGCCGACCGACTCGTCCAACCCGTACTTCGACTTCGACGCCTCCAAGTGCATCGTCTGCTCCCGCTGCGTGCGGGCCTGCGACGAGGTGCAGGGCACCCTGGCACTGACCATCGACGGCCGCGGCTTCGACTCCAAGGTGGCCGCCGGCGCCGACGTGCCGTTCATGGACTCCGACTGCGTGTCCTGCGGGGCATGCGTGCAGGCCTGCCCCACCGCGACGTTGCAGGAGAAGTCGGTCGTCGAGCTGGGCATGCCGACCCGTTCGGTGATCACCACCTGCGCGTACTGCGGCGTGGGTTGCTCGTTCAAGGCCGAGCTGCGCGGCGACGAGCTGGTCCGGATGGTGCCGTACAAGGACGGCGGGGCCAACGAGGGCCACTCGTGCGTCAAGGGCCGGTTCGCGTTCGGCTACGCCACCCACCCCGACCGGGTCCTGGAGCCGATGATCCGCGACTCGATCGCCGACGAGTGGCGGGCGGTGTCCTGGGACGAGGCGATCGGGTTCACCGCGCGGCGGCTGCGCGAGATCCAGGCCGAGCACGGCCCCGGATCGATCGGCGGGATCACCTCCTCACGCTGCACGAACGAAGAGGTCTACGTCGTACAGAAGATGGTGCGCGCGGCGTTCGGCAACAACAACGTCGACACCTGCGCCCGGGTCTGCCACTCGCCCACCGGCTACGGGCTCAAGCAGACCTTCGGCACCTCGGCCGGCACCCAGGACTTCCGCTCGGTCGCCGAGGCCGACGTCATCGTGGTGATCGGCGCGAACCCGACCGACGGGCACCCGGTGTTCGCCTCCCGGATGAAACGGCGGCTGCGCGAGGGCGCGGCGCTGATCGTGATCGACCCGCGCCGGATCGACCTGGTCCGCACTCCGCACATCGAAGCCGCACATCACCTGGCTCTGGCTCCGGGCACGAACGTCGCGGTGGTCAACGCGCTGGCCCACGTGGTGGTCACCGAAGGCCTGGCCGACACGGAGTTCGTCGCCGGGCGCTGCGAGGGCTTCGAGGAGTGGGCGGCTTTCATCGCCGGCCCGGAGCACTCTCCGGAGGCGGTCGCCGAGATCACCGGGGTGTCCGCCGAGGAGCTGCGGGCCGCCGCCCGGCTCTATGCCGGAGCCCGCAACGGCGCCATCTACTACGGCCTGGGCGTCACCGAGCACTCGCAGGGCTCGACGATGGTGATGGGCATGGCGAACCTGGCCATGGCGACCGGCAACATCGGCCGCGACGGGGTCGGGGTCAACCCGCTGCGCGGGCAGAACAACGTGCAGGGCTCCTGCGACATGGGCTCGTTCCCGCACGAGCTACCCGGCTACCGGCACGTGTCCGACGAATCGGTCCGGGACATCTACTCCCAGCTGTGGGGGGTGCCGATCGGCGAGGAGCCGGGGTTGCGCATCCCGAACATGTTCGACGCGGCGCTGGACGGCTCCTTCCGGGCGCTGTACGTACAGGGCGAGGACATCGCCCAGTCCGATCCGAACAGCCGGCACGTGCACGCCGCGCTGGCCGCGATGGACCTGGTCGTGGTGCAGGACCTGTTCCTGAACGAGACCGCGAAGTTCGCCCACGTGCTGCTGCCGGGCACCTCGTTCCTGGAGAAGGACGGTACCTTCACCAACGCCGAGCGGCGGATCAACCGGGTGCGTCCGGTGATGGCCGCGCGCACCGGCAAACAGGAGTGGCAGATCGTCGCCGAGATCGCGCAGGCCATGGGCTACCCGATGCACTACGACTCCGCCGCGCAGATCATGGACGAGGTCGCGCTGACCACGCCCACCTTCGCCGGGGTCTCGTTCGCCCACCTCGACGAGGTCGGCAGCGTGCAGTGGCCGTGCAACGACGCGGCACCCGACGGCACCCCGATCATGCACGTGGACGGGTTCACCCGGGGCCGGGGCCGGTTTGTGCAGACCACGTACGTGCCCACCCGCGAGCGTTCCACCCGGCGGTTCCCGCTGATCCTGACCACCGGACGGATCCTCAGCCAGTACAACGTGGGCGCGCAGACCCGGCGCACCGCGAACGTGGCCTGGCACCCCGAGGACGTGCTCGACCTGCACCCGCACGACGCCGAGGTCCGCGGCATCAATGAGGGTGACACGGTCACCCTGTCCAGCCGGGTCGGTGAGACCTCGCTGCGGGCGGTGATCACCGACCGGATGCCGGTGGGGGTCTGCTACACCACCTTCCACCATCCGGTGACCGGGGCGAACGTGGTGACCACCGAGAACTCCGACTGGGCCACCAACTGCCCGGAGTACAAGGTGACGGCGGTGCAGGTGTCGCTCGCGGTGGCCCCGACCACCCGGGCAGCGGCCGCCGACCAGGTGCCGGTGGCCGGTGCCTGACCCACCGCACGTGCGGCTGGTGAACGACGTCGCCGCGCAGTTCCAGCACCGGCCGCCCGACGAGGCCGCCGAGTCGATCGCGAACCACCTGCGGAGTTTCTGGGACCCGCGGATGCGGGCCGCGCTGCTGGCCCACGTCCAGGCCGGCGGACCCGGGCTCGACCCGCTCGCCGTCCGCGCCGCCGGGCTGCTCGGGACGCGCACCGGATGACCGGACGGTTGACCGCCCGCCGCCCGGTCGTGCGGGTCAGCGTGGTCGACGGCGCCGAGAGCCGCGAGTCGCGCCCCGACCTGCTCGCCGTGGAGGAGCCGCTGGAGCTGCGGGTGGACGGGCGGGCGCTGGCGGTGACCATGCGCACCCCGGGGCACGACGTGGAGCTGGCGCACGGGTTCCTGCTCAGCGAGGGGGTCGTCGGGGCGCGCGACGACGTCCGGCATGCCCGCTACTGCGCGAGTCGGGCGGGCTCCCGGGACGACTCCGGGATGCACACCTACAACGTGCTGGACGTCGAGCTCGCGCCCGGGGTGCCGGCGCCGGCGATCGGCGTGCAGCGCAACTTCTACACCACGTCCTCCTGCGGGGTCTGCGGCAAGGCCTCGCTGGACGCGGTGCGACTGCGGACCCGGTTCCCGCCCGGCGACGACCCGGTCCGGCTGCCGGCG
Source organism: Pseudonocardia sp. (assembly GCA_029263115.1). Taxonomy (GTDB): domain Bacteria; phylum Actinomycetota; class Actinomycetes; order Mycobacteriales; family Pseudonocardiaceae; genus Pseudonocardia. Next base: position 16,245 of record JAJCYC010000114.1, on the reverse strand, counting down.
ACCGTGCTGGCCGGGCTGCCGGACACGCTCCGCGCCCAGCAACGGATCTTCGACTCGACCGGTGGCCTGCACGGGGCCGGGCTGTTCACCGCCTACGGCGAGCCGCTGGTGGTGCGCGAGGATGTCGGCCGGCACAACGCGGTGGACAAGGTGCTGGGCTGGGCGCTGCTGGCCGAGCGGGTGCCGGCCCGTGGGCTGGTGCTCGCGGTGTCCGGTCGCGCGTCGTTCGAGCTGGTCCAGAAGGCGGTGATGGCCGGCATCCCGGCGCTGGTCGCGGTGTCCGCGCCGTCGTCGTTGGCCGCCGAACTGGCCGCCGAGTCGGGGCTGACCCTGGCCGGATTCGTGCGCGACGGTGCGATGAACGTCTACTGCGGCGCCGCCCGGATCGTCTGAGCCTCCGGATCACCCTGAGGTCTCGGTCACACAACGCGACCGTTCGACACGTTCGACTACTAGGTGTGCCGACGAGATTACCGTTCGCGCACGATCTCGTTGCACACAACATGAGAAACAGCGTGCGCGCGGCCGCAGGCGTGCTGGCGGCCGGCGTCCTGGCCGCCGGTCTGAGCTATGGCACCGCATCGGCCGGCGGCGAGGACCGTATCGAGGGCACCGGCACCTTCGCTCTCGGCACCTTCGACTTCAACGCCCGCAGCACCGGCGACTCCGACGACGACGTCACGGGCTACTTCGAGGCCGACGCCACGTCGCCCGGTGACGCGTTCGTCCACCTGGAGGGCAGCGTCACCTGCCTGGTGGTGGACGGGAACAAGGCAGGCTTCATCTACCCGGTCGAAGAGGGCAGCATGCCCGGCGCGATCGCGGGCAGCACCGCGGTGTTCATCACCCTCGAGGACGGTGGCGAGGGCGGCACCGACCACGTCGGCTTCATGGGGCCCGCGCCGGAGGCCGCCTTCCCGGGCTGTGCCCCCGGACTCGCACCGTTCGAAGTCACCGAAGGTGACGTCGAAGTCACCGACGAGGACTGACCCGGGATCTGCTTCGCCATTGCGGCACGCCCGCTCGGGGCGCCGCGCGCACGGTTGGGGCGTGTGTGCGGCGCCCCGAGCCATGTCCGGCGGCAGTGCGGCTAGCCTGCTCCCGGTGAAGGGCATCGTACTGGCCGGCGGTACCGGTAGCCGGCTGTACCCGGTCACCTCGGCGGTGTCCAAGCAGCTGCTGCCGGTGTACGACAAGCCGATGATCTACTACCCGCTGTCCGTCCTGATGTTCGGCGGCATCCGGGAGATCCTGATCATCTCCACGCCCGGCGACCTGCCCCAGTTCGAGCGGCTGCTCGGGGACGGCTCGGCGTGGGGGTTGCGCCTGAGCTACGCCGTACAGCCCCGACCCAACGGGCTGGCCGAGGCGTTCCTGATCGGCGCCGAGCACATCGCCGACGACCCGGTCGCGCTGGTACTCGGCGACAACATCTTCCACGGCCCCGGCTTCCCCCGGCAGCTGCGCGCCGCCATCGCCGCGCTGGACGGCTGCGTGCTTTTCGGCTACCCGGTGAAGAACCCCGGCCGATACGGCGTCGGCGAGGCGGACGGGCGCGGCCGGCTGATCTCCATCGAGGAGAAGCCGGTGCGGCCACGCTCCAACCGGGCGATCACCGGGCTGTACCTGTACGACAACGACGTCGTCCCGATCGCCCGCGGCATCCGGCCGTCCAGCAGGGGCGAGCTGGAGATCACCGACGTCAACCGGGCCTACCTGGAACGCGGCACCGCCACGCTGATCGACCTGGGCCGGGGCTTCGCCTGGCTGGACACCGGCACCCACGACTCGCTGCTGGAGGCCGGCCAGTACGTGCAGGTGCTGGAACACCGCCAGGGCATCCGGATCGCCTGCCTGGAGGAGGTGGCGCTGAGCATGGGCTACATCGACGCGGACGCCTGCTTCGCGCTCGGCGCCAAGCTGGGCAGCTCCGGCTACGGGGAGTACGTGATGGCGATGGCCCGGGCCGCCGGAGCCGCCGGGTGAGCACGCCGGTGCTCGCCGAGGTGGTGCGCAACGGGTTCGTCGAGGGCCGCCACCACGGCAGCGTCGTGCTCACCGGACCGGACGGCGCGGTCCAGTGGTCGCTCGGCGTGGTCGACCGGCCGATGCTGCCCCGCTCGGCGAACAAGCCCATGCAGACCCTCGGCATGCTGCGCGCCGGGCTGGACCTGCCACCGGAGCTGCTCGCGCTGGCCACCTCCTCGCACTCCGGTGAGCCGGTGCACCTGGACGGGGTGCGCCGGATACTCGCCGGCGCCGGGTTGACCGAGTCCGACCTGCGAACCCCGCCCGGCCACCCGCTGGACGAGCAGGCCCGCGACGACCGGGTACGGGCCGGCGGGCGACCCGAACCGATCACCATGAACTGCTCGGGCAAGCACGCCGCGATGCTCGCCAGCTGCGTGGCCCGCGGCTGGCCCACCACGAGCTACCTCGACCCCGGGCATCCGGTGCAGCGGATCATCGCCGACACCGTCGCCGAGCTCGCCGGCGAGCCGATCGGCGCGATCACCGTGGACGGCTGCGGCGCGCCGCTGATGGCGATCAGCCTGGCCGGGCTGGCCCAGGCGTTCGGCCGGATCGCCTCGGCGGCGCCGGGCACCGACGCCGCCCGGGTGGCGGACGCCGTGCGGGCCCACCCGGAGCTGGTGAGCGGCACCCGGCGGGACGAGGCGGCGCTGATCCGGGCCACCCCGGGACTGCTCGCCAAGGGCGGCGCGGAGGGGGTGTACGCCGCCGGTCTGCCCGACGGGCGCGGCGTCGCGGTGAAGATCTGCGACGGGGCCACCCGGGCCCGGGTGGTGGTGCTGGTGGCGACACTGGCCCGGCTGGGCGTCGACAATGAGGCGGTGCGCCGCCAGCGCGAGCTCCCGGTGCTGGGTGGGGGCCGTTCGGTTGGGTCCGTGCGCGCCGTCCTGGGTTAGCTGCGGGACTCGCCGGCACGATATGCGGGACTCGCCGGTGCTGAATGCGGGACTCGCCGGTTACTGGCGGGCCATCTGCTCGAGGCGGCGGATCCGGTCGGCCAGGGGCGGGTGGGTGGAGAAGAGCCTGGACATGCCGTCGCCCGGGCGGAACGGGTTGGCGATCATCAGGTGCGACTGCGACACCAGCGACGGATCCGGCGGCAGGGGGTTCGCCCGGGTACCGGCGGCCAGCTTGCGCAGCGCCGAGGCAAGCGCGAGCGGGTCGCCGGTCAGCGCCGCGCCGCCGGCGTCCGCCTGGTACTCCCGGGCCCGGCTGACCGCCATCTGCACCACCGCCGCCGCGATCGGCCCGACCAGCGACACCAGCAGCAGGGCGATCGGGTTCGGCCGGTCCTCGGCTGTGTCACCAGCCCCGCCGCCGAAGAACGACGCGAACATCGCCATGTTCGCCAGGAAGGTGATCATCGAGCTGAGTGCGCCGGCCACGCAGGAGATCAGGATGTCGCGGTTGTAGACGTGGCTGAGCTCGTGGCCCAGCACTCCGCGCAGCTCGCGCTCGTCCAGCAGCTCCAGGATCCCGGTGGTGGCGCACACCGCGGCATGCCGGGGGTTGCGACCGGTGGCGAACGCGTTGGGCGCGCTGGTGGGGCTGACGTAGAGCCGGGGCATCGGCTGGCGGGCGGTGTTGGCCAGCTCGCGGACGATCCGGTACATCACCGGCTGCTCGGCCTCGGCGACCGGCCGGGCGTGCATCGCCCGCAGTGCCAGTTTGTCGGAGCGGAAGTAGGCGTAGGCGTTCATGCCCAGGGCGGCGAGCACCGCGACGATCAGACCGGTCCGGCCGAACAGCGACCCGGTCAACAGCACCAGCGCGCTCATCCCGCCGAGCAGGACGGCGGTCTTCAGACCGTTGAGATGGCTGTGCACGACGCTGTGGTCCCTTCCCGGTCCGAGCATCCGCCACACCGGTGTCCGACGAACCCTCAATCGAGCAACGAGCCAGCGGGCACCGGTGTTCCGCGCCGCTGTGTTACCGGCTGTCTGATCGGCTGCGCGCTCGGGCATCGCGCGCGATCCACGTCCGGGCGACCCTCGACGCGCGGCGCCGGTTGCCCGGGGCAGGATGGCGGCATGGCCGATCAACACTCCCCCGGGTCCACGACCGAGCACCCCGCTGCCCCGCGCGGTGTACGGACCGAGCGGCATGGCCGGGTCGCGCTGATCACGGTGTCCGACCCCGAGCGGCGCAACGCGATGGCCGTCGACCTGGCCGCCCAGCTCGTCGAGCAGATCGGGTTGGCCGAGGCCGACGACTCGGTGGGCGCGGTGGTGGTCACCGGCCAGCCGCCGGCGTTCTGCGCGGGCGCCGACCTGGCTCAGCTCGGCGAATCGAAGGAGGCCGGCCTGCGCCGGGTGTACGCCGGGTTCGTGGCCGTGGCGAACTGCACACTGCCCACCATCGCCGCGGTCAACGGTGCCGCGGTGGGCGCCGGGATGAACCTGGCGCTGGCCTGCGACGTGCGGCTGGCCGGCCCGAAAGCCCGGTTCGACTCGCGGTTCCTGCAGCTGGGCATCCACCCCGGCGGCGGCTACACCTGGATGGCGCAACGCATCCTCGGGCCGCAGGGCGCGGCGGCCGCCACCCTGTTCAGCCAGGTCCTCGACGCGCGCGAGGCCGAGCGGGTGGGCCTGGTCTGGCGGGCGGTGGAGGACCCGGTGGAGGCGGCCGTGACGATGGCCGCCACCGCTGCCGAGGCGCCCAGGGATCTGGCGATCACCACCAAACGCACGCTGCGCGCGACCGCGAACATGGATGCCCAGGCCGACGCACTGGAGATGGAGATCCGGGCCCAGGTCGCCTCGCTCGAGTCGCCCGCGTTCGCCGAGCGTTTGGCGGCCCTGAAGTCGCGGGTAACCAAGCGCGGCTGATGCCGAGTTCACTCGTTGTTCCGGAAAACAGAACACACATGTGACGTCGAACCACCTTCGACCGACAGTCAACAGAGGTGCGACTACTCTCAGACCAGGCAGGATCCGCTCTCCATCGAGCTCGACGGAAGACAGGACATGACAGCCTCGGACAGTGCCGTCACGGACCAGTCCGGTCCCGGCAACCACTCGACCAACGGCGTCGGCGCGCCGCGCGAAGTGATCACCCAAAATCGGGTCGTGATCCGCTTCGCCGGCGATTCGGGCGATGGCATGCAGCTCACCGGTGACCGGTTCACCGCCGAGGCGGCCGCGTTCGGCAACGACCTGGCCACGCTGCCCAACTACCCCGCCGAGATCCGGGCCCCCGCCGGAACGCTGCCCGGCGTGTCGAGCTTCCAGCTGCACTTCGCCGACTACGACATCCTCACTCCCGGTGACCGGCCGGACGTCCTCGTCGCGATGAACCCGGCCGCGCTCAAGGCCAACATCACCGACCTGCCGCACGGTGGCGTACTGATCGCCAACTCCGACGAGTTCACCAAGCGCAACCTGACCAAGGTCGGCTACGACGCCGACCCGCTGGAGGACGGCTCGCTGGCCGCCTACCAGGTGCACAGCGTGGCGATGGCGACACTGGCCCGGGGCGCGCTGGAGGAGACCGGGCTGTCCAAGAAGGACGCCACCCGGTCGAAGAACATGTTCGCCCTGGGCCTGCTGTGCTGGATGTACCACCGCCCCACCGAGGGCACCGAGCGCTACCTGCGGGAAAAGTTCGCCCGCCGGCCCGACCTGGCCGAGGCGAACATCCTGGCCTTCCGCGCCGGCTGGAACTACGGCGAGACCACCGAGGCGTTCGCGGTGCGCTACGAGGTGGCCGCGGCGAAGCTCAAGACCGGCACCTACCGACAGATCACCGGCAACATGGCGCTCTCGTACGGCATCGTGGCCGCCGGGCAGAAGTCCGGGCTGCCGGTGTTCCTCGGCAGCTACCCGATCACCCCGGCCTCGGACATCCTGCACGAGCTGAGCAAGCACAAGCAGTTCGGCATCACCACGTTCCAGGCCGAGGACGAGATCTCCGGTATCGGTTCGGCGATCGGGGCGTCGTTCGGCGGTGCACTCGGGGTGACCACCACGTCCGGCCCCGGCATCTGCCTGAAAGCCGAGGCGGCGGGGCTGGCGGTGGCGCTGGAACTACCGCTGCTGATCATCGACGTGCAACGCGGCGGCCCGTCCACCGGACTGCCCACCCGCACCGAGCAGTCCGACCTGCTGCAGGCCATGTTCGGGCGCAACGGGGAGTCCCCGATCCCGATCGTCGCGCCGCGTTCCCCCGGCGACTGCTTCAACGCCGCCCTGGAGGCCACCCGGATCGCGGTCACCTACCGCACCCCGGTGATGCTGCTGTCCGACGGCTCGCTGGCCAACGGTTCCGAGCCCTGGAAGGTCCCGGACGTCGACACCCTCCCGACGCTCGAGCCCGGCTTTGCCACCGCGCCGAACGCCCCCGACGGTTCCGGCGAGTTCTGGCCCTACCTGCGCGACGACGACACCCTCGCCCGGCCGTGGGCGATTCCCGGCACGGCTGGGCTGGAGCACCGGATCGGCGGCCTGGAGAAGGCCGACGGCAAGGGCTCCATCTCCTACGAGCCGGACAACCACGACCGGATGGTCCGGCTGCGCCAGGCCAAGATCGACGGCATCTCGGTACCGGACATCGAGGTCGACGACCCGGACGGTGACGCCGAACTGCTGGTACTCGGCTGGGGCTCCACCTACGGCCCGATCGGTGCCGGCTGCCGCCGGGTGCGTGGCATGGGGCTGTCCATCGCGCAGGCCCACCTGCGCAACCTCAACCCGCTGCCGGCCAACCTCGGCGACGTGCTGGAGCGGTACCGCACGGTGCTGCTCCCGGAGATGAACCTCGGCCAGCTGTCGTTGCTACTGCGCGGGCGCTACCTGGTGGACATCAAGTCCTACACCAACGTCACCGGCATGCCGTTCAAGGCCGAGGAGATGCAGGACCTGTTCGTCGACACGCTCAAGGGAGACGTGCTGTGACCGCGACCGATCTCGGTCTGCCCACCCTGGGCGGTCTCGACGGGGTGCCGACCACCGAGGACAAGCAGACCGCCAAGGACTTCACCTCCGACCAGGAGGTGCGCTGGTGCCCCGGCTGCGGCGACTACGCGGTGCTGGCCGCCGTGCGCGGGTTCCTGCCCGAGCTGGGGCTGCGCCGCGAGAACGTGGTCTTCGTCTCCGGCATCGGCTGCTCCTCGCGCTTCCCGTACTACCTGAACACCTACGGGATGCACTCCAGCCACGGGCGCGCGCCCACGGTCGCCACCGGCCTGGCGGTGACCCGCCCCGACCTGTCGGTGTTCGTGGTCACCGGCGACGGCGACGCACTGTCCATCGGCGGCAACCACCTGATCCACCTGGTGCGCCGCAACGTCAACCTGACGGTGCTGCTGTTCAACAACCGCATCTACGGGCTGACCAAGGGCCAGTACTCGCCCACCTCGGAGATCGGCAAGGTCACCAAGTCGACGCCGATGGGGTCGCTCGACCAGCCGTTCAACCCCCTGTCACTGGTACTGGGCGCCGAGGCGTCGTTCGTGGCCCGGGCGCTGGACTCCGACCGCAAGCAGCTCACCGAGGTGTTGCGGGCGGCCGTCGCACACCGGGGTACGTCGTTCGTGGAGATCTTCCAGGACTGCCCGATCTTCAACGACGGCGCGTTCGACGTGATCCGCAAGGGCGGCGACGACGCCAAGCAGCGGCTGGTGCCGTTGCGCCACGGCGAGCCGATCCGGTTCGGGCTGGAGAACGAGCACGGCGTGGTGCGCAGCGAGGACGGCTTCGGGCTGCGGTTCGCGCCGGTCGCCGAGGTCGGCGAGAACGCCCTGGTGGTGCACGACGCCACCCGGTCCGACCCCAGCCTGGCGTTCGCGCTGTCCCGGATGTCCGACCAGGACCTTACGCACACCGTGACCGGGATCTTCCGCACCGTCGACCGGCCGACCTACGACGACGGCGCCCGTGCACAGGTCGACGAGGCGAAAGCCACCAGGACAGCGGACCTGGCCAGACTTCTGCGAGGCAACGACACCTGGACCGTCGAGGAGTAGCGGCTAGTCGGCTCGTTCCACCGGCGGCAGATCCTTCCGCGCCTGATCGGTCCACGACGGCGGGACCATCGGTCTCCCGGTAAGCGGCCACGAAGCCGAGCGGTGGGCAGATCACCAGGTCCAGACCGCCGGCGATGGAGTGATGCCCTGCCGGGTAACCGCATGCGGGCCGGAGCCCGTGTACCGGGCTCCTCCGGTGTCCCGCGCCGCACAACTCACCCCTGCCCACGGATCGCCCTCCTACGGCGGCGGATCCCGCGGCTGCGGGGCCGTGGCCGGGTCCGGGTTTGCGTGCTCGGCGGGCTCCGGAGCGGCCGGCACCGGGTCAGCCGGCAGGGCCGGCCGAGGGGCTACCGGCGGGACGAGCAGCAGACTCGAATCCAGCCCGGCCAGCGCCGAGTCGGACGCCGCTGACCGCACGTCGTCAGGCTCGGGCTCGCCCGCCTCCGGGGCGTGCCGCACAGGCGTCGCGATGGGCCCCGGGCCGGTATCCGACGCCGGCCTGCGGTCCAGCTCAGGCGCAGCCGCCGCCGTGGCGATCCGCTAACCGGTACGTCGAACCACGAACTCGGTGAGCGAGGCCAGCGCATCGCGTGCCGGGCACTCCGGCAACAGGGCGAGCTCCGCACGGGCCGCCCGCGCCTGCTCGCCCAGCGTCTCCCGCGACCGGTCGATCCCGTCGCCCGAGCGCAGCAGCCCGAGCGCCTCGTCGACCAGGTCGTCGTCGGTGAGCGGCGCGGCGAGCAACTCCCGCAGCCTGGCGGCACCCACTCCCGAGCCCTGCATGGCGTAGAGCATCGGCAGGGTCGGGACGCCCTCGCGCAGGTCGGTGCCCGGTGTCTTGCCGGAGGTCTCGGTCTCCGAGGCAATGTCGATGACGTCGTCGGAGACCTGGAACGCCGACCCGATGATCTCGCCGAACCGGCGCAGCGCGGTGACCTGCTCGGGCGGGCAACCGGCGAACATCGCGCCGTACCGCCCGGAGGTGGCGATCAGCGACCCGGTCTTCTCGGCCACCACCGTGAGGTAGTGGGCCACCGGATCCTCGCCTGCCCTCGGCCCCCGGGTCTCGCGCATCTGGCCGGTGACCAGCGCGGCGAAGGTGTCGGCGATGATCCGCACCGCACCCGGCCCCAGGTCGGCGACCAGCCGGGACGCGTGCGCGAACAGGTAGTCGCCGGTGAGGATGGCGACCGAGTTGTCCCAGCGGGCGTTCGCGCTCTTCGCCCCCCGGCGCATGGTGGCGGAGTCCATCACGTCGTCGTGGTAGAGCGTGGCCAGGTGGATCAACTCCACCACGGCCGCCGCGGTGACCAGGTCGGGCGAGCCGGCCCGGGGCCCGACCTGGCCGGCGAGAAGGGTGAACAGTGGCCGGAACCGTTTGCCTCCCGCGTCGATCAGGTGCAACGACGTCTCGGTGACGAACTCGTAGTCGCCCCGCACCTCGCGGTGCAGCACGTCCTCGACGTCCACCAGGCCCTGTTCGATGACCCGCGCGAGTTCCCGGTCCAGAAACTGCACGCCGGCGATCTGCTGTATGCCGTTCCCCTGCACGCCGTCAGCTTACGAAGGGTCCGCCGGCGGCCCACGACAAGGCCAGGGTGGGCGCCACCCCCAGCAGCAGGGTGATCAACACTCCGAGCGTGATCGCGGCCGTGGTGAACGCGCCGGGGACGGTGACGGTCGGGCCGTCCGGGGCGGGCTCGCTGAAGTACATCAGCACGATCACCCGCAGGTAGAAGAACGCGGCCACCGCGCTGGCGATCAGCGCGACGACCACCAGCGGTGCCATCCCGTCGGCCAGGGCCGCCGAGAACACCGCGAACTTGCCGGTGAACCCGCTGGTCAGCGGGATCCCGGCGAGCGCGAGCAGCAGGAAGGTCATCACCCCGGCGACCAGCGGCGACCGCTTGGCCAGGCCGGCCCACTGGGACAGGTGGGTGGCCTCCCCGTCCGCGTCGCGCACCAGGCTGATCACCCCGAACACCGCGAGCGAGGTGAACCCGTAGCTGAGCAGGTAGAACATCGTCCCGGACAAGCCCTGCTCGGTGATCGCGATCGCGCCGATCAGGATGAACCCGGCGTGCGCGATGGAGGAGTAGGCGACCATCCGCTTCACGTCGGTCTGGGTCAGCCCGATCACCGCGCCGATCACCATGGACGCGATGGCCACCGCCCAGAGCACCCCGCGCCACTCCCAGCGGCTGTCGCCGAAGGCGACCGTGAGCACCCGCAGGATCGCGCCGAACGCGGCGACCTTGGTGGCCGCCGACATGAACGCGGTGACCGGTGTCGGAGCACCCTGGTAGACGTCCGGGGTCCAGGTGTGGAACGGCCCGACCGCCGCCTTGAACAGCAGCCCCACCACCAGCAGGGCCAGCCCGCCGAACAGCAGGGTGTCCGAGCGCTGCGAGGCGACCGAGGCGCCGGCGATGTCGGCCAGGCGCACCGACCCGGCGTAGCCGTAGAGCAGCGCGACGCCGTAGAGGAAGAACGCCGAGGCGAACGCCCCGAGCAGGAAGTACTTGACCGCCGCCTCCTGGGACAGCAGACGCCGACGCCGGGCCAGGCCGCACATCAGGTAGAGCGGCAGGCTGAGCACCTCGAGCGCGACGAACATCGTGAGCAGGTCGTTCGCCGCGCAGAACGTCATCATCCCGCCGAGCGCGAACAGCGTCAGCGGCAACACCTCGGTCTGCATGCCGGTGCGTCCGGCGGTGATCCGGTCCTGCACGGTGCCCACCGGCCCGGACCGGCCCGAGCCGCCGGCGGCGGCGTCGGTGACGAACGCGCCACCGGGCTCCACCGAGCGGTCGGCGATCAGCAGCACGCCGGCCACCGTGAGCCCCAGCAGGGTGCCCCACAGGAACAGCGTCGGTGAGTCGACGGAGATCGCGCCGGCCAGCGTGGTAGCCGCCGGTGCGCCGCCGCGGGCGTAGGCCACCAGCAGCACACCGGCGGTGACCAGCGCCAGCAGGGTCAGCCCTACCTGGGCGGCCCAGCGCTGGTGGCGCGGCACGAAGGCCTCCACCAGCACCCCGGCGCACGCCGCGCCGAGCACCACCAGCAGCGGGGAGATGGCGAAGTACGCCACCTCGGGCGCCGTGATCGGGGCCCCCTGCGCCAGCACCAACCCTGTCATCGGGCCACTCCTTGAACGGGGTCGGCCAGGCCGACCTCCTGCATGGTCGAGACGACCGAGGGGTTGATCACGTCGAGCACCGGTCCGGGGAAGAACCCGAGCAGGAACACCAACGCCACCAGCGGCGCCAGCACCGCGACCTCCCGGGGGTCCAGGTCGGTGAAGCTGCTCTTCGCCCGCCCGGTCCCGGTGAGCGCCGCGGTGGGCGACTGCACGGAGCCCGGCCCGGACACCGAGGCCATCACCGCGTTGCCGCGCAGCGGGCCCTGGAACACCCGTTGGTAGACCCACAGCACGTACAGCGCGGCGAAGATGATGCCGACCGTGGCGATGATCGTGTACACCGGCTCGCGCGGGTAGGAGCCGATCAGCACCAGGAACTCGCTGACGAACGAGTTGGTGCCCGGCAGCGCCAGCGAGGCCAGCCCGGAGATCAGGAACGCCCCGGCCAGCGCCGGCGTCACCGCCGACAGCCCGCCGTAGTCGGAGACCAGCCGGGAGCCGCCGCGGGCGATCACCATGCCGACCGCGATGAACAGCATGCCGGTGGTGATGCCGTGGTTGACCATGTAGAGCACCGCGCCGGAGAACGCCTGGGTGGAGAACGCGAAGATGCCCAGCGCGATGAAGCCGAAGTGCGCGACCGAGGTGTAGGAGACGAAGCGCTTCATGTCGTCCTGGCCGACCGCGAGCAGCGCCGCGTAGATGATGCCGACCACCGCGAGCACCAGCACCAGCGGTGCCAGCGACTTCGACGCGGCCGGGAAGAGCGGCAGACAGTAGCGCAGGAAGCCGAAGGTGGCCACCTTGTCCAGCACCCCGACCAGCAGCACGCCCGCGCCGATCGGCGCCTCGGCACCGGCGTCGGGCAGCCAGGTGTGCAGCGGCACCAGCGGCGCCTTGATCGCGAAAGCCACGAAGAACCCGAGGAACAACCAGATCTGCACCGACTCCGGCACGGTCGCCGCCATCGCCTGCAGGTCGGCCCAGGCGAAGGTGCCCCCGCCCGGCAGCCGGTCGGCGCTGACCACGTACAGCCCGATCACCGAACCGAGCATGATCAGGCCGCCGAGCAGCGAGTACAGGAAGAACTTGACCGCCGCGTACTGCCGCTTCGGGCTGAGCGAAGCGTCAGCGGAACGAACATCGGCACCGCCGAAGCGGCCGATGAGGAAGTACATCGGGATCAGCATCGCCTCGAAGAACACGTAGAACAGGAAGACGTCGGTGGCCGCGAACACCCCGACCAGCGTGGACTGGGTGGCCAGCAGCAGCGCGTAGAACCCGGCGGCGGTGCGTCCCTCGGGGAGCTTGTCGGCCCACGAGGAACCCATGACGATCGGCACCAGCACCGCGGTCAGCGCGATCATCACCAGCGCGATGCCGTCCACCCCGAGGGTGATCCGGGTGCCGAACGCCGGAATCCACGGCACGTCGAAGACCAGCTGGAACCGGGTGCCGCCGGCGGCGGCCGACACCGAGTAGGAGAACCAGGTCACCGCGGTGAGCACCAGTTCGACCAGCGCGACGCCGAGGGCGGCCAGCTTGGCGGTGCCCGGGTTGGCGCGCAGCGCCACGACCCCGACGGAGCCCAACAGCGGCACCAGGATCAGCACCAGCAGCAGATGGTTCTGAGACACGTTCACGGGTCTACCTCTCCCCGACTTCGCATACCGGGCGTGCATTTCGCATACCGCGCAACCTGTGCGACGAACAGGCCGGGTATGCGAAGAGGGTGGGGACTGGGGCGATCACGACTGGGTCCCGAAGCGGACCGCGAGCAACGCCGCGACCAGCAGGACCGTGCCGCCGAGCATGCTCATCGCGTAGGAGCGGACGAACCCGGTCTGCAGCCGGCGCAACCGCCCGGAGCTGCCACCGAGCAGCGCGGCGGTGCCGTTGACCAGCCCGTCGACGCCCTTGTTGTCGACGTAGACCAGCATCCGGCACAACCAGGTACCGGGCCGGGCCAGCAGCGTCTCGTTGATCGAGTTGGCGTAGAGGTCCTTGCGGGCCGCGCGCACCGGCAGCGACACGGGCTCTGGCCGGCGCACCGGGGTCGGTCGGCGACCCACCACCAGGTAGCCGACCACCACGCCGAGCGCGGACAGGGTCAGGGTGCCGGCGACCGCCGCCGAGTGCCCGATGATCCCGGTGTCGGCCTCCTGCAGCTCACCCAGGGTCGGGGCCAGCCAGGCGACCAGCCGGTCGTTGGCCGACAGCAGGAAACCGGCGCCGATCGAGCCGAGCGCGAGCACGATCATCGGCCCGGTCATCACCGCCGGCGACTCGTGCGGGTGGTACGCACGCTCTTCGACCGAGCCGTCCGCTGTGACATGGGTCGAGCGCAGGTCCTTCCAGCGCTCCTGGCCGAAGAACGTCATCAGCATCAGCCGGGTCATGTAGAACGCGGTCAGACCGGCGGCCAGCATCGCCGCGCCGCCCATCACCAGGCCACGCCAACCCGGCTGGGCCGCCGCCGCCTCGATGATGGCGTCCTTGGAGTAGTAGCCGGACAGCAGCGGGAACCCGATCAGCGCCAGGTAGCCCAGGGCGAAGGTGTAGAAGGTGACCGGCATGTGCTTGCGCAGCCCGCCGTAGTGCCGCATGTCCACGGTGTCGTTCATCCCGTGCATCACCGAACCGGCGCCGAGGAACAGCCCGGCCTTGAAGAAGCCGTGGGTCAGCAGGTGGAAGATGCCCAGCGCGTAGCCGGCCGGGCCCAGGCCGACGGCCAGCATCATGTAGCCGATCTGGCTGACCGTGGAGTACGCCAGCACCTTCTTGATGTCGTCGTAGGCGCAGCCGATGATCGCCCCGAGGAGCAGCGTGACCACGCCGACCAGGGTGACGATCAACCGGCCGTCGGCGCTGACGTCGTAGATCGGGTTGCACCGGGCCACCAGGTACACCCCGGCGGTGACCATCGTCGCGGCGTGGATCAGCGCGGAGACCGGGGTGGGGCCCTCCATCGCGTCGGGCAGCCAGGCCTGCAGGGGGAACTGACCGGACTTGCCGCAGGCGCCCAGCAGCAGCAGCACGCAGACCGCGAGCACGATGCCCGGCGAGAGCTGCCCGATCGATGCGAACACCTCGCTGTACTGCACGGTGCCGAGGTTGGTCCACAGCAGGAAGATCGCCAGCGCCAGGCCGACGTCGCCGACCCGGTTCATCAGGAACGCCTTCTTCGCCGCGGTCGCCGCCGAGGGCCGGTCCTGGTAGAAGCCGATGAGCAGGTAGGACGCCAGGCCGACACCCTCCCAGCCCAGGTAGAGCATGACGAAGTTGTTGCCCAGCACCAGGATCAGCATCGCCGCGACGAACAGGTTCAGCTGGGCGAAGAACCGCCGCCGGCCCGGGTCGTGGCTCATGTAGCCGATCGAGTAGATGTGGATCAGCGAGCCGACACCGGTGATCAGCAGCACGAAGGTCAGCGAGAGCGGGTCGAGCCGCAGGCCGAAGTCCACGTCCAGCGCGCCGACCGGGATCCAGGTGAACAGCGACAGCTCGGTGGTGCGCTGCTCGGGCCCGGCACCCAGCGCCTGGGTGAACAGCACCAGGCCGAGCACGAAGGCGCCGACCACCGTGGCGCAGCCGAGCAGGTGGCCCCAGCCGTCGGCACGCCGGCCGGCCAGGAACAGCACGGCGGCGCCGAAGGCGGGCAACGCGAACAGCAGCCAGGCCAGCGCGCCGGCACCGCTGGCCGGGGCGACCTCGGCGGCCTGCGCGGCGACCAGGAGAGCCGTAGGGGAGCTCAACACCTGTCTCTCCTAATACTTGAGCAGGTTGGCGTCGTCCACGGAGGACGAACGTCGGGTGCGGAAGATGGACATGATGATCGCCAGCCCGACCACGACCTCGGCGGCGGCCACCACCATCACGAAGAAGGCCATCACCTGGCCGTCCAGGGTGCCGTTGATCCGGGAGAAGGTGACCAGCGTGAGGTTGACCGCATTGAGCATCAGCTCGATGCACATGAACACCACGATGGCGTTGCGGCGGACCAGCACACCCACCGCGCCGACGGTGAACAGCAGCGCGGACAGCAGCAGGTAGTTGGTCGGGCTCACTGGCCGGCCTCCTGGTCCGGCGCGGTGCCGGTGCCCGGGGTGGCATCCGTTCCGGGGTCGGGTGCCCGGCGCTCGGCCGGTGGTCCGGTGAGCGCGTGCGCGTCCAACGGGGCCAGCTCCGTGGTCGGGGTGACCGGCACTGTCTCGATGATCTCCGAGAGCGACTCCGGGGCGACCGAGCCGTCGGGCAGCAGCGCCGGGGTGGCCACCGAGTTCGCGGTGGCGAACACTCCGGGCCCGGGCAGCGGCGAGATCCGGGCGTGCTCGCCGCGCAGCCGGGCGACCACCGTCTCCCGCTGGGTCTTCTTCGCGGCGTTGCGCGACTGGGAGAACGCCAGCAGCATCGCGCCGAGCGCGGCGGTGATCAGCAGTGCGGAGGTGAGCTCGAAGGAGAACAGGTACTGGGTGAAGATGAGCCGGCCCAGGCCGCCCACGTTGCCGCCGGGTACCGAGTTGGCCTCGCCCAGCCCGACCGGGGTGACCTCGGCCAGCGCCCGGAACAGCGACCCGACCAGCAGGGCCGCGAAGCCGACGCCGAGCACCGCCGCGGCCAACCGCTGGCCGCGCAGCACCTCCACCACCGAGTCGGAGCTGTCCCGGCCGACCAGCATCAGGACGAACAGGAACAGCATCATCACCGCGCCGGTGTAGACGATGATCTGCACGAAGCCGAGGAAGGCCGCCTGCTGGGCCATGTAGAGCGCGCCCAGGGACAACATGGTGAGCACCAGCCACAGCGCGGAATGCACCGCGTTGCGGGCGAAGACCATGCCGAGTGCCCCGGCCAGCGCGACCGGTGCGAGCACCCAGAACGCGATGGCCTCGCCGAGCGATACCGGGCCGCCGTTGGCGGCGGTGTCGGAGGCCACCTGGGCCAGGAAATGCGTCACCTGACCTGCTCCCCCACCTGGTCGGCCACCTTCGGGTCCCGGGCCAGGCCGGGGGCCTGCACGTAGTAGTCCTGCTCGTCCTGACCGAGGAGCATCGGGTGCGGCGGCGAATCCATGCCGGGCAGCAACGGCGCCATCAGCTGCTCCTTG
>JAJCYC010000113.1 GCA_029263115.1 Pseudonocardia sp. | reverse complement strand
CGAACGCCACCCAGGACGGCACCAGGGCGCTGCCCTTCTTCCACACGTAGCCGCGGTCCTGGATGGTCTTGATGATGCTGGTGTAGGTGGACGGGCGGCCGATGCCCAGCTCCTCCAACGCCTTGATCAGGCTGGGCTCGGAGTAGCGCGCCGGCGGGTTGGTGGAGTGGCCCTCCGGGGTCAGCTGCTCGGGGATCAGCGACTGGCCCTCGGTCAGCTGCGGCAACCGGGACTCCGCGTCGTCGGCCTCGCCGCCGGCCTGCTCGTCGACGGTCTCCACGTAGGCCTTGAGGAACCCGGCGAAGGTGATGGTGCGCCCGGAGGAGGAGAAGGTGCACTCCTCGCCGGTGGCGGCCTGGCCGGCGATCCGCACGCTGACCGTGGTGCCCCGCGCGTCGGCCATCTGAGAGGCCACCGTGCGCTGCCAGATCAGCTCGTAGAGCCGGAAGTCGTCGCCGTCCACCTCATGGGCGATGTCACCTGGTGTGCGGAAGCTCTCCCCCGCCGGCCGGATCGCCTCGTGCGCCTCCTGGGCGTTCTTCACCTTGCGGGTGTACTG
This sequence comes from Pseudonocardia sp., assembly GCA_029263115.1. Lineage (GTDB taxonomy): Bacteria > Actinomycetota > Actinomycetes > Mycobacteriales > Pseudonocardiaceae > Pseudonocardia. The sequence continues at coordinate 3,984 of JAJCYC010000113.1, read as the reverse complement.
GCGGGACTTCTCCGGCACGTAGGCGTCGCCGTAGAGCTCGCGGGCCTGGTTGCGGGCCGCGTTGATCGCCGTCTCCGACAACGTCGTGGAGTCGGTACGCATGTAGGTGATGTAGCCGTTCTCGTACAGCCGCTGCGCGGAGCGCATGGTGCGCTCGGAGGAGAACCGCAGCTTGCGGCCGGCCTCCTGCTGCAGCGTCGAGGTCATGAACGGCGCGTACGGCTTGCGGGTGTAGGGCTTCGACTCGACCGACTCGACGGTGAAGTCCCGGCCTTCCAGTGCCTCGGCCAGCCGACCGGCGGAGGCCTGGTCCAGCACCAGCGAGTTGCCCTTCAGCCGGCCGTCCGGCCCGAAGTCACGACCGGTGGCGACCTTGGTGCCGTCCACGGCGGTCAGCTTGGCCCCGAAGGAGCGTGGCCCCGCAGTTGGATCGGCGTCCGCGCCGGCGTCGAGCTTGGCCGCGATGTCCCAGTAGCCGGCGGAGACGAACGCCATCCGCTCCCGCTCGCGCTGCACGATGATCCGCGTCGCGACGGACTGCACCCGGCCCGCCGAGAGCTTCGGCATGACCTTCTTCCACAGCACCGGGGAGACCTCGTAGCCGTAGAGGCGGTCGAGGATCCGGCGGGTCTCCTGCGCGTCGACCAGGTCCTGGTCCAGCTCGCGGGGGCTGGCGGCGGCGGCCAGGATCGCCTGCTCGGTGATCTCGTGGAAGACCATCCGGCTGACCGGGACCTTCGGCTTGAGCGTCTCCAGCAGGTGCCAGGCGATCGCCTCGCCCTCGCGGTCACCATCCGTCGCGAGCAGCAGCTCGTCGACGTTCTTCAGTGCGTCCTTCAGTTCGGTGACCGTGCTCTTCTTCTCCGGGCTGACCACGTAGAGCGCCTCGAAGGAGTTGTCCACGTCGACGCCGAGCCGGGCCCAGGACTCGCCCTTGTACTTCGCCGGCACGTCGGCGGCGCCGCGCGGGAGGTCCCGGATGTGGCCACGGGAGGACTCGACGACGTAGTTCGAACCCAGGTAGGAGGCGATCTTGCGTGCCTTCGCGGGCGACTCGACGATGACCAGCCGGCGCACCGCGCCGTTCACCCCGGTGCCGTTCGCCCCGGTGCCGTCCGCCCCGGTGCCGTCGGCCGCGCCGGCCTGTGCGCCGGATGCCGACCGCTTGCGTGCCGTACTGGGTCTTCCCGCTGCCACCTTGAGTCCATTCCCCTTCTCGAATACCGCGCCGGATACGCCCCGCGCACCCGGTCCACCGCCCCCCTCGCCAGGCAGCACCCGCCAGACTGACACATCCGGGGCGGCCGGCGCACGTGAGCTGTCACCCACCAGCCGGCGACGAAACGGGAGCGTAACCAGGTCGTCAAGCCGGCCAACATCGAGTGACCGCCGAGTCGGGCGCCGGGCCGACCAGTTCGGCCAGCCGCCGGCGGGCCCGCACGCCGGCGATCCGCAGCGCCGGGCCACCGCCGCGCGGGCCCAGCCGCAGCACCGGCAGACCCAGCGCGGTGACCGCGGCGACCAGCGGCACGTGGGTCTGCGGGGCGTGCGGGTCGAGCCCAAGCAGGTACCCGGAGCGGCGGTCCGGGACACCCGCGGCGAGCACCCACATCCGCAGGGTGGCCCCGTCCAGCACGAACCCCTCGGGCACCGCCTTCACCGCGCCGCGGGTCCACCGCTCGGCGAGTTCCACCAGGTCACGGCGGAACGCGGTGCGCAGTGCGGACGACCCGGACGCCGCTACGGTGAGCTCCAGGTCGACCTCCCGGGCGGACGCCTCGGCGCGCAGCGCGGGCGCGCGGGCCGGGTCGTCGAGCACCAGCGACAGCCGGGCGGTGCCGCTGGCCCCGAACCGCGCCAGCTGCCCCGGCGCGCACAGCATCCCGGCGAGGTCGGCCAGCGCGGCGTCGCTCGCCTCGGCGGAGAAAAAGGACAGCTGTGGCGCTCCGGTCACGCCGGTCACCGTAGAACATGCGTTCGATGTTGCGGCGTCGGCGCGCCGTCCGTGAGTGCGCAGTGCAGCCGGAGCCGCACTGCGCACTCACGAAGCGACGGCCAGAGCCAGGTTGTCGCGCACCACGGGGTCCTCGGCCAGGGCGAGCGAGCGTTCCAGGCAGCGGCGCGCGGGTCCGGTGTCGCCGAGCTCGAACAGCACCGCGCCGAGGTTCGCCCAGCCGCCGGCGAGCTGGTCGTCCACGGCGACCGCGGCCTCCAGCGCCACCCGCGCGTCGGCCGGACGGCCGTGTTCGAGGTGCAGCAGGCCGCGCAGGCACAGCAGGTGCGCGTTGCCCGGTTCCAGCGCCAGACCGGCCTCGACGTCGCGCTCGGCGTCGCCCGCCCGGCCCAGCTCCAGCAGCAGCCCGGCCCGGTTGACGTAGGCGTCGACGAACGTCGGGGACAACTCCAGCACCCGGGAGAAGTCCGCGCACGCCGCCTCCAGGTCGCCGGCGCGGGCCAGCAGGTCACCGCGGTTGTAGTGCGGTTCGGGGTAGGGCGGGGCCACCTGGATGGCGCTGGTGTAGTCGGCGACCGCCTCGTCGTGGCGGCCCAGCCGCTCCAGCAGGCCGGCCCGCTCGAAGTAGTAGTCGGGATGGTGCGGGTCGCCCGCGATGACCTTGGTGTACTCTTCGACGGCGCGCTCCGGGCCGGCCACCCGGGCGATCAGCTGGGCGTAGTTGTAGCGCAGCACCGAGTGGTGCAGCAGGGCCCTGCTGTCCTCGACCTCGGCGTCCAGCCGGGCGATGCCGGATTCGATCAGCCGGACCGCCTCCCCGGTGTTGCCCAGGTGCATCTCGATCAGCGCCAGCCCGTTCTCGTTGAACGTGCGGTTGTAGGCCCGCCGCTGCGGCGCCGGGCTCATCGACGCGAGCGCGACGGCAGTGTTGACCAGGCCCTTCGCCTTGTGCAGGTCGCGGCGGTCCTGCTCGTAGTACCGGGTGTAGACCATCGCGCGCCCGTACGCGGACTGCATGTGCACGCTCGGGTCGGCGCTGTGCGCGCACGCGTCGTCGAACAGCGCCATCGCCTCGTCCGGCTGCGCCATCGCCTGGTGCGCGATGGTCATCTTGACCGTGGCCAGCCACGCCTGCTCGGGGTCGCCGGCCCAGTCGACCAGGGCGAGCACGCGGCGACCCAGCGCGACCACCTGCTCGTAGAACCCACGCAGCAGGCAGTGCGCCTGCGCGTCGGCCAGCGCGGTCACCGCCGCCGCCCGGTCGCTGCCGCGCTCGCGGTGGAACGGGATCGCGCCCAGCAGCAGCGACCGCTCGCCCCCTTCGGCGAGGGCGGCGCGCCCGGCCAACCGGTCGGCCTCGGCGTCGTGCAGTCGGGCCCGCCGGGCCGGGGTCAGCGACTCGTAGGCCGCCCGGTGCGCGGGGTGCCCGGTCAGGCACAGCTCCCGGACGTACCGCCGCGCGTCACCGGGGTCGGCGACCGCACCGTGCCGGTTCCGGGCGGCGGAGACCCCCACCACGGCAGGCGCGGCCAGCTGACCGCTCAGCGGCTCGGCCACGCCCGTCGACGCCGAGGTCAGCACCAGCCGCAGCACGGCGGGGTCGGCGCGGCGCACCAGCCCGGCCAGCCACACATTGTCGGTGTGGTCGAGCCGGTCGACGTCGGTGATCAGCAGGGTCTGTCCGCCGCCGAGCCGCGCGGCGTGTGCCAGCACCAGGTCGGTCAGCCCGTGGCCGAGCCAGATCACCCGGTCGTGCGGGTAGAACCGGGTGCGGCTGTCCGGCGGCGCCTCCGAGGTCAGGGTGGGCCGCCGGTTCTCCAGCAGCGAGCCGAGCTCGGGGGCGGCGTTGAGGATCTCGATGTCGTGCCGCCGCGCCAGCTCCGGCCAGCGGTCGAGCACCGCCGGCACGAGCGCGCGCAGCACCGAGTTGGCCGCGGTGTAGGGACCGCGGTGGCGCGGGTCGCCGTCGTGGGGGCCGCAGACCCCGGCGGGGGAACCCCCAGCCCCCCGAGAGCCCCGCAGACCCACAG
>JAJCYC010000112.1 GCA_029263115.1 Pseudonocardia sp. | reverse complement strand
GAAGTCTGTGAGAGGACCGCTCGTCCTACCGGAGCTTCGTTCGCCTTACCGTCGCGACACGCCGAAGATCACCAAACCACCGCAGACAAGATCGTCACGTCACCCAGCCTCACCCCAGTCGATCTTGGAACGACCGTGGCTCTGCGGAGGCCTGCCGCGATCATTCGGCGCCCCTCTGTGCACCGCGGTAAGAATGTGTCGGCAATTTCACCGAATTGACCGGGACCACCTATCGATCACCCGCGGTTCCGATGCTCGTTCCGCCGGCGCTGCTCTCGGTCGACCCGGATCCCGGCGAGTCGGATCAACTCGCCGACGGTGTCCTCGACCACCCCGTCCGGCGGCGCATCCGCCGGCCACCACCGCAGATCGCAGGATTCGGCGCTGATCCTGGCCCGGGCCCCGGCCGGGGCCCGGGCCAGGAACCGGACGTCGAGGTGGCGGGTCGGCCGGCCCAGCGAGCAGGTGATCGGGTGCACGTCCAGGTGCAGCGGGTCAGGATCGAGAGTCAGGCCGTCGATGCCGGACTCCTCCCGCGCCTCGCGCAGGGCCGCGGCGGCCAGCGTGTCGTCACCGGGCTCGCAGTGCCCGCCGAGCTGGATCCACCGGCCCACCCGGGGGTGCAGCGTCAGCAGCACCCGCCGGCCGGTGTGGTCGAGCACCAACGCGGACGCGGTGAGGTGCCCCGGCTCGCAGGAGCGCCGACAGGCGTCGTCCGGGCGCGCGGCCAGGAAGCCCAGGAACGCCTCGCGCAGCGCGCGCTGGGCCGGGCCCGGCGCCGCCCAGACGGCCAGTTCCCGGGTGGCCGAGTCGGTGCTCACCACTCCAGCAGCCCGGACCCCGGACCGGGGGCCGGCCGAGAGGGCGGTGGCCGCAGCGGGTGGCCCACCGCGACCGCGCCGAGCGGCCGCCAATGCGCGGGCAGGCCGAGCACCGAGCGCGCGGTGTCGGGCGCGAAGATCGTCGAGCCGATCCAGCAGGAGCCCAACCCCTCGGCGGCCAGCGCGACCAGCAGCGCCTGGACCGCCGCCCCGCCGGCCACGGTGAACATGGTCGCCTCGGCGGCGTTGCGGGCGTCGTCGGGGTAGTCGTGCGCACCGTCCGGGACCAGGAACGGCAGCAGCAGCTCCGGCGCCCGGCGCAGGATGTCGCCGCGGGCGACCCGGCGGGCGATCTCCGCCTCGGGGCGGCAGTCGGCGGCCAGATCCGCCCGCCAGCGCGCGGCCAGCGCGTCCAGCAGCGCCGCCCGGCGCGCCGGGTCACGCACCCGGCCGAACCGGAACGGGGTCGTGTGGTGCGGTGCCGGCGCGGTCAGCGCGGCGGCCACCGCCCGCCCGAGCGCCTCCGGATCGACCGGCTCGGCGGAGAACTCGCGCACCGAGCGGCGCGCCGGCACCGCCTCGCGGCGGCCCCGGGCCAGTGCCTCCTCGGTCCCCAGCCAGAACAGGTCCTCGTCCAGCGGGCGCACCAGGTCCGCGGCGGTCGAGCCGTCGTCGACCAGAACACCGGCCCCGCCGCTCCCGAGCAGCCCCCGCAGCACGGCCACCGGTACCCCGCCGAGCTTGCCCTTGACCAGGTCGGCGGCCGCGGCGACCTCGTCGGCCAGGGCCACCTCGGTGACCACCAGCTCGTTCCCCTGGCTGTCCCGGGCCCCGGCGTAGCGGTGCAGCACCGGCAACCCGGCAGAGCCGATCGCCACGTCGGTCTGCCCGACCCGCCAGGTGCGGCCCATCGTGTCGGTGATCACCACCGCAACGTCGCGGCCGGTGCGTCCGCGGATGCCCGCCCGCAGCCGGGCGGCGCTGGCATCCGGGTCGACCGGCAGCAGCGCCAGCTCGTCGGCCGCCACGTTGGAGGCGTCCACCCCGGCAGCGGCCTGCACCAGGCCGATCTTGTTCGCCACGATCAGGGTGCGCCCCTTGCGGGCGAGCACCCGCTCGGTCTCGGCGGCCACCAGCTCGCGGCGCAGCGCGTCGCGGCGCTCCGGGTCGACCGGGGCGCCGACCACCCGGCCCTCCACCTTGGAGACCACCTTGCTGGTCACCACCAGCACGTCGCCGTCGACCAGCTCCGGTCCCCGCAGGGCGCAGGCGGCGACGAGCTCGGCGGCAAGGTCGTCGCCGGGCCGGAACTCCGGCAGGCCGGTGACCCCGACCAGCTCCAACCGGCGGGCGGCGTGATCCCCCGGCGGCGAACCGGTAACCAGCTGCTCAGACACCGGCGACCTCGAAGGCGTGCCGGACCATCTTCGCCGTCGCCTCCGGGTCGGTCATCAGCAGCGGCACCGAGCGCACGGTCACACCCGGCACGGCGGCCCGGTCGGTCTCGTGCACCAGCCAGCCGTCGAGCAGACCGTCGCCGGACCGGGCACCGTAGTGCCGGCCGACCGCCTCGGCGGTGGTGGCCACCCCGATCGCGTCCAGGCAGGTGTCGGCCATCCCGCGCAGCGGCCGCCCACCCACGATCGGCGACAACCCGACCACCGGTGCCGGGCCGGCCCGCAGCGCGTCCCGGACACCCGGCACCGACAGGATGGCGCCGACGCTGACCACCGGGTTGGACGGGGCCAACAACACCACGTCCGCCTCGGCGATCGCGGCGAGCACCCCGGGAGCAGGGGTGGCCTGCTCGGCCCCGAGCGAGGCGAACCGGCGGGCCGGCAGCCGGCCCTGGTGACGCACCCACCACTCCTGGAAGTGCAGCGCCCGCTGGCCACCGGGCTGGTCGGCGGCCGGCTCGTCGACGATCACGTGGGTCTCCACCCGGTCGTCGCTGACCGGCAGCAGCCGCACCCCCGGCTTCCACCGCGCGCACAGCGCATCGGTGACCGCCGAGAGCGGGTAGCCCGCGCGCAGCATGCGGGTGCGCACCAGGTGGGTGGCGATGTCGCGGTCGCCGAGGCCGAACCAGCTCGGCTCGGCGCCATACGCGGCCAGCTCCTGCTTGATCGTCCACGACTCGTCGGCCCGGCCCCAGCCCCGGTCGCGATCGATCCCGCCGCCCAGGGTGTACATGCAGGTGTCCAGGTCGGGGCACACCCGCAGCCCGTGCAACCAGATGTCGTCACCCACGTTGACCAGGGCCGTGACCTGTTGGCCGGGGTCGTCGGCCGGATCCGCCGGTACCCCCAGCGCCGCCCGCAGCCCGAGCAGGAACCGGGCACCTCCGACCCCACCGACCAGCGCTACCGCCTTCACCGGCCCAGGGTACGACCACGTTCGCGGCACCGGGGCGCCCCCTCACCTGTCAGTACAGGGTCCGGCGCGACCGCTCGGGGTCCGCGCGGTCGTAGGCAGCGCCGTCGAACCCGTCGCCGCTGACGCACCACGTGATCTGCCCGACCGTAGGCAGCTCGGCCGGGTCACGATGCCGCCCGGCGTCCCACAGGTGCGACCGGACCAGCGCCTTCGGGCACTGGGCGTAGACGGCCGTGGTGGAGATCACGATGACCGTCGTCGGCTCGGCTCCACGCACTGTGAAGCTCGCCCGCAGCTCCGGGTCCCGGGACAGCAGCGCGGTGCCGTTCACCCGCAACGTGACCCCCGACCCCCGGCACCAGGTCGGCGACCCGGACGAAGCGGTTTCCCGCGGCCTCAGATGGTGCGGTAGTCCCGGGGGGAGAACCGCGGCCCGAAGCGGGGCCGCCGGAACCCGGAGGCCTCGATCAGTCGCACCGCCCGCTGCCGCTGCGGCGCGTAGGGCGCCAGCACCGCGAGCATGCCGGCGTCGTCCAGCGGCCGCCCGAGCAGCGCCCAGCCCACCACCGACGGGATGTGGAAGTCGCCGAAACTCACCGCGTCCGGGTCGCCCCAGGCCCGCTGGGCCACCTCGGCCGCGGTCCACACCCCGATCCCCGGGACCGCGCGCAGCAGGTTGCGCCCGGCCACTCCGCGCAGCCGTGCGGCCGGCTCCAACCGGTGCGCGACGGTCGCGGCGGCCAGCAGCGCGCGCCGGCGGGCCGAGTCCACCCCGGCCCGGTGCCATTCCCAGTCCGGCACCGACCGGATCGCGGCCGGCGTGGGCGGCACCCGCATGCCCTGGTCGCCGGCCGGGCCGGGCGCCGGCCCGCCGAAGCGGTGGCACAGCTCGCGCCACGAGCGCCGAGCCTCGACGCCGGTGACCTTCTGCTCCAGCACGGCCGGTACCAGCACATCCCATACCCGCCCGGACGAGCCCAGGCGCAGCGCGGGCACGTTCCGGCGGGCCTGCTCCACCAGCGGATGGTGGGCCTCGAACCCGGTGTCGTCGTCGTCCGCGCCGAGCAGCGCGGGCACCCCGTCGAGCACCGCCTCCGCGCCGGGGCCCCAGGCGCGGGCCAGCACGGCGTCGCCGTCACACACCCGCAGCGCGAGGGTGGCCGGGCCGTCCGGAGTGGTCGCGGTGCGCCACACCCGGCCGCCGTCGACCCGCATGGTCGGGTCGCCCCGGCCACGTCGTAGCGGCGCCAGCACACCGACCAGGTCGAGCCGGAAGTCCGGCAGCCAGTGCCGGACCAACGGCTCGGCCCCGGGCGCACCGCCGCCCGCGTCGGTATCCGCCGGCCCGGTATCCGCCGGCCCGGTCATCCGCCTGGCGAGAACCGCACCCCACCGGCCGGCAGGATCACGTCGGGCCAGATCCGGGCGCCGGAGCGCAGTTCGCAGTTCTCGCCGACCTCGGCGCGGTCACCGATCACCGCGTCGCACACCACCGCGCCGGCCCGCACCCGGGACCCGGCGCCGAGCACCGAGCGCTCGACCACCGCGCCGGGCTCCACCAGCACGCCGTCGAACAGCAGTGCCCCGTCCAGCCTCGCTCCGGCGCCCACCTCGCAGCCGGTGCCGACCGTGCTGCCACCGAGCAGGACCGCCTCGGCGGCCACTTTGGCCCCGGGCAGTATCAGCGCGTCCCCGGTCGGGCCGGGCAGGGCGGCCGACGGCGCGAGCCCGCGCACCAGGTCGGCCGAACCGGCCACCAAGTCGGCCGGGGAGCCGAAGTCGCGCCAGTAGGAGGTGTCGACGTGCCCGGCGACCATCGCGCCGGCGGCCAGCAGGCCGGGGAACGTCTCGCGTTCCAGCGACACCGGCCGCCCGGTCGGGATGGACTCCAGCACCGAGCGGCGGAAGACGTAGCACCCGGCGTTGATCTGGTCGGTCGGCGGGTCGTCGGTCTTCTCCAGGAAGGCCGTCACCCGCCCGGACCCGTCGGTGGGCACGCAGCCGAACGCGCGGGGATCCGGCACCCGCACCAGGTGCAGTGTCACGTCGGCGTCCGTGCGGCGGTGGGTGTCGACCACGGCGGTCAGGTCGGTACCGGCCAGCACGTCACCGTTGAAGATCAGCACGTCGTCGGTGCGCAGCCGGGAGGCGACGTTGCGGATGCCGCCGCCGGTGCCCAGCGGCTCGGTCTCGGTGACGTACTCCAGTTCCAGCCCCAGGGCGGAGCCGTCACCGAACTCGTCGGCGAAGGTGCTGGCCAGGTAGGACGTGCCGAGCACCACGTGCCGCACGCCGGCCATCCGGATCCGGGAGAGCAGGTGGGCCAGGAAGGGGACCCCGGCGGTCGGCAGCAGCGGCTTGGCCCGGGACAGGGTGAGCGGCCGAAGCCGGGTGCCCTGCCCGCCGACCAGCACCACCGCGTCCACGTCGTGCAGCGTCACCGCGCTCCTCGATACCCCAGCACTCAAAAGATCGACGCCGCCGGGACCGGCGGCGTGAGGTCGATGACGATCCGCGTCGACCGCGGGGCAGCCTACCGAGCGGTGCTCAGCGGCCGGCCCGCCGGATCGCCATCCGGGAGCGGGCCCCCAGACCGAGTCGCAACGCCAGCCGCAGCGGTGCCCAGGCCGGCCCGGGGTGCCGGTCGGCGAGGAACCGGTAGGCGCTGCGGTGGTGCTCGGCGAGCATCCGGGCGGAGATGCCCGGGTTCGCCGTGGTCGCGTGCCCGCCGGTGTGCACCACCTCTGCGCCCGGTACGTAGCGGTTGCGCCAGCCGGCCCGGGTCAGCCGCTCGCCGAGGTCGACGTCCTCGAAGTACATGAAGTAGCGGGAGTCGAATCCGGCGACCGAGTCGAACGCGGCTCGGCGCAGCAGCAGGCAGGACCCGGACAGCCAGCCGGCGTCCCGCTCGGTGATCTCGTTCTCGGACTGCCGGTAGGCCCGGGTCCACGGGTTGGCCGGCCACACCCTGCCGAACACCGCGTGCCCGACGCCCCGGCCCAGCGACGGGACCAGCCGGGCGGACGGGTAGACCGCGCCGTCCGCGTCCCGGATGAGCGGTCCGAGCGCGCCGGCCCTCGGGGTGCGCGCTCCGGCCGCGAGCAGTTCGTCGAGCGCCCCGGGCAGCCAGACGACGTCCGGGTTGGCCACCACGACCCAGCCGACCTCGGCGCCCAGGCCCGCGATCGCTCGGTTCGCGGCGGTGCCGTAGCCGAGGTTCTCGCCCATCCGCAGCAGCTCGACGGCCGGCCGCCCGGCGGCCCGCTCGGGAGCCCCGTCGACCGAGCCGTTGTCGGCCAGCAGCACCGTGTGCGGGCGGGTGGTCGCCTTGTCCAAGGAGGCCAGGAACGCGGTGAGCGACTCGCCCGGGGAGTAAGTGACGGTCACCACCGCCAGGTCGTCGCCGTACACCGGGCGATCGTATCCGGGGCCCGTGGTCGTCGACGACCACGGGCGGGGGGCGGTTAGAGCCGGGGACCGATCCGCGCGTCGTCGGCGGACGAGGTGGTCAGCGGCCAGTAGGACCAGTCGTTCGAGATGCCGCCGAGCAGCTCACCCTCGACGGTGCGCGGGCTGTCGATCTCGACACTGGCCAGCCGGGTGTGCAGTCGCTCGCACTCCCGACACGCGTCGACGCCCAGCCAGAGCGCGACACTGAGAAGAAGTCCCAGGAGAACCCATTCGAGTCCCATGCAAGAGGAAACGAGGGTGTGCGCCGACGGGTGTGTCCCGGGCGACATGCGGCGGGTAGTTCACCCGCTCGGACTAGCGGCCAGGGTGACCTTGCTCATGATTCACCGGATATGGCGTGTCGAGTGACGAACGGTTCACCTGAAAGGCCGAGCGGAGTTGCTCCCGCCAATGCGACATCTGCCGCAGACCAGCCGTCGTCCACGATCGACCGGACAGCACCGACCAGGCCGGCCGGGGCGCCGGGCGGGGGAAGCGCTCCGAGGAACACGGCCGCACCCGCTCCGGGTCCTCGCCGAGCTCCTCGAACACCGCACGGGCCAGTTCGAACCAGCTCGCCCGCCCGCCGCCGAC
>JAJCYC010000111.1 GCA_029263115.1 Pseudonocardia sp. | reverse complement strand
GCAGCGTCTCCTCACAGAACCGGGCCACCTCGTCGAACAAATCACCCTGATGATCAGCACGCCCCAGCGTCACCCACCGATCCTCCCGCATCAGGCCGCCGGACCGGGCGACCGCCACGCGAAAGACACCAGCCACCTAGGGACTCGGCGGGGCGACCACCATCGCCGAACCGCCCCCGCTTCGGGTCGGCTCGGCGGTGGCCTGGATGAGGCCACCCGGAAGGAACTCGAGCGCGGACACCGAACCCATCGTCGGGGCCCGGCCGACCGTACTCGGGGTGAGGGCGAACCGGTGGCCGAGGCGTTCCAGCGTGGGCCGTTCCGGGGCCCGGAGGAATGCGGACTCCGCATCGGTCTCCTCGAAGTCGCGTTGTGAGGCGCGGGGAGCGGCGACCGCATCGGGCAGCGTCATCCCCAGGTCGAGGCGATTGACCAGGGTCTGCGCCACGGTAGTGATGATCTTCGATCCACCCGGCGAACCCAGGGCCAGGAGTGGCTTGCCGTCCCGGAGCACGATCGTGGGCGACATGCTGCTGCGCGGTCTCTTCCCGGGACCCGGCAGGTTGGGTGACGGAACGCCGGGAGTGCGGGGGGAGAAGTCGAAGTCGATGAGCTCGTTGTTCAGGATGAAACCCCGCCCCGGCACGGTGATCGCCGACCCGCCGACCTGCTCGATCGTGAACGTGTAAGCGACCACGTTGCCGTCGCGGTCCGCCGTGACCAGATGGGTGGTGGAGGTGCCCTCGTCACGTGCATCGGCGTGCTGCGGCCCGGGACGCGGTTCGGCCGGATCGGCTGAGGGTCGGCTCGGGTCTCCGGGGACGAGCGGGCTGCTCAGCGCGCTGTGCTGGCCGATCAGCCGGGCGCGGTAGTCGGCGAACTCGTCGGAGAGCAGACCCCGGGTCGGCACCGGGGCGAAGTCCGGGTCGCCCACCCAGCGGTTGCGGTCCGCGAAGGCCAGCCGCGATGCCTCGAGGTAGTGATGCAGGGCCTGCGCCCGGTCGCCGGCGCCGAGCTGGTGCCGGTCCAGGATGTTCAGCGTCTCGCCGACCGTGGCACCCCCTGAGGACGAGGGGCCCACGCCGTAGACGTCGAGTCCGCGATACCGGGAGCGGGTCGGCTCCCTCGCCACCGCGAGGTACGCAGCGAGGTCGGTGCTGCGCATCACGCCGGGTTGGACACGCCGGTCCGCGTCCTCCGCGCGGGGCGGCCGCTGGACGGCGGTGGCGATGTCCTCGGCCAGCGGGCCCTCGTAGAACGCGCGCGCCCCGTGCCGTGCGAGGTGACGGTAGGTCGCCGCGAGGTCCGGGTTGCGCAACCGGGAGCCCACCATCGGAAGCTGTCCGTGCGGCAGGAACAGTGCGGCCGTCGAGTCGAATGTGCGGAACCTTCGCTCGTTGGTCGCCGCCTCGTCGCGGAACTGCTGGTTGATCACGAAGCCGTTCTCCGCCACTTCGATGGCCGGCTCCAGCGCGCGGGCCAGCGGTATCGTGCCCCAGCTGCGCAGCGCCTGGTCCCAGGTGGCCGGGGTGCCTGGGACTCCGATCGACAGTGCCGAGTTCGCCGCTCGGACCAGCGAGAACGGGGTTCGCGTGGTCCTATCCAGCAGGGTGTCCGTTGAGGTCGCGGCGGGGGCGCTCGAGCGTCCGTCGAGGGTGTGCACCGTCCCCGTGCGGGCTTCGAAGTAGACGAGGTAACCGCCACCACCGATCCCGGCCGAGAACGGTTCGACCACACCGAGGGTTGCCGCCGCGGCCACTGCGGCATCGACGGCGTTCCCGCCGGTATCCAGCACCTCGATCGCGGCCCGCGAGGCGTACGGGCTGCCGGTGGCCACCGCGCCGCCCGGGCCGATCGCCACGGCCGACCTGGCCGGTTGTGGCTCGGTCCTCATGTCGCCCGCTGTGACCGCGAGCACAATGCACCCCACGATCCCGAGCGCGACCACGTTGACCTTCACCGCCCCGCGCACCTCGGCCGGACGCCGGCGTCACATCGCGACATGGCCTCGTAGGTACGCGATCGGCAGATCAAACGGCGGCGCCGGCGGGCGCCGCCGACGGCAGTAGGACGGCTGAGAGCCGGGTGAGCACTTCCGGATGGACGCGGTAGTAGATCCATGTGCCCCGCCGCTCGCCGGAGATCAACCCCGCCTCGCGCAGCACCTTGAGGTGGTGCGAGATCGTCGCGCCGGTCAGGTCGAACACGCCCGTCAGCTCGCAGACGCATGCTTCGCCGCCGTCGTGTGACGCGATCAGCGACAGCAGACGCAGGCGCACCGGATCACCCAGGGCCTTGAACAACCGGGACAGCTCCACGGCGTGCTGCTCGGACAGCGGGTCACGCGCCACCGACTGGTAACCGGCGATCGTCCCGTTCAGTTCGGCCACGTCCATCCGCTGATGAGACACTCATTTACCCTGGCACATCTCGAAACGTCAGTCACGGTCATTGTTAGGTCCTATCAGATCGAAAGCGGCCACTTGTCTCGAGTGCATCTGGCCTTGTGTGTCTCCGACCTGGAGGGGGTCAGTTGAATTCTACCGGTCCTTGTTCGGGGTCGAGCCCACGAAGCGCCGCCCCAGGTTCCGCCAACTTCGCCATCGCCGAACCGCCGCTGGAGCTGGTCCTCACCGAGGTCCTCCCGGCGAGCCGACCACCATGCACCACCTCGGCGTGGGGTTGGAGAGCACGGAGGAGGTCGACGCAGCCACGGACCGCCGACCTCGGACGGAGACCCGGACCACCACCGTGATCGAACGAATGCCCTGACCGGAACGGCCGGCGGGCTAGCGTGACCAGGCCCACCGGCCGTTCGTAGATCGACTCGCAGCCGGCTCAGCCGGCGTGCTCCTCCCGGACCAGATCGCCCGCGGCGATACCGGACTTGATCTCGATCGCCTTCTGGCCGATCATGCCCAGCTCCACCGGGGTCTCTCGCACGGTGCCGTCCGGCAGCTGCATGGCGACCGTGCCGATGCGACCGTTGACCCGGACCGCCGACGCCGGCACCGCCAGCGCGTTGTCCAGCTTCTCGACCGCGACGTTCACCCGCGCCGCCATCCCGTCGGCCAGCCGGGGGTCGACCTCGTTGAGCACCACGGTGACCTTGTACCCGGCGTTCGCTCCGGGCACCGGGGCCACGATGTCGGCCACCCGCGCCGGGCTGACCAGGCCGGGCACCTCGTCGAAGGCCACCTCGACGCTCTGGTCCCTGGTGATCTTGGCCCCGTCGGCCGCCGAGTAGGCGACTTCGACCACGTGGGCGTCGACGTCCTTGAGGGTGATCGGCTTGTCGCCGGCCGGGCCGCCGGCGACGGCCGAGGGCACCAGCGGGGTGCTGTGCGCGGCGTGCATTACCTGGCCGATCTGGCCGTGGATCCCGTCGACCGTGCCCGAGTAGGACGAGGGTTTGAAGGTCTTCTCCAGCTCGCGCTGCTTGAGCTGGATGTCCGCCCGGGCCTGCTCCAGGATCTGCCGCTGCACCTCGATGTCGAACCCGCGGTCGGTCCGGGTCTGCAGGCCCTGTCCCGGTCGAGCGGGCTGCGGGGGTTCACCACGATCGGTTGCCGCACGAGGTCAGCCATCCGGCCCCAGTCGAGCGACCGGAACTTCGGCCACTCGGTGAGCATCACCATGCCGTCGCAGTCCTTCGCCGCGACGTACCGGTCGCCCACCACGGTCAGCCCGTCGGCGGGCCCCGAGCCGACGCCCCGCTCGTAGGCGTACAGCTCGGCGCCGGCCTGCCGCAGCAGCGCCGCTACCGCGAGCGCCGGGGAGTCCCGCAGGTCGTCGGTACCCGCCTTGAAGGTCAGGCCGAACGACTGCCCGATGCGGCAGTGGTACCCGATGCGCTCGGTCACGTCGGTGATCTCCGCGCCGACCCGCTCGCACAGCTCGACGACCGCGTTCAGGTGCGACGGCTTTGCCACCGGCGATGTTGTCCAGCTTGTCCCCGGTGCACATCGGCGCGGACCACCCGACGACTCTGCGACGGACCGGACGTGATCAGGCGTACGGCCCACCCGGGACGGCCGAATCGCCCCTTAGAGTGCGGTCATGCGCGCGCTACCGGCCGGGGTCGCCGACCCGCGGGCGGCCGCGAGGGCGAGTTCCCAGCCGGCTGCGATCGCGGCGCTGATCGTGGTCGCCTGCGCGCTGCTCCTACCCTTCGCCCCGGTCGAGGTGAACGAGCCCACCGCCAGCTGGCCGGTCGACCCGGCACGGCCGGAGTCGACGCGGCTGGCTCTGACCGCGTACCGGCCGCTCGCGCTGGACGCGCGGTTCAGCTGCGACGTCCTGCGACTCGCCGGCGCCACCACCGAGGGCATCGTGCTCGCCACGACCTTGCCGGAGTGGCCGGGTACCGCGACCACCGGCTTGTTGGTCCGGGCGTCGGCGGGGCGGGTGCAGGTCCAGGCGATGGGCCGGATGCTGCTTGACGAGCCCGTCCCCCAGGGCCCGTGCCTCTACCGGATGGCCGGACGCAGCGCCGGACTGCCCAGCTACGTGCCCCCGCAAGTGCTGGTCGGTTCGACACCGGTGCCGGGAATCACCCCACCCACTCCAGACCTCCGCTGGATCGCCGGGCCGAACAGCGCACAACTCGTGGTCAGCCGCGACGGCACGGAGCTCGCCCGGGGCGACGGCGAGCAGCTCCCCGACGTGGACGCCCTGATCACCTCAGTGCCTGCGCTGCCCACCGGGGTCGCCGGCGGTCTGGCGGTGAGCCTGCGGCTGGACGACGAGTTCACCAGCTCCCCGAGCCCGGTGAAGTCGGCCCTCACGCTCGTGCTCTGCTCGGCCCTCCTCGCCACCGTCGCGCTGCTCGTCCGTGCGCGGGCTCCGGCAGCTGCCGGCGGCCGTCGATCGCGACGTCAGAGGTTGCCCCCCGCCTCGGGACGGCTGCCGTGGACGGGTGAGCGACAGCGGGCCGCTGTACATCTCGTCGGTCCGGTGTCGGACCTGGTCGTGGCGGCCACCCTGGTCGCCTGGACCTTCCTCGCGCCGACCACGGACGACGACGGCTATTTCTCCGCACAGTCGGTCAACGCCGCCCTCAACGGCGAGGTCGGCAACTACTACATGCACTACGACCAGAGCTTCGTTCCCTTCACCTGGCTCTACCAGGGCCTGTCGTGGTGGCAGCAGCTCGCCGGCATGGCGCCCGTGACCCAGCGACTGCCCGCCCTGCTCTGCGGGCTGCTGGGTTGGCTGGCGATACGCCGGTGCCTGGCGGGGCTCCCGTCGAGGCAGGTGTCGGCGCCGGCGGGGCTCGCGGTGGCCTACCTCGCGTGGTGGCTGCCCTACGGCATGGGGGTGCGACCGGAGCCCGCGGTCGCGCTGTTCGGGGTGGCCGTGCTCCTGGCGGTGCTGCGAGCGTCCCAGCGGCGGAGCCCGGCGCTCGCCTGGACGGCGTTCGCCCTGGCCGGGGCCGGATTCACCGCCCACCCCACCGGGTTCTCGGTGATCGCGGTGCTGGTGGCCGGCACGCCACTGCTGCTGCCGGTGGTGTGGTGCCGCGGCCAGCTGCTCGACAGTGCGCGGCGGGCCTTCGCGGTGGCCTCCGGGGCCATGGTCGCCCCGCTTCTCGGCTTCGCCGACGGCGCTCTGCGCGACTTCCGGCGTGGCCAGGCGCTGGTGGCGGCGGTGCTGGTGCAGGACGGGTGGAGTGACGAACTGACCCGGTACGAGTTCCTGCTCAGCGATCTGCACTCGTCGGGCAACTTCGCCAAGCGCGCGGCGGTGCTGGCCGGTCTGGTCGCCCTGGTGTGGTTCGTGGTGCTTGCGGTGGCTGCCCGCGTCCGCCGCGTGCCGCTGCCGGTGCCGTTGTGGCTGGCCGGGTCGGCGACCGCGCTGTCCCTCGGCTCGTTCGCGTTCACCCCCTCGAAGTGGACTCACCACTTCGGGGCGCTCGCCGGGTTGGGCGGGCTCTTCCTCGGCCTGATGCTCACGTTCGGTGTCTCCCTGACCCGCCGGTTGCTCCTTCCGCCCTCACGGCTGGTCCCCGTGTGGGTGTCGACCGCGGTGGCGCTCCTGCTGATGGCCGTCCCGTTCGCGGCGGTGATCGCCCGGGCGTGGCGGGGGCCGAACGCGTGGTCGCACGCGTGGATGGAAGGGGTGGCCTCGCCCGACCTCCCGCCCACGCCCGGCGGGTTCCGGCTGGACCGTCCGGTGGGCTGGGCGCTGGCGATCGGTGTGGTGGCGCTCCTGCTGCTCTTGGCCGGCCGGCTGCGGGTCGCCCGGCGGCCGGATGTTCTGTGGGCGGTGCCGGTGGTGATCGTGATCTCGTTGGTGGGCAGCATCTGCTACCCGCTGGCGGCGTTCGGCGGGGCCGCAGCGCGCGACATGCCCTCGTCGTCGATCTGGGCCCGCACGGTCGCCAACCCGTCCGGCTCCGGATGCGGCCCGGCCGGGGTGGTGCGGGTACTCGACCACGGTTCGGCGCGACCGTTGCCAGAGGCGCCGCAGGCCAGGACAGCGGCCACGGCCGGCCGGCTACCCGGGACCATCGCGACAGGGTCGGGCTTCGTCGCAGACGGGTACTACGCAGGTAGCCCCCCGCCCGGCGTGGAGTCGCTGAGCGGCCGGATCTGGGGGAGTCTCGCCGCACCTGATGGGGGCGACCTCGAGGCGAACACCGGCGACCTGCGCACTGGCTGGTACGCGCTGCCCGGACCCTTGCCGGACGACTCGCGGGTGACGGTGCTGGTCGCCGGGCTGGCCGGAGCGCCGAACCTGCTCACCGCCGAGTACGCGGATGCAGCCGGACAGCCGCTGCGCGGCGACCCCCTCGACGACCTGGCGCCGACGCCGTACTGGCGGACTCTCGTGCTCAACCCGCCGGAGGGCGCGGCGGTCGTGCGGCTCGCCGCTCAGGACCAGAGCGCCGGTGTGCACGGGTGGCTCGCGGTCACCGCGCCATCGGTGTCCCGGACGGTGTTGCTGAGGCACCTGCTTCCCGCCGCCGCGCCGGTGGCGATGGGTTGGCAATTGAGCTTCGAGTACCCCTGCCAGCGTCATCCGGCGATCGTCGACGGCATCACCGAGCCCCCGGCGTACGCGATCCTGTGGGACGAGCCAGGGATGAACGAACCCCGCGGGCTCGGCTGGGCGAGCAGCCGCGGCGGTGCGTTCGGGCAGGTCCCGCGCTCGCACGCGGTGCTGCGGCTGGCGACCGTTGAGCCGGTCGACCCGCATATCCAGGTGTACGCCTTCACTACACCCCTGGCGGCGAACGCCTATACCCTCACCCGGCGCCGCCGGACGGTCGGCGGGGCGGACGTGAACCTGACCGGCGCCGGATTCGCGCACATCGCGGCCGCCGCACCTTAGGCTCGGGCAGTCATGTCAGGGAAGCCTCAGCCCTGGATGCTTGGCCTGACAGGCCAGGCGCAGTTCGCGGTCGCGTTCACCACGGTGGCGATCGGCTCGGTAGCGCTGATCCTCGGCGGTGCGACCACGCCGACCCGCTACGCGCCGGCGACTCCGGACCCCACCGGGCGCTACTCGGCGTGGGATATCACGCTGCGGTGCCGCCGCGCTTGGGGAACGCGGCCACCACGCCGCAGCGTCGTCCTCCGAACAGTTTGGTCACCTTCGAAGCAACTATGAACAGCGCGCTGTCATAGTGTGGACAAGCTAACCTAAGACTGTCGAAACGTTCCGCGGCCCCTGGGTCGTCCGTTCCCTGCGGCAAGCTCTTCATGGAGGTCCGGCATGATCTCGACCCTGCTGAGGCGGCAGTGGCTGCTCGTGCTCGTCGTCGCCGGAGTGGCGCTCGCGGTACTCGCCACGGTGGTCCTGGTCAGCGGCGATCGCGGGTTGAGCCCGGAGGCGCAGTCGGGCCCGGGCGCAGAGGTGGGTACGGCCGGCATCCGGTACGCGCCCACCCTGGTGGTCTACAACGGTCGCTCGCACTACGGCGACGAGAAGGTGTTCAAGGACTTCGAGGCGGCCACCGGGGTGAAGGTCGAGCTGCGCGGCGGCACCGGCCCCGAGTTGT
>JAJCYC010000110.1 GCA_029263115.1 Pseudonocardia sp. | reverse complement strand
GACGGCGCTGCCGCTCGTCCAGATACGGACGCAACACCGCATACCTACGCGCTACCGACTGCCCGACCTGCCCATCGATCGCCATAGCACAGACGGTAAGTCCCCGGACCCGAAAACCTACGTTACTTCGTCGTGAGTCCTAAGAGCGGGTTGCCGCATCACCCTTGCGTGTCAGGTCGTCGGTCCCGGCCGGCCGTCGTGCCGGCCGTCGTTCGGTGCGGGCTGGGCCACACCGTCGAGGTAGGTCCGTGCGCCGTGCCGGGACAACGTCTCCAGCACCAGGTCCAGGTTGCCGGCCGACACCGCGTCGTGGAGCACCCGGTGCCGGCGCAGGCTGTCCAGCGGGGAGCTGTGCTCCGCCTCCCGGCGCAGGTTGGTCGCCATGCACAGCTGCAGCTTGACCACCACTGGCTGGTACACCCGCAGCAGGTGCTGGTGACCGGCCAGCGCGACCAGCGCCAGGTGGAAACGCCGGTGGGCCTCCGCGCGGCCGATCGGGTCCGCCCGGCGGGTGGCGTCCTCCAGTTGGGACAGCGCGGCGGTCAGCTCGGGCATCCGGGCCGGATCCGGACCGGTGCCGCCGGCCAACGCCAACCCCATCGCAAATCGCTCCAACATGTCGCGCAGGCTGAACAGCTCGTCGACATCGCGGGACGACAGCTCGGTCACCCGCACACCCCGGCGGGGCAGGTGCTCGACCAGGCCCTGCTCGCCCAGCAGTCGCAGCGCCTCCCGCAGCGGAGCCCGGCTGGTGCCGAACCGGCGGGTCAGGTGTTCCTCCACCAGCCGTTCGCCGGGGGCCAGCTCGCCGCTGATGATCTCCGCGCGCAACCGGCGGACGGCGAGTTCGGCCAGGCTCCGCGCACCGAGGGAGTCACCGTCCACCACCGCCAAGCCTCCGCCGTCCGATGACGAACCCGCCAGCGCGGTCACGGTCTGTCCTCCTCGGGTGGTTGGGCTGTTGGTGGGTGCCCGCCACCACAGTGACAGATCACGCGCGCGAATGTGCGCCCCGTGCTCGAACGGACCGCCGGTACCGGTGTCACCGGGCACCGTCACGAGATCGGCGGTCAGCCGGTGGTTGTGAGTTTCACCGTTCCGCCCCACGGCGTCCGGCCGTCGCGTTAGCTTACCCAGTGCAAGATTGAACCGATCGCAATCTCTCTCGATCGGGTGGTGAACACGTTCTGATAGCGTTGGGTAGTCGGAGGTGCGGTCGGTGGATCGACGATGGGGACGGGCCCGGCGACGCGGTTCCCGGCCGTCCGTGGTGCCCGTCGGCTTCGCCGCGGTGGTTCTCGGGGTCGGCCTGGTCGGGCCGGTCGGGCCGGTCGGGATTTACCCCGTGCGGGCCGAGTTGCCGTCCACCTGCGGCGAGGACGGCGAGGACTGCGAGCAGCGGATCACCCTGGGCGGGTCGAGCGGGTCGAGCGTGGCGGTGTTGGCCAACGCCCCGCTGTCCGGCAGCGAGTCGGTCACCCACGCGGTGGTGGTCCTGCACGGCACCGGGCGAAACCCGGTCTCGGCGTTCGCCGCGATGACCGCGGCGGTGGAGAAGGCCGGCGTCGCCGGACGCACCCTGGTGGTGGCTCCACAGTTCAAGTCGGACGAGGACGATCCGGCCGACGGGGAGGCGGTCTGGGACGACGACGGTTGGAAACAGGGCGACGCGGCGCTGAAGCCGAAGGGCGGTCCGAGTTCGTTCGCGGTGATGGACGAGATCGTGACGATGCTCGCCGACCGGCGGCGGTTCGCCGGCCTGCGCCGGATCACCGTCGCGGGGCACTCGGCGGGTGGCCAGTTCGCGCAGCGCTACGCCGTGTTCGGGCAGGCCCCCGACACGTTGGACGGGGTGAGGGTCGACTATCTGGCGGCCAACCCGTCGTCGTTCGTCTACCTCGACGCGGCGCGCCCGGCCGAGGACGGCGAGGGGTTCGCCGAGCCCAAGGCTTCGGACTGCGCGGACTACGACAGGTACAAGTACGGCCTGGCCGAACGCACCGGCTACGCCGCCCGGCTGACCGCCGAGCAGGCGGTGGCCACCTACACCGCCCGCCGGGTGACGATCGTGAACGGCGCCGAGGACACCGTGGACAACGGCAACCTGGACACCGACTGCGAGGCCAACCTGCAGGGACCCAACCGGCTGGCCCGCGGCGAGGCCTTCCACGAGCGGATGCGTGCGCTGCACCCGGACGCTCCGCACCGGCGGATCGTGGTGCCCGGCGTCGACCACGACAAGGAGGCGCTGTACGGCTCCGCGCCGGTGGTCGAGGCGCTGTTCGGCGGTTCGGCCCCGGCGGCCGACGACCGCCGCGCGACCGAGCAGGACCCCGGGGAGCCGCACGGCGGGTGACCCGAGGGGTGCTCAGGACGACGCGGCGCTCAGTGCCGTTGCTTCGCCTGCGACGATCGGTCCGCTCCTCACTCGCCGGCGCTCGTTGCGATGCTCCCTAGCTGGCGGCTCATGGTGGCGCGCACCGCGGGGTGGGCCAGCAGCAGTCGCCGGCCGATCAGCATCAGCGCGGCGGCGACGAGCATCGCGGCGGCCGCCACCAGCCAGGCGGTCGGGTAGGAGTCGGCGGCGATCAACCCGAACAGCAGCGGCCCGGCGCAGCCGCCGACGTACACCCCGGACTGGGTGATCGAGGTGGCCGACGCCGGAGCCGCCGGGTTGAGCCGGACGACCGCGAAGTTGAGCACCCCCGGCCACGACCAGCCCAACCCGTAGCCGACCACCGTCCCGATCACCAGCGCCGGGGTGCCACCCACGGCCAGCAGCGCCAACCCGAGCGCGCCGACACCCAGCGTGCCGGCGACCACGGCGAGGTGGTTGCCGCCGCGCCGGTCGGCCAGCCAGCCGCCGCCCACCCTGGTGATCGCGCCGATCACGCTGCCCAGGGTGAGTACGGCCCCGGCGGTGGCGGCGCCGATGCCCTGGGCGACCGCCGAGTCGACCAGGAAGATGCCCAGCGCGCTGGCCGACGCGGCGGCGAAGGCAGCGCCGAGAGCGACCACGATCAGCGGTCCGGTGGCCCGCTCGGCGCCGCGGTTGGGGCCGCCCTTCGGGCGCGGCGCGGGGCGGGGCCCGCGCGGGGCCAGTGGCAGCACCAGCACGGTCAGCGCGGCTCCGGCGACGAACGCCCAGCGCCAGCCGACGGTCAGCGCGATCGTCGGCACCGACGCCCCGGCGAGCAGGGTGGCCACCGGGATCGCGGACTGCTTCACCCCGAACGACAATCCTTGGCGGTGCCGGGGGACCAGCCGGACCAGGGAGAGGTTCGACGACAGCTGGCCGAGCGCGTTG
The DNA here is from genome assembly GCA_029263115.1 of Pseudonocardia sp. Taxonomy (GTDB): domain Bacteria; phylum Actinomycetota; class Actinomycetes; order Mycobacteriales; family Pseudonocardiaceae; genus Pseudonocardia. The sequence goes on along the minus strand of JAJCYC010000110.1, from coordinate 607 downwards.
CCGCCGGCGCTGAACACCATCGCGACGACCAGGCTCGGGTAGGAGTGCGCGAACAGCGCGGTGCCCAGCATCGACCCGCCGGAGATCAGCACCCCGGCCCGGCTGGTGAGCCGGTCGCCGTAGCGCTCCACCAGCCAGCCGGCCGGCAACGAGACCAGTGCGCTGGCGCCGAAGTACAGCGCGACCGCGACCCCAAGTCCGGCCGGTGAGAAGCCCAGCTCGTCGCCGATCTGCACCGCGAGCCCGCCGACCAGGAAGATCGGCAGCACTGCCGCCGTGGTGGTCGCCACCGCGCCGACGGCCGCCCGGACCGGGCTCTGGCTCGTCGGCGAGCCGGAGCCGTCGCTGACCACCCGGCCAGCTTGCGGGCCCGCTACCGCGGTGCGCAAGCCATCGTGGCGCATCAGTCAGGTCCGAGAGAATGCCGTGCAATCGGCGTTGTGAGGTGAAACACCCCGTATCCGCGGCTATCGCTACGCAGAGTCCCAATAGTCACTCAGTTGTGCACAATCTGTCACTCATGCGGGCGTGTCGGTCTACAGATCCTTGGCCCCTCGTCGTCGTTCTAAGGAACACCACCACCGACCGCGGGGTGTCCCCCTCGCCG
>JAJCYC010000109.1 GCA_029263115.1 Pseudonocardia sp. | reverse complement strand
GGACCCGTACGCCGCGCTGGCCGACGGCATCGCCGATGCCGACCGCGTCGAGCAGACCGTCGAGGAACTGCTCGCGCTGGCTCGCCGCCGCGGCCGCGGCAGCGGCGAGCCGCTGGACCTGCCGACGCTGCTCGCCGAGGCCGAACGCGACTGGCGCCACCGGCCCGGTGCGGAGGGTCGCTCGCTGCAGGTGGTCCAGTTACCCGAGCTCCCGGGCTCACCCGCCTCTACCGCGGCGGTCCGGCAGGTTCTCACCGTGCTGCTGGACAACGCGGTGACCCACGGCGCCGGCGCGGTCAGCGTGATGGCTCGGGACACCGGCGCCGCACTGGCAATCGACGTCAGTGACGAAGGACCGGGAGTCGCGCTCTCGGAAGCGGAGCTGTTCGCCCGCCGCAACACCCACGACCCAGAGGAAGCCGGTCACAACCGCGGGGCTCGAGGCCACGGCATCGGCTTGGCCCTGGCCCGCCGGCTGGCCGAGGCCGAGGGCGGACGGCTACGCCTCGCGTGCCCCTTGCCGACGACCTTCACCATCCTCCTACCGACGACGCGTTGACCGGGTTGTCCGCTGCACCACCGGACCGGCCAAGGCCAGCACGACCGAAAGCCCGACGGCGATGAGGAAGGCCGGCGAAGCAGGGTCTTGGAAGGAGCCGCCGAACGCGGCGAAGACGAAGGTGCCAGGGACGATGCCGACCACGGTGGCGGCGATGAACTCGCCGAACCGAATGCTGCTGACGCCGCTGGAGTAGTTCACCAGAGAGAACGGCACCACCGGTAGCAGCCTGGCGTACAGCACCGCGATGAACCCGTGGCTGCCCAGCCACCGGTCGATCAGAGCGGACCTGCCGCGGACCATCTTGGTGACGGCTTCGCGACCGGCGCGGCGACCGACGAAGTAGGAACCCGCCACGCCGAGCGACGACCCGAGGACGACAAGAACAGTCCCCATCGCTGTCCCGAAGACCACTCCAGCGGCGATGGCCAGCACCGGTTTCGGGAACACCAGCAGCGTGAGCACAGCGCAGACACCGACGAACATCACCGGCGCCGCCCAACCAAGTCGGCGGAGAAGCTGCTCGACTACCTCCGGACCAGGGGCGCCGAGCACCGTGGTCACGGCCGTGCCGCCGACCACCAGCACCGCGAGCAGAGCCAACCGCCAGCGTCCTGACACCATCGCGCTGTCCGACCGAGAAGGCGTCCGACTCGGGCGTTCCTCGGTCACCACCACCCCCACACTAATCACCATGTGCCCGAAGCCGGCTGCCTGGCGGGCGATCGGCTGGTCGTCGTTCTCGACAAAAGCGGCAAGGGCGCTGTTGGCGGCCGAGTCGAACAGCACCGACCACACCGGCAGCCCGAACGCGATCACCGGGACCGCGGCATCGTTGCCGACCAGGGGTGGTGAGCGAGCCGCTGTCCCGCTATGGCTGGGCCATTGGCGCGGAGCGATGTTCGCGGTGTCGGCTCTGTTGAGCTCGTTGTGTGCGCTGCCCGTACCGAGTCATCCCGCGCGGCTTGTGCACCGAGAGTGTCACGGCCACGAGCAGCAACAACAGGGCGCCACCGGCGTGGATCACAGCAGTTGGGGTGCGGAGCTCGTTGAGATCGGCGATCGGTGAGCGTGCCAGGCCGGCGAGGTAGCCGAGCGTCTGCATATAGAGCAGCAGAACGGTGGTGGCCAGGACGTTGATCAGCAGTTTGAACACGACCCAGTGGTGACGGAACAAGCCCCAAGCGGTGCCCAGAGCCTGGACCACCCCGGTCAGCAGCGACCCGATGCTCAACGGGATGAGGACGAACCAACCGGTGAACTCCAGCATGAGATACGCGGCGCGGACGGTCTGGTCTTCCGGGCTGGTCAGAGTGGCGACGCCGAGCGCCAGCGAGGTGATCACCGCGCCTAGCCAGCCGACCGCACAGATGACATGCGCGGTCAATGTCAACTTGCGGACGCCTGCGCCCATGGCCTTCACGGCAGGTAGCCGGCAACGAATGGTGATTGGCCGGCCGCGGCCGCCGGTACATGGGCGTCGATGTTGCCGAGCGACACGTGGCGAGCGGGGCCGTGGCGGCCCCCGCCGAAGAACATCATGGCGGCGAGCAGCAGGGCCAGGACGAGGGCGACGAGCCAGGTCACCTTCACCCATCGGGGCGTAGGGGCGTAGACGGGGGCTTCACCCACGCCGGGCTGAGTCGTTGAGCCGGAGTTCGGTGGCAAGCCGTCCATGGTGGCCGTCCTTCGTTCGGCTGGGCGGTTCCGGGACCGGGCTGGCGCAACTTTACGAGACATAGTGTCTATAGACAAGACGTTTCGTACGGATGCCGTCGTCGCGTAGGCTAACGCGGTGCCGAGGCTGTGGAACGACACGATCGAGACACACCGTCGTGCCGTTCGCGGAGCGACCCTGGATGCCACTTCGGCGCTGGTGGCCGAGCACGGGCTGCTGGCGGTGACGATGTCGAAGATCGCGGAGAAGACCGGCATCGGGCGCGCGACGCTCTATAAGTACTTCCCCGATGTCGAAGCCATCCTCCTTGCCTGGCACGAACGCCAGATCACCAGCCACCTCGAGCATCTCGCCGCGGTCCGGGATCAAGCCGGCGACCCGCGCGAGCGGCTCGAGGCGGTGCTGGCGGCCTACGCGCGCATCTCCCACCAGCACCACGGCGGTGAACTCGCGGCGCTGCTGCATCAAGGCGAGCACGTCGCCCAGGCGCAGGGCCAGCTCACCGACATGATCCGGGATCTGCTGGTCGAGGGCGTAGAAATCGGCGTCACCCGAGGTGATATCCCACCCGAGGAACTGGCGAGCTACTGCCTGCATGCCCTTGCCGCTGCGCGCGGCCTGCCGTCCCAGGCCGCGATCTGCCGACTGGTCGCGCTCACGCTCACTGGTTTGCGGCCCTGAACCCGCCAGTTCGTGAGTCGTGGATTGCGAAGGTGGCGGCCCGGGGAGGAGTGCTCAGCCGCGGTCTCCTAGAATCCGGCCGTGCAGTGGGCAGCTGACCGAGCGGGAGCGCGCCCAGCCCTGCTTGTCCGTCTGCTCCGCGTCGGCGTGGTCGTCGCCGCTTTCGGAGTGCTGCTTGTGCCTCTCTGCGCCGACGGCATGTTCTCCGGGAGCATGACGATGGCGGCAGTTCACTCGGCGGTCGCGGGTCCCGCGGCTGAGGACCGCCCAGCGGCCGGAGTGAGTGCCTCCCCATGCGAGGGCCGTCTTGATCAGTGTGGTCCTGGTCTCGCGGGGCCGTCCGCGCTGGTTGGCGCAACGCGTGGTCCAGCCTTGCCAGCGGCGCCGGACGGTGGGCTGCTCGCGGCGTGCATCGCGTTTCTGCTGGCGGTCCTCGTCTTGGTGCTGGGAATGCGACGATCGCGTGGGTCGTGGTTGTCGACGGTTGATCCGCCCGTTCGGTCGGCGGTCCGGAGGTACCCGCGGCGGCGGAGGCTCCTGGTCGAGCTCTGCGTGCTGCGGGCGTAGGACAGGTCTGTCCAACATCAGGCCGCCCTCCCTGGGAGAGGCGTGCCGGTCAGGCCACGAACGGTGGGCCTGACCAGACCTGTCCCGCTCACATGAAGGATTGTCCGTGAATCTCACCGCAGTTTTCCTCACCGGTCTGTTCGCTGGTGGTATCTCGTGCGCGGCTGTGCAGGGTGGCTTGCTCGCCGGATTGGTCACCCGCCAGCGTGCTGGTGCCGCCTCGGATGCCGTACCCGCCACCACATACCGCGCCCAAGTCCCCGCGCTGACGGACCGGGCGCTCTATCAGCAGGTCGGCGACGACATGGCCCCGGTCGCCGGGTTCCTCGCCGGGAAGCTGCTCTCCCATGCCGCGCTCGGAGCGCTGCTGGGCGCACTGGGCGGCGTCGTTCAACTCTCGCTCGGCACGCGGACCGCGTTGCAGTTGGTCGCCGGCGCGCTGATCATCGTGTTCGGTCTGGCTCAACTCGGCGTTCCCGGGTTCCGTGGGATCGTGATCGAGCCGCCCCGATCATGGATGAAACTCGTCCGTGACCGGTCGCGTTCGCAGTCCGCCCTGGCCCCGGCGTTGCTGGGCTTTGCCACGGTGCTCATCCCGTGTGGCGTGACGTTGTCGGTGCAGGCGTTGGCATTGGCGTCCGGATCGGCGTTCACCGGCGCGGCGATCATGACGGTGTTCGTGTTGGGCACCGGCCCGCTGTTCGCGCTGCTCGGTTACCTCGCCCGCCGCGCCGCGACCGCGTGGCGGGGCCGCCTGGCGCTGGTCACCGGTCTGGTTGTGGTGCTCATGGGTCTGTACACCCTGAACGGCGGCTTGGAGCTGGCCGGATCACCGATGGCGGCGAGCCGGGTCGTCGCGGCACTTGAGCCCGCCGAGAGTGAGCCGGTATCGGACCCGGCCGCCGCGGTGTCGGTCGAGGGTGGCCAGCAGCAGGTCGTCATCACCGCTCGGACCGGCGAGTACAGCCCGGAAGCGATCCAGGTGCGGGCTGGGGTCCCCACTACCTTGGTCGTCCGGTCGGACAACGCCCGGGGTTGCGTGCGCTCGTTCCTCATTCCGAGTCGGGGGGTGGACGAAATCCTACCGACCAGTGGCGAGACGCGCATCGATCTTGGGGTTCTGGCGCCGGGAACGCTGCGCTACTCCTGCGGAATGGGTATGTACACCGGCACCATCACCGCGGCCTGAGGATCTTCGATGTCCACGGAGACCCTGACGTTGGGGATTGACGGCATGCACTGCGCGAGCTGCGCCATGCTCGTCGACGAGACACTGGAGGATCTACCGGGCATCGTCACCGCTCGAACATCGGTGAAGCAGGCACGCAGCGAGGTTGAGCTGGACCCGGCCCGCTGCTCGGCCGCCGACATCGTCGCCGCGATCGGTCAACTGGGCTACCGCGCGAGGCTAGTGCGACGACCGGACGCTTGACAGCTATTCCGAGGTGCGAGGCCGCCGGCCCCCAGTGGGGCCGACGGCCTCGGGCTCGGGAGGGTCAACGGATCGGAACCGTTGTTTCGGTGAGCGTTCCCGCCTTCGCGGAGGGGTGCTCGGCGATGGGCTCGTCGGCGTGCGATCGGAATCGGCGCAGCCGCAGGCTGTTGCCGACGACGAAGACCGAGCTGAAGGCCATGGCGGCGCCGGCGAGCATGGGGTTGAGCAGTCCGGCGGCGGCCAGGGGCAGGGCGGCGATGTTGTAGGCGAACGCCCAGAACAGGTTGCCCTTGATGGTGCCCAGGGTGCGCCGGGCCAGCCGGATCGCGTCGGCGGCGGCCCGCAGGTCACCGCGGACGAGGGTGAGGTCGCTGGCCTCGATGGCCACGTCGGTGCCGGTGCCCATGGCCAGGCCGAGGTCGGCCTGGGCGAGGGCGGCGGCGTCGTTGACGCCGTCGCCGATCATGGCCACGATCTTTCCTTGGGCTTGCAGCCGCTTGATGACGTCGAGTTTCTCGGCGGGCAGTACCTCGGCGATGACGGTGGCGGGGCCGGGGTCGATGCCGACCTGGACGGCGACCGCGCGGGCGGCGGCGGTGTTGTCGCCGGTGAGCAGCACCGGGGTCAGGCCGAGCGCGCGGAGCTGGGCGATGGCCTGGGCCGAGGTGGGTTTGACGGTGTCGGCGACGACGAGCACGGCGCGCGCGGCGCCGTCCCAGGCTACCGCGATCGCGGTCCGCCCCTGCTGCTCGGCTCCCGTCCGCGCCTCGGCCAGCGCCGGGGTGAGCGGCTGGCTCCACTGCTCCAGCAGCCGTGGCCGGCCGGCGAGCACGGCGTGCCCGTCGACGACTCCGTGGACGCCGAGGCCTTCGAGGTTGGTGAAGTCCTCGACGTCGGGCAGGGTGCCGAGCTTGTCGCGGGCGGCTCGGGCGATGGCGGCGGCGATGGGGTGCTCGGAGGCGCTTTCCAGGGCGCCGGCCAACCGCAGCACGTCGTCGTCGGTGACGCCGTCGGCGGTGTGCACCTCGAGCAGGGACATCTGGCCGGTGGTGACGGTGCCGGTCTTGTCCAGCACTACGGTGTCGACGCGGCGGGTCGACTCCAGCACTTCCGGGCCCTTGATCAGGATGCCGAGTTGGGCGCCGCGTCCGGTCCCGACCAGCAGCGCGGTCGGGGTGGCCAGCCCGAGCGCGCAGGGGCAGGCGATGATCAGTACGGCGACGGCGGCGGTGAAGGCGGCGGCGGTACCGACGCCGGCGCCGAGCCAGAACCCGATGGTGGCGGCGGCCAGCGCGATCACGATCGGTACGAAGATCCCGGAGATCCGGTCGGCGAGGCGCTGGACGGCGGCCTTGCCGTTCTGGGCGTCCTCGACCAGCCGCGCCATCTGGGCGAGCTGGGTGTCCGATCCGATCCGGGTGGCGCGGACCACCAGCCGTCCGCCGGCGTTGACCGTGCCGCCGACCACCTGGTCGCCCGCGCTGACCTCCACGGGAACCGACTCGCCGGTGAGCATGCTCGCGTCGACCGCGGAGGAGCCGTCCTCGATGACGCCGTCGGTGGCGATCTTCTCGCCGGGGCGCACCACGAACCGGTCGTCGACGGCGAGCTGGTCGGTCGGGATCCGGGTTTCCTGCCCGTCGCGCAGTACCGCGACGTCCTTGGCGCCGAGTTCGAGCAGTGCGCGCAGGGCGGCGCCGGCGCGGCGCTTGGAGCGGGCCTCGAAGTAGCGCCCGGCCAGGATGAACGCGGTGACCCCGGCGGCGACCTCGAGGTAGATGTTCGCCGCGCCGTCGCTGGGCTTGATCGTCAGCTCGAAGGGGTGGGTCATGCCAGGCATGCCGGCGGTGCCGAACAGCAGCGCGTAGAGCGACCAGCCGAACGCGGCGAGGACTCCCATCGAGATCAGGGTGTCCATGGTGGCCGCGCCGTGGCGCAGGTTGGCCCAGGCGGCCCGGTGGAACGGCCACGCCGCCCACACCACCACCGGCGCCGCGAGCGTGAGGGAGATCCACTGCCAGTAGGTGAACTGCAGCGCCGGGACCATCGCCATCGCGATCACCGGCACCGCGAGGATCACGCTGGTGACCAACCGGTGGCGCAGCGTCCGGATCGGATCGGGTTCACCCTCGACGGCGTCGGTGCCGTCGGTGCTGTCCGGGCTCGCGGCTCGGGGCAGCGTGGCGGTGTAACCGGCGGCCTCGACCTGGGCCAGCAGCTCGGCTGGGTCGACGCCGCCGGGGGCGTTGACCTTCGCCTTCTCGGTGGCGTAGTTGACCGTCGCGGTCACGCCGTCGAGCTTGTTGAGGGTGCGTTCGATCCGGTTGGCGCAGGACGCGCAGGTCATACCGCCGATCGCCAGCTCGATGTCGGTGACCGGAGCGGCGGTAGGTGCTGAGGTGATGCTCATGGTCAAGCCTCCTTTGCGATCAGTGGCCGTGACCGGCGCCGGGGGCGCCGGTCGGGGCGGGCGCGGCGGGTACGGGTGTGGCCGGAGCGGTGGGCGCGACCGTCTGAGGCGCCGGCCCGGTGGGCACGGTGAACTCGGCGGTGCGTACGACCCCGTTGTGCTGGAAGTCGAGGAACAGCCGGTAGATGCCCTCGGTGGGTACCTCGGCGACGAACCGGATACCGGGACCCGCTGGGGTGCGCCCGTCGCTGGGGGAGCCCTCGGGGTGCACGTGCAGGTAGGCCAGGTCTCCGGCGCGCAGAGCGACCAGGTGGCCGTAGGCGGCGAGGTAGGGCTGCAGGTCGGTGACCGGCACTCCGTCCTTGCTCACCGTCAACTCGACCGGTGAGCCGGTAGCGGGCCTCAGATCGCCGGACAGCTCAACGGTGTAGCCGTCCACGGCTGCGGTGCGGCTGGCGGGGTATCCGATCGGCTCGAACCTGCCCGCCGCGAACAGGTCGGTGCCCAGCGTGAGGCCTTGCCCGCCGGTGGGCGTGAAGTCGGCGAAGGCCCGGTAGGAGCCGCCGGCGGGCAGGGTCAGCGGAACGGTCCACGTCCCGTCGGCGGCCATCTCCGGGTGGATGTGCTGGAAACCGGTGGTGTCGCGGCGCACGACGATCAGGTGCATCTGCTTGTCGTGCTCGACGTCGAACCCGGTGACCGGCGCGCCGTCCGGGCCGGTGATGCGGAAGGAGAAGGTCTCGGTGGTTCCGGGGGTGAGCGTCGAGACGGTGGGCGTGAGGGTGTAGCCGCCCCTGCTCGAGGCCAGCCCACCGGGCTGGTCGGTCGCGGCTTCCGCGACGGTGCCGCTGTGTGCGTCCCCGTGCCCGGCGCTCCCAGCGCCGGACAGCCCGCTCTGCCCGGAGGCGGCGGTGGAGAAGGGACCGACAGTGGTTCCGATGGCGTACCCGGCCCCGACGATCAGGGCGAGCGCCACACCGTAGGCGGAGAGTTTCGCTGCAGTGTTCATGTCCTGTCCTTGGTTGCGTGGAGCGTCCGCTCCGATGGCGCCGGGGGTCAGCCGGCGAGCTGGTAGCCGGCCTCTTCGACCGCGGTACGGACCCGCGCGTCGTTGACCGGACGGTCGGCGGTGACGGTGACGGCGCCCGTCGGGAGGTCGACCTCGACCTCGGTGACGCCGTCGATCTCGCTGATCTCCTCGGTGACCGAGGTGACGCAGTGCCCGCACGTCATCCCGACCACGGTGTAGGTGTTCCGGCTCATCTCCGGTTCCTTTCGGTGGTGCTCAGTTGGTTTGGTGGTGCTGGTGGAGGTCACGACTTGACGAGGCGGGCAATGGCGGCGCTGGCCTCCGCGACCTTCTGCTCGGCCACCGCCCCGCCCTCGGCGGCGGCCTGGGTGACGCAGTGCTTGAGGTGCTCGTCCAGCAGGCCCAGCGCCACGGCCTCCAAAGCCTTGGTCGCGGCCGAGACCTGGGTCAGCACGTCAATGCAGTACTTGTCCTCGTCGATCATCTTGGCGATGCCCCGGACCTGCCCCTCGATGCGGCGCATCCGTTTGAGGTAGGCATCCTTCTCCTGCGCGTATCCGTTCACGAGCCCTCCAGTCTGCGATAACGCCACTATACCATAGGGGGGTAATGTAGCTGTATTGCCAACTGGCGCGAGCAGCACGACCGCGGCCGTCAGCGTGGCCATGGGAAAATCCGTTGGTGCTCAGCGGCGTGGTCGGGCGGCGTGAATGATCAGTGGTGCTGGGCCTACGCAGGTCATGTCGAGGCCGCCGCAGCGGCAGAGGACAGCTCCGCACGGGCAGTCGACGGGCTGGTCGAGCCCGGTCTGCACGAGGTGGCGGACGGCGGTCAGGGCGACCGCGCCGAGCGCGGCGAGCGCCAGAGCGGCGATGGCGAACGCCGTGGGTGAGGCGGCCGCCGTTATCAGGCCGAGGTAGGTGGCGGCGGCGGCGACGGCGCCCTGGACTGCTTGGAAGGTGCCGACGTAGGTCCCGGCGGTGCGGTGCGGGGCGAGTCCGGCCACCACAGCGGAGGGCACCACGATGATCACCAGCTCGGCGAGTGTCCACAGTGGCACCGCGGCGAGCACCGGGGCGCCCCAGGCGTGCATCGCCAGTCCGAGCGCGAGCGCGACGCCGGCACCCGCCAGCGCGATTCCGGCTGGGATCCGTCGGGTGGCGGCGGCCACCAGTGGTTGCCCGGTGACGAGGACGACCGCGTTGAGCAGCACGATGAGTCGGTAGTCGGCCGGGGTGAGCAGCACGGCCAGCCCGGAGAAGGCCTGGAACATCAGCATGGTCGCCGGCGCGACCGCGAGGGCCACGAGCCACAGCCCGGCGTCCGGCACGTGTTGAAGCCGGGGCCGCAAGACCATCGGAGTGCGGCCGCCGGCGTCGGATGCGTCCCGTTGTGGGTAGCCGGGGGGTAGGACGCGGGCCAGCAGCGCGGTCGCGGCGAGCGTCGCGGCTTGCGCCGCGATCATCGTGTGAACCGGTGCGCCGAGAGCGCCGACCGTGGCGCTGGCCACTGCGCCGAGGTTGGAGGCCCACACCAGCAGCCCGAACGCGGACGCGCGAACCCTCGCGGAGGTGTTGGCGTGGGTGAGGGCGGCGGGGACCAGCGTTTGGGCCGCCGCGCGCCAGCTTGCCGCGGCCACGCCGTAGACCATCGCCGCGACGGCGGCGCTGGCCAGGGTCGGCGCGAGGGCCAGGCCGGCAGCCGCGACGGAGGACAGGGTCAGCCCCACATGCAGGACTGGCCGTGCGCCGAACCTGTCAGTCGCCACTCCGGCGATAGCGACGCCCGCGGTCGCGGCCAGCTGGGTGGCGAGCAGCACGCCGGCGACGGCCGGCGCGGGAGCGGCCAGATCCACGAGTAGAAGTACAGGCAAGAACGGCTCGACGAACTGTGCCAGCCGTCCGAGTCCGACGACGGACAGCATCCGCCAGAACGCACGCGGAAGTGCCGGCAGGCGCTGGATGAGCATGACGTCCGACCCTCCCGTTGGTCCGGCGGCAGGTGCGCGCAATGCGGTACCTGCCGCCGGGATCCGGTCATCGTGGATTCGAGGTGCCGGGCCGCAGTTGGACCCGGCGCAGGAGTTGGGCGTTGAGCGCGACGACGATGGTGGACAGGCTCATGGCCAGGGCGCCGATGGCGGGTGGCAGGACGAACCCGATGCCGGCGAGCGCGCCGGCGGCCAGGGGAACGGACAGCACGTTGTACCCGGTGGCCCATACGAGGTTCTGCCACATCTTGCGGTAGCCGGCTTGGGACAGTCGGCGGGTGGCCAGCACGCCGCGGGGGTCGTCGGAGGCCAGCACGACGCCGGCGGACTCGATCGCCACGTCGGTGCCGGCGCCGATCGCGATTCCCACGTCGGCGCGGGCCAGCGCCGGTGCGTCGTTGACCCCGTCGCCGACCATCGCCACCCGCATCCCGCGGCCCTGTAGCTGGGCGACCGCGGCGTCCTTGTCCGCGGGTAGTACCTCGGCGAAGATCTCGTCGACGCCGAGGTCGGCCCCGACCGACTCCGCGACGTTCCGGGCGTCACCGGTGATCATCACCACCCGGACACCAGCCGCCTGCAGCTCGCGGACCGCCTCGCGGGACTCGGGTCGGATCTCGTCGGCCAGGGCCAGCGCCCCGATGACCACGCCGTCGCGCAGGACGTGCAGCACCGACGTACCCCGCTCGGCCCACACCGAAGTCTGCTCGGTGATCTTCGGGTCGGGTTGTGCGTCGAGCTCGCGCAGCAGCGCGGGTCCGCCCAGAGCGACCTCGCGGCCTTCGACCACCGCTCGGACGCCGCGTCCGGTCAGTGACCGGATCTCGCTGGCCGAGGGGACAAGCCCGGCTGCGTCGGCCGCGGTGCGGATGGCGTGGGCGAGCGGGTGCTCGGACTCGGACTCGACGGCGCCGGCCAAGGCGAGCAGCTCGGTCTCCGAGACGCCCTCGTCCGGGATCGTGGCGACCACGACGGGCTCGCCGCGGGTCAGGGTGCCGGTCTTGTCGAACAGCACCGCGTCGACGGTGCGCATCCGCTCCAGCGCCAGCCGGTCGGTGACCAGGATCCCGGCCCGAGCCGACATCGAGGTGGAGATCGCGATGACCAGCGGGATGGCCAGTCCGAGCGCGTGCGGGCAGGCGATCACCAGGACGGTGACCGTCCGTTCGACCGCGGCGGTCAGGTCACCGAGCGCGGCCCAGACCGCGAAGGTGATCGCGCCCGCGGCGGCGGCGAAGTAGAACAGCGCCGCGGCCGCGCGGTCGGCCAGTGCCTGTGCGCGGGACTTGGAGTTCTGTGCCTCGGCGACCAGCCGCTGGATACCGGCCAGCGCGGTGTCGGCGCCGACCGCGTCGACTCGGACCCGGATCGCGGAGTCGGTGGCGATCGTGCCGGCCACCACCCGCTCACCCGCGCCCCGCTGCACCGGGCGGGACTCGCCGGTGATCAGCGCCTCGTCCAGCTCGGCGGACCCGGCCGTGATCGTGCCGTCCGCGGGAACGCGCCCGCCGGAGCGGACCAGCACCACATCGTCGACCATCAGCTCCGAGAGCGGCACCGCCACCGGCTGGTCGGCCGCGTCGAGGCGTTCGGCGGACTCGGGCAGCAACTCGGCCAGCGCCGCGAGTGCACCCGAGGCCTGCCCGAGTGCCCGCATCTCCACCCAGTGCCCCAGCAGCATGATCACGACCAGCAGCGCGAGCTCCCACCAGAAGTCCAGCATCAGTCCGCCGACCCCGAAAGTGGTCAGCGCGCTCGCCACGCCCGCCACCGTGATCGCCAGCGCGACGAGGGTCATCATCCCGGGACGGCGCCCGCGCAGCTCACCGATCGCGCCGGTCAGGAACGGCCACCCACCGTAGGTGTAGATGATCGTGCCTCCGACCGGCGCGATCCACCCGGCCCAGCCCGGCACGTGGTAACCCAGCCACCCGGCGACCATGTGGCTGGTGAAAACCACCGGCACCGACAGCGCCAGGCTCAGCCAGAACCGGTCGCGAAACTGGGCGGCATGATCGCCGTGCCCCGCATGGCCGCCGTGGTCGGCGTGCCCAACGCGGCTCGGGTGGCCTTCGGTCGAGGTGTCGTGCTGCGAACCCTGGTGAGTGGCGTGCTGGTAATCGGTGGTCATCGGAAACTCCTCTGAAATGGACGGCACTCAGGCGGCGTCAGCGGTGGCGGGGGATTCAAGTCCGGCGACGAGGTTGAACGAGCCGGTGAGCTGGTTGAGCGCGACCAGCCCGACGACATCGGCGAGCACCCGGTCGCTCCACCCGTGGGTGCGCAGCTGTGCGATGTCCGCGTCGGTGATCGCGGAGGGCTCGGTCAGGATCTGTACGGCGTAGGTGAGCAGCGCCGCCTCCCGGGAATCGACAGCCGTGCCCTGACGGGCCAGCGCGATGTCGACCTCGGTAAGCCCAGCGGTCCGGCCGGCGGCGGTGTGCGCCGCCAGGCACAGCCGGCAGCCGATCCACTCCTGCACGGCCAGCGAGACCTTCTCGCTGAGCCGGCGCGGCAGCGCGGTGCGCCGCATCGCCTTGGACAGCTCCAGGTAGCCCTGCAGCAGCGCCGGTGAGTGCGCCATCGTGCGGACCATCGGCCCCGCCTCGCCGTGACGATCGATGATGCCGGACAGCAAGCCGCCCGCGGTGGACGGTGCGTGGTCCGGGTTGAGCGCGTCGAAGCGTCGCATCGCAGTCCCTCAGGGTCGTTACTAGGTACGGGTAGGGGGTATCAGTTGCCGACGTTACCATCGCTTCGGTTGTCGGGCAGCACGTTCACTCGATCTGCCTATACGGGGCAAGGGTATAGGCCGTTTCGGGCTGCTCAGAGGGTCTGGAAGTAACCGGCAGCTCGGTGACGCCTTAGCTGCGACTACGTCGACCGATACCACCTGTCGACCGCGGTCGCGACCCGCGGACCGCGAACCCGACCTCGGCGCAGTGTCTGCCACGGGGTCGTACGGCATCGGCCGGCTGGCGGTCGGGGTGCCGAACGCCGGGCTTCGTCCTCGCGGGATTTGCAGTCCGCTTACCTGCACTGTTGGACACTGTGCTCCGCGTGCGTGGATCGAGATCAGGAGTGTCTGTGAGAGATAGTGCATCGACGGTGCGGTACCGCATCGTCCTCGGCATCGGGCTGTCGGTTCTGGCGCTGCTGGCGAGCTGCAGCTCTGGGTCAGCCCCGCCGAGCGATTCGGTCCTCACGCAGGATGGTGGTGGTGGCCCATCAGGGCCGGCGGGCAGCGGGGTCAGCGTGGACCGGGCCGTTGCCCACCTGGAGGCCTTGCAGCGGATCGCCGACGAGAGCGGCGGAAATCGCGCGTCGGGCACTCGCGGGTATGACGCGAGCGTGGACTACGCCGTCAGCGTCCTGCGTCAGGCCAACCTGGAGGTCAGCACTCCGACCTACGAACTGTCGGCCGATGATCGGGAGGACGGCGGGGGCCCGGCGCGGCCGCGCAACGTCATCGCGCAGACCCGAGGCGGCGATCCGCGGCACGTGGTGATGGTCGGCGCCCACCTCGACTCGGTCGCCGAGGGCCCGGGAATCGTCGACGACGGTTCCGGGGTCGCCGCCATCCTGGAGATCGCCACCCGCCTCGCCACTGCCCCGCCCGGAAGCAACACGGTGCGCTTCGCGCTCTTCGGCTCCGAGGAAACCGGTCTGCAAGGGTCATCGAGCTATGTCGAGAGCCTGTCCGCGGCGGAGCGCGAGAAGGTCATGCTGTACCTGAACGTGGACATGATCGCCTCGCCCAACGCCGGCTACCTCGTCCAGGGCGGGACGGGTGAGGAGCTGGAGGAGACCGGCCCTCCCGGTTCCGCCGAGGTCGCCCAGGTATTGATCGACAACCTGGCCAGGACCGGGGTCACACCCGAGCGAATCCCGTTCGTCGGAGACGACGAGACGCCGTTCGTTGAGGCCGGAATCCCCTCGGCCGGCGCGGAGAACGGTGACCATGAGCCGAAGACGGCCGAACAGGCGCAGGCATGGGGGGGCCAGGCCGGGAAGGTCTACGACCCCTGCTACCACGAGGCCTGTGATCGCGTGGACAACGTCAACCGGGTCGTGTTCGACCGCTACCTGCGCGCCGTCGCTGACACGGTCGCCCACTACGCGGCGCCCCAGAATGCGCTGACTCGCTGAACTGCCTCGAGGACGCCCTGGAATCCCGTGCCCCTCGTAATGCCTAGGTTTGGGGTTTGCCTCCCCAAGGCGGCTTGACCGCCCGCCGACGGCGGGTCCAGTCGGGCTATCAGGTTGCCCACGGTCGTCGAGATCTTGTCGTGAGCCGGTCAGGATTCGGAAAGGGCGGCGATTCGGTGTCGCTCGTGGTCGGGGACCTCACCGAGTCGCTCGCGGACCAGCAACGACTGCTGCGCTCGCGACAGGTAGTCCAGCATTGCGCCACGCCGGGAAGCCGTCCTTCAGTCGGCTTGCCCGGATGCCGGCTGCGTGCAGCGCGCGGACGGCGTCGTCGGCGTATGCGCAGTACGGCCCTCGGCAGTAGGCGACGATGTCGGTGTCGGGGGGCAGCTCGCCCAGCCGGCGTCGGAACTCGGCGATCGGTAGGGAGTGGGCGCCGGCGATGTGTCCGGCGGCGTATTCCGCCTCGGGTCGAACGTCGACAACGACCACGTCTCCGGATTGCATGCGCTCCAGCAGGGCGTGCTGGTCGACGGCTTCCAGCCCGTCACGGTCGCCCAAGTAGGCCCGCGCGAGGTCGGCGAGGCCGGTTGCATGTTCCTCGGCGACCGCGCGCATCGCCGTCCACAGCTCTTCCACCCGGCCGCCACCGAGCCCGTAGAAAATTCGTGTTCCGTCCCGGCGGGTGCTGACCAGCCCGACGCGGGCCAGCGTCCGCAGGTGGTGGGAGGTGTTGGCCACGCTCTGCTCAATCTGGTTGGCGATCTCCTCCACGGAACGCTCACCTTGGGCGAGCACGTCCACGATCTCGGCTCGGCGTCCCGAGCCCATTGCCGCAGCCACCCCGGCGAACGCGGTGAAGAGTGCGTCCTTGGCCTGCCGGTCGCCCATGGCGCCATTCTTATCCTCAAGCGACTACTTGACAAGCATCTCCACGCGGAGCATCGTCAAATGTCTACTTGAAGACTTGGACAACTTGCTGACGGACGCGTGCCGGCTGCGGGGCGAGCTACCCCGCGAAGCGCTGGCCTGCGCTGTTCGGACTAGCTGAACCCGACGACGAGATGATCTTCAATGTCGCAACTGCCCGAGGTCTCGCCCGCCATCATCCCCGTCGTCGACGAAGGGCTGGGGAACTCCTCGTATGTGGTCGACCTCGGCGACGGGAGCGTCCTGGTGGTGGATCCGCCCCGGGACTTGCGCGCCGTCCGTTCGGTCGTGGAAGCCGCGAGACTGCGGGTACGATTCGTCGCGGACACCCATCTGCATGCCGACTTCCTGTCCGGAGCCCTGCAGCTGGCCCACGACGACGGGGCGCAGGTGTTGGCCGCCGCGACGGGGCGGCGCAGCTTCGCGCACCGCGGACTGCGCGACAGCGACCAGGTCGACCTCGGCGGTCTGCGGCTAACCACCATGGCCACGCCGGGCCACACCGACGAGCACGTGGCGTTCGTGCTTCTCGACGGTGAGCACCCGCTGGGGGTGTTCACCGGTGGTTCGCTGATCGTCGGCTCGGCCGCGCGGACCGACCTGCTCGGTCCCGAGCGCGCCGAGGAGCTGGCCTCGGCTCAGTACGGCTCGCTGCGCCGGGTGGCGATGCTGCCCGAGCCGACGCTGGTCTGGCCGACCCACGGCGCCGGGTCGTTCTGCTCGGCCCCACCGGCTGCGGAGCGCATATCGACGATCGGGCGTGAGCTGGCCACGAATCCGCTGCTGCGCGCGCCTGATGAGGCCACATTCGTGCGGACGCTGCTCGGGTCGCTGGGCAGCTACCCGCCCTACTTCGCGCGCTTGGGCGAGGTCAACCGGCGCGGCCCGCGGGTGCTCCCCGCACAATCCGGTGCGCTGGCGCCGATCACCGCCGCGCATGTGGCGCGGAGGCGAGCCGACGGTGCTCTGGTTGTCGATGTTCGCCCGGTGCCCGACTACGCCGCCATGCACATTCCCGCGGCACTGTCGATCCCGCTGCGTGGGCAGTTCGCCACCTGGCTGGGCTGGTTGGCGCCACCGGACACACCACTGATCATTGTGCGCAACGACGATCAGGATCCCGCCGAGGTGATCTGGCAGGCGCTCAAGGTCGGCTACGAGTGGGTCGCCGGCGAGCTCGCCGGCGGGATGCCGGCCTGGAGCGCCGCCGGCCATTCCACGGCCGCGATCGAGCTGGTCACCGCCCAGGATCTAGGCGGACGCCGCGTTCTCGACATCCGCCAGCGGCCAGATTTCACCGACGGACACCTCCCCAACGCGACCAACGTCGAACTCGGCTACCTAGCCGCGACCGCGAACCAGCTGCCGCACGAGCCAACCGTGGTGATGTGCGGGCACGGCGAGCGCGCCGCCGGTGGAGCGAGCCTGCTCGAAGCCGCCGGCCGGAGCGACGTCGCGGTGCTCATCGGCGGGCCCGAGGACTGGGCTCGGGTGACCGGCGGGGCGCTGGCGAGCGACTCATGACCGCCGCAGAATCGACGACCGACGGGATCCGGCTGGGCCTGCTTGCCAACCTCGCCCAGTTCAGCCTGCTCGTCGCGGTCAACGCGCTGGTCGGCGGGATGCTCGGCCAGGAGCGCACGGTGCTTCCCCTGCTCGCCGAGCGCGAGTTCGGGCTCACCGCCCACACCACCGCCCTGACCTACATCCTCGCCTTCGGCGCGACCAAGGCCGCCACCAACTACGTCGCCGGCACCCTGGCGGACCGCTACGGCCGCAAACCCGTGCTTCTCGCCGGTTGGATGATCGCCGTGCCGATACCGTTGATGCTCATCTGGGCTCCGTCGTGGGGATGGGTCGTCGCGGCCAACGTGCTGCTCGGCATCAGCCAGGGCCTGACCTGGTCCACCACGGTGATCATGAAGATCGACCTCGTCGGGCCGCGGCGGCGCGGGCTGGCCATGGGCCTCAACGAGGCCGCCGGCTACCTCGCCGTCGCCGCCACCGCTCTGGCCACCGGCTACCTCGCCGCCCGCTACGGGCTGCGTCCCGAACCGTTCTACCTCGGCATCGCCTTCGCCGCCCTCGGGCTCGGTCTGTCCACCCTGGCGGTGCGCGAGACCCGCGACCACGCCCGGCTCGAAGCCGGCACGCACACCACCCGCATCGACGGCCGCCACGACCATCTACACGCTGCGCTGACCGATCGGCAGGTGTTCGCCCAGACAAGCTTCCGCGAACCCGCGCTGTCCTCGGCCAGCCAGGCCGGCATGGTCAACAACCTCAACGACGGCCTGGCCTGGGGCCTGTTCCCCATCCTGTTCGCCGCCGCCGGGCTGTCGCTGACCCAGATCGGGGTGCTCGCCGCGCTCTACCCCGCCGTGTGGGGGCTCGGCCAGCTGATCACCGGGGCGTGGTCGGACCGGCTCGGGCGCAAACCGCTGATCGTCGCAGGCATGCTCGTGCAGGCGATCGCGCTCGGGCTCGTGGCCACCAGCGCCTCGTTCGGCAACTGGGCGGTGGCGGCGGTGCTGCTTGGCGCCGGCACGGCGATGGTCTACCCGACCCTGCTCGCGGCGATCAGCGACGTCGCCCACCCCGCCTGGCGGGCCCGTTCGGTCGGGGTGTACCGGCTGTGGCGCGATGGCGGGTTCGCCGTGGGCGCGCTGGTCGCCGGGCTGCTCGCCGATGCCTTCACCATCGCCATCGCGGTGTGGGTCGTCGCCGTTCTGACCGCCGCGTCAGGCCTGCTGGCCGCGTCGCGGATGTACGAGACACACCCCCGTACCGGCCGATGAGCGGCCCCACAGCATCCGGCTGGGCTGTCGGCTACGTCGAGCACCTGATAGCCGGGGCCGACCACGGCGCCGATGGCCACACCACCTGCTGTGACCGCTCAGCCTCGACGGTTGTTGGCCGTCAGCATCCGTTGCCGGCGAGCTGGGGTTGGCCCGTCGGCCGGAAGGTCGAGCTGGCTTTGCGAGCTCATGGCCGATCGTGGCGACGTGACAGTCGAGTGGATGCGTGGGATGGGTTGGGTGAGTCCGCAGTCCTCGTGCCACTGGTTGGGATAACCCCGGTCGGAGGTGGCGCGAGCCGGGGTGGGCGTCATACGGGCGGGCCGTCGGGAACCAGCGAGGACGTCGACGCCGCGATCCGAATCAGGTGCGCTGTCCGTCGCCACCGACGAGGGCACACGATAGCCGCGCGCCCGGGATGCGGCACGGTGTCGTCCGCCAATGCGCGCAAGCTCCGGTTCCACCGGAAGCAGCCCCCGGACCCGCATAGCCCGCATCGCCAGCGCGCAGGCGACTCCGAGGCCGATCATGGTCAGCCACGGCACTACCGCCGCCCCGCTGTCGCGAGCCAGGCCGAGTGCCCACCCGGTGCCGAGGTTTCCGAGGAGAATCCCCACACCACAGATCGTGTTGTACATGCCGTAGTGGGTGGCTAGCAGCCGGTTGCCGGACAATGAGCTGATGGTGTCCATCTCGAAGGGGAAGACCACCGCTGTGCCCAGGGCGAGGACGGCCGCGGCGACGATCAGCGCGGCGATGCCTACCGTCGTGGCGGCCATGCTGTCCGGGGTGACGGGTAGTAACTCCGCGCCCAGCAGCGGGAAGAAAGCCGCACCCAGCAGCGCGAGGCCCGCCGTCATTGAGCGACCGGCGCCCCACCGAGCGCGGCACCACCCGGTGATCCGCAACTGTCCGAAGATCGTGACCAAGGCGGATACCGCGAACACTGCCGCTACCGCCGCAGTCGCGCCGAACTCCGATCGCGCTACCAGGCGAGCCTGCAGCGGCAGGGCAAGATAGACCTGGAATGACATCACGTAGGAGCCGATCATCGCCAGCGAGAACAGCAGGAACGGACGGTTGGATGCGATGCTTCGCCACTGGGTGAGCACTGACCCACAATCGTCTCGCGCGGACCCGCCACGCTGCGGAAGTGCCTTGAGCTGCAGGACGGTGAGCAGGGCGAAGACGCCTGCCGCCACGAGGCAGGTCAGGGAGAACGAGACACCGGTGAGCGCCAGTCCGATCAGCGGACCGAGCAGGATGCCGGCCTGGTAAAAGACGCTGAACAGAGCGAATGCCTCCACCCGACGCTCACCCGCGTCCTGACCCAGGTATGCCCGTACCGCGGGGTTGAACAGCGCGCCGGCGAACCCGGTGGCCGCCGAGGCGGCGATCAGTGCCGGCACCGAGTCGACCACGCCGAGTAGCGCGAATCCGAGGGTGCGTAACAGGCAGCCCGCCACGATGAGCGGCTTGTACCCGAATCGGTCGGCGAGGCTGCCGCCCACCAGGAACATTCCCTGCTGCGAGAAGTTGCGCACCCCGAGGATCAACCCGACCATCCAGGTGGCCAGTCCAAGCCCTTCGGACAGGTGCGCCGCCAGGTACGGGATCAACATGTAGAAGCCGAGGTTGATCGTCAGTTGGTTGAGCAGCAACAGACGTACCGGCCGAGGGAAGGAGCGATACTGCGCGAGGGTGCGCATCACGTGCTCGGCTCCCGGGGTGGTCTCGTGCCCGCAGATCCAAGGGGGTCGACCACGCTCGCGCATCGGGTCCAGCGATCCACCTCGCGTTCGCTGGGGTGGCTGATCTCGTCGGGTTCGTCAGATGGTGGTTGGCCGAGTAGGCCTCTGGGTCGGCAGAACTCGTCGTTGTAGACGGTGTCGAAGTAGCGCAGTGGCCCGTCGGGGAACACCGCGACAATCCGGTGATTGCGTGGCGAATGACGGGCTACCCAACCGGCGACCAAGCCGACCGCCCCGACGCTCCAGCCACCGCTGGCGTAACTGCTGGCCGCCAGCGCCCGACAGGCCGCAACGGCCTCACCCGGCGCCACCCAATGCACCTCGTCGAATGCCGAGTAGTCGACGTTGCGCGGGTAGATGCTCGAGCCCAGGCCACGCATCAACCGGGTGCGCGCTCGTTGGCCGAATATCGTCGATCCCACGGTGTCCACGCCCACCAGCCGCAGATCGGGGCGGTGGGCGCGCAGCACCGAGGAGATTCCCGCCGAGTGCCCGCCGGTGCCGACCGAGCAGACCAGCACGTCGATCTCGCCGAGTTG
>JAJCYC010000108.1 GCA_029263115.1 Pseudonocardia sp. | reverse complement strand
GGTGCTGGTGCTGCACGACTGGGGGTCCGCGCTGGGCTTCGACTGGGCCAGCCGGCACCCGGACTCGGTGGCCGGGATCGCCTACATGGAGGCCATCGTCAAGCCGCTGAGCTGGTCCGACTGGCCACCGCCGCTGGTTGCGACGTTCCAGGCGCTGCGCTCACCGGCCGGCGAGGAGATGGTGTTGGAGCAGAACGCGTTCGTCGAACAGATCCTGCCCGGGGCGATCCGGCGCACGCTCACCGACGACGAGATGGCCGAGTACCGCCGTCCGTTCGCCGAGCCGGGCGAGCACCGCCGGCCCACCCTGAGCTGGCCGCGGCAGATCCCGATCGACGGCGAGCCGGCCGACGCGGTGGCCCGGGTGGGCGCCTACAGCGAATGGTTGCGCGACTCGCCGGTGCCCAAGCTGTTCGTCAACGCCGACCCGGGCGCGATCCTGCGCGGCGCGGTCCGCGAGTACTGCCGCGGCTTCGCCAACCAGCGCGAGGTGACGGTGGCCGGCACCCACTTCATCCAGGAGGACTCCCCGGACGAGATCGGCGCCGCGATCGCCGACTGGGTCGCACAGCTGCCCTGAGGCTTACGGGCGGGGCAGCGCGGCCTGTAGACGCGCGGCCAGCCACGGGCGGCGACCCCAGGCGACCGTGCGGCGGCCAGCCGCGGCGGGTGGTCGAACATCACCCGGCCGCCGGCCAGCAGCACCTCCAGCAGGAAGTGCCGCACCACCAGGGCGGCGCGCTCGGGCACGATCCGCGCACGGCGGCCGGCGGCGCGGGCGATGTCCCAGCCGTGCACCACGGTCTCGTTCAGCAGGTGCGCGGTGAACACCGGCAGCGGCACGGTGATCCCGGTGATCAGCCACGGCAGCCGCTCGTCGGGTGAGCGGCCGGCGCACCCGGCCAGGTAGTCGCGGGCGCGCTCGGCGATCCGGTCGGCCAGCACCGCCGGGTCACGCTCCGACTCGGCGGCCACCGCGCCGGTGGTGACCCGGCCCAGCTGGTTGATGCCGCGCGCCACCCCGGCGCCCGCGCCGCGGTCGGGGACCACCGCGTCCAGCTCGGAGAGGTCGGCCCGGGCCAGTCCCAGGATCGCCAGCCAGGCCCGGGACAGGTGCCCGGCCACGTCGACCAGGTCCAGTCACCGACGATCTTCGAGGCCGCGGCAGGTGGGGCGTCGGGTGATGGGGCCGCGGGCAGCGAGCGGAGCAGCTCGGTGACCCGGCCGACCTCGGTGGCCAGCGCCCGCCGACAACGCCGCCACGCCAGGTCGTCGGCCACCGCCGCGCCCGGGGCCACCACGGGCGCGGTCACCCCGCCGCTCAGCCCTCGAGGGATCGGGGCCCCGGGCGATCGGGCCAGGTCGACCGGTCCTGCCGGGGTCCGGCCGCTCGAGGACCGCCGTACCCGGCCCCACCGCCGTACCCGGGCCCACCGCCGTACCCGGGCCCACCGTCGACCACAACCCCGCCGTACCCGGCCCGACCCTCGACGACCGAGCCGTCGACCACGGTGTGCCCACCTCGGATCCGGGCCGTGCGCAGCACCGGGGCGCGCCGTTCCGCGCCGGCCACCAACCGCCGCCGGACCAGCGACCGGGTGACCGGCAGCACCAGCAGCAGGCCGAGCAGGTCGGACACCACCCCGGGCACCAGGATGAGCAAGCCGGCCAGACCGATCAGCGCGCTGTCGGTGAGCTCGGCGTGCGGCGGACGGCCCCCGCGCACCGCGCCGGCCAGCGCCAACGCGGCGCGGGCACCCTCCCGGCGGACCAGCCACATGCCGACCAGGCCGCCGGCGATCAGCAGCAGCAACGTGGGTGCGAACCCCAGCCAGCTCGCCACCGTGATCAGCGCGGCGAGCTCCACCACGGCGTAGAGCAACAGGTACGGCATGCGGGTCTCCTCGATCCGGCTGCATCCAGCGGGTCTCACCGGTACAACGTTCGACGGGTCCCGGATGCTCCCGATCCGGATCACCCGGTATGGCAGGGTGGGCGGATGGCCGTGCTCGCTCATGCCAGCCGGGACGGGCTGGACTTCGACGTCCGGATCGACGGACCCGCCAACGGCGAACCGGTGCTGCTGCTGCACGGGTTCCCGCAGCACTCCGACAGCTGGGACGCGGTGGTGCCGCTGCTCACCGAGCAGGGCTACCGCACCCTGGCCATGGACCAGCGCGGCTACTCCCCCCGGGCCCGCCCGCGCGGTCGGCGGGCCTACCGGATGCCGGAGCTGGCCGCCGACGCCGCCGCGGTGATCGACCAGCTGGCCGGTGGGCGGGCACACGTGGTCGGGCACGACTGGGGCGCCGGCGTGGCGTGGGCGCTGGCCGCCGGGTACCCGGACAAGGTGCGCAGCCTGACCGCGGTGTCGGTGCCGCACCCGATGGCGTTCCTCAAGGCGATGGCCACCAGCGTGCAGGGCCTGAAGTCCTGGTACATGTACGCCTTCCAGCTGCCCTGGCTGCCCGAACGGCTGCTCGCCCGGGGGTACGTGCGGCTGCTCACCGGCAGGTACGGCCAGGCCGAGGACATCGCCCGCCGGGACGCCGCCGGGTTCGCCGGGCCGTCCGCGTTCACCGGCCGCTCAACTACTACCGCGCGCTACCGCTGGCCGACCCGCGGTCCGCCGGCGAGCCGGTGCGCACCCCGACGCTGTTCGTGTGGGGCGACGGCGACGCGGCGATCACCCGGCGGGCGGCGGACAACTGTGCGGACCACGTCGCCGGCCCGTACCGGTTCGAGACGCTGCGCGGGGTCAGCCACTGGATCCCCGACGAGGCGCCGGCCGAGCTGGCCGCGCTGCTGCTGCCGCACCTCAAGGAGTGGTCCGGTCAGTAGGTCAGGGCCAGACCCGGGTCGGCGAGCAGCGCTCCGACGTCGGCCAGGAACCGGGAACCCTGCTCGCCATCGACCACCCGGTGGTCGAACGACAGCGCGAGCTGGCACACGGTGCGCACCGCCAGCGCGCCGTCGACCACCCACGGCGCCTGCCTGACCGCGCCGAGCGCCAGGATCGCCGACTCCCCGGGGTTGAGGATCGGCGTGCCGGTGTCCACCCCGAACACCCCCACGTTGGTGATGGTGAACGTGCCGCCGACCAGGTCCTTCGGCTGCGTGCGGCCGGCGCGGGCGGTGGCGGTCAGCTCGGCCAGCGCGACTGCCAGTTCGAGCAGGGAGAGCCGGTCGGCGTCCGGGATCTTCGGCACGATCAGCCCGCGCGGGGTGGCCGCCGCGATGCCCAGCCGCACCCGGTCGTAGTAGACGATCTCGGGCTGGTCACCGTCCTGCCAGCCGGCGTTGACCTCCGGCGTGCGGCGGGCGGCCAGGCACACCGCTTTCGCGGCGAAGGTGAGCGGCGACAGCTTGACA
>JAJCYC010000107.1 GCA_029263115.1 Pseudonocardia sp. | reverse complement strand
GGGGTCGACCGCGCGCATCCGGTCGGTGTCCTCACCGGAAGGCCGCGGAATCTCGGTGCCGTTGGCGGCGCCGGCCGGATCCACCACCACGGCGAGGGTGACCGGCGTGCCGAGGTGGCGGCCCAGCGCCTCGCTGATCGGGCGGCGCAGGTTGCGCTCGATCGCGTCCTTGGCGAACTCCGTCGGCGCGGCGAGCAGTGCGGTGCCGTCGAGCAGGCCGAGCGGGCGGGTCAGGCCGAGGAACGCGCGCTGCTGGGCCGACAGCGGGCCGCCGGCCGCCGCACCGCCCGGGCCGGGCGATCCGGTCGCGCCGGAGAGGTCGGCAACCACCTGCTGCCAGACCTCGCCCAGACCGTTCGCTTCGTCGGCCATGTCCCCCGTCGCTCCCCCTGGTGATTAGGTTGTCGGACCTCGTCGTCACCGGACGACTCAGTCCACAGGGTTATCCACACCTGTGCGCGGGAAGGTACGCGGAGAGCGAGCCACCCTACGGAGGTACCCCGACGAGTTCGGAGAAGGCCTGATCTTCAGCCCGGCCCCCGTCCCCCCGAGACGAAGCACGAGTCAGCGACGCTAACAACACCCCGGGACCACCACAAGTGCCGACGACCACAAG
The DNA here is from genome assembly GCA_029263115.1 of Pseudonocardia sp. GTDB lineage: Bacteria > Actinomycetota > Actinomycetes > Mycobacteriales > Pseudonocardiaceae > Pseudonocardia. The sequence goes on along the minus strand of JAJCYC010000107.1, from coordinate 36,341 downwards.
AGGGGTCGGCCCGCCGCCCACCCCGTGGCCTGGTGGCGGCCGCGATACCGCCACCCGGTTTGACCACCGCAAAACCGGCTGCGTAACCTTGGGCATAACCGCGCCGCTCGCCGGCGCGCTGTGCCATGTGGTCCTTCCGGCCCGGACGGCCCGGGACGTCTCCGGACGATCTCCCCAGGTCCTGGTCTTCCGACCGGGTGCGCACGGTCAGCAGCCGAAGTCGAACCAGGAGCCGAGCAGTGTCCAAGGGCAAGCGCACCTTCCAGCCGAACAACCGCCGTCGTTCGCGTACCCATGGCTTCCGGCTGCGGATGCGCACCCGCGCCGGGCGCGCCATCCTCGGCGCCCGTCGCCGCAAGGGCCGGGAGAAGCTGTCCGCCTGAGCCGGCCGACGAACGGTGCTTCCAGCGGTCTCCCGGCTGACCCACCGGGATGATTTCACCGCTGTGGTCCGTCGCGGCCACCGTTCCGGGCGCACACTGGTCGTGGTGCACGTCCTGGTCGAGAACCACCCGGTCGCTCCGTCCGTCGCGGGCTCCGGCCAGGTCGGTCCGGTCTGCGCAAAGGTGGGTTTCGTGGTGAGCAAGGCGATCGGGAGCTCCGTGGTCCGCCACCGGGTCGCCCGTCGGCTGCGTCACCTCATGCGGGACAGGCTCGCCCAGATCCCGGCGGGCGGCCGGGTGGTCGTGCGGGCGTTGCCGGCGTCGGCCACCGCCGACTCGGCGAGCCTGGGGCGCGATCTCGACCGGGCACTGCGTGCGGCGTTGGTCCCGGGGTCATCCCGCGGAGGTCCCCCGGGTCGGCGACGATGAGTCGGGCCCGGGTGTCACCGCTGGCCACTCCGCTGATCCTGCTCGTGCGCTGTTACCAACGGTGGGTGTCCCCCGGGCTACCGCCGCACTGCCGCTTCCATCCCAGTTGCAGCGCCTACGCAGTGGAGGCGTTGCGCGTGCACGGATTGGTCAAGGGAACCGCGCTGGCTCTCTGGCGACTGTTGCGTTGCGCGCCCTGGCACCCTGGTGGGGTCGACCCCGTGCCGTCCCCCCGGCCCCGCGCGGTCCGGACCCGAGCCGATGAGGGTGCCGACGGCACCGCCAACGAGGAGCGAGCACCGTGCTGAACTTCATCTACTACCCGGTCTCAGCGATCCTCTGGTTCTGGCACAAAGCCTTCGGCCACGTGCTGGGTCCGGACAACGGACTCGCCTGGACGCTGTCGGTCGTCTTCCTCGTCTTCACCCTTCGCGTGCTGCTCTACAAGCCGTTCGTGACCCAGGTGCGGTCGATGCGCAAGATGCAGGGGTTCGCACCCGAAGTCCAGAAGCTGAAGAAGAAGTACGGCAACGACAAGCAAAAAATGGCTGCCGAGATGCAGAAGCTGCAGGGCGAACACGGGGTGAACCCACTCGGCGGCTGTCTGCCCGTCCTCGTGCAGGTGCCTGTCTTCATCGCCCTGTTCCACGTGCTTCGGGAGTTCCGGCCGGGTAAGACCGAGAACTACGTCTTCGACCAGGCCGGCGTGGAGTCGTTCAACGCGGCCAGCGTTTTCGGAGCCAAGCTCGGAGCCGCGATCCAGCCGTACGCCGGTGGTGCCTCCCTGGCGGACTACAACGTCAGCTGGATCACCCAGCTGATCCCGACCATCCCCCTGGCCATCGCGGCGGCGGTGTTCACCCACATCACCGCCCGACACTCGATCGCCCGGCAGACCGAGGCCCAGGCCGCGAACCCGCAGGCCGCCATCATGAACAAGCTGCTGCTGTGGGTGTTCCCGATCGGCGCCCTCGTCGGCGCGCCCTTCCTGCCGCTGGCCATCCTGATGTACTGGGTCGCGAACAACCTGTGGACCCTCGGGCAGCAGCGGGTGGTCTACGACAAGATCGACGCCGAGGAAGCCGAGGCGCGTACCCGCAAGGCCGACTCACAACGCAATCTCGGTCCTAAGGTAGGCCAGAAGCCGATCCAGAACCCCAAGCAGAAGAAGCCGGGCGCAAAGCCGATCGTGCCGCAGACCGACCCCACCACCGGGGCGACGGCACCCGAGGCCAACGGCTCCGCGAACGAAGGCACCGCGAAGAACGGCGCCACGGCGGGTTCTGCCACCAACGGTGCCGCGCACGACCCTGTCTCCGGCACCGCGACCAACGGCGCGACCGAGGGGACCACGCCCGGCCAGACGGACGGAACAACCGGTGGGAACGCAACCGGTGGCACGGCAGCCAACGGCCGTCCCGGTTCGACCCCCAAGCGCGGCCGTAAGCGCTAGCGGCCGTCCGCGCCGAGCAGACCTGCGCCCTCAGTGGCGTGCATACGTGTGTGGGAGAGGAGCAGTCGTGACGAAGACCGCAGAGGCGGAGCAGGGTCCGCGCAACGAGTCGGGCCCGTCTTCCGAGGAAATGCTGATCAAGGAAGGCGACGTGGCCGCGGACTACCTCGAGCGGCTGCTCGACCTGCTCGACTACGACGGCGATCTGGACATCGACGTCGACGGTGGTCGGGCAGTGGTCAGCGTCGACGGCGGCGAGGATCTGGCCAAGCTCGTCGGCGAGCGGGGCATCGGCCTGGAGGCGTTGCAGGAGCTGACCCGGCTCGCGGTGCAGCAGGTCACCGGAGCCCGCAGCAGGTTGATGCTGGACATCGCGGGCTGGCGGGTGGCCCGCCGCCTCGAGCTCTCGGAGTTGGGCGAGCGCACCGCGCAGGACGTGCTGAGCTCCGGTGCGCCGGTACGGCTGCGCCCGATGACTCCGTTCGAGCGCAAGGTCGTGCACGATGCCGTCGCCGGGGTGCGGGGAGTGTTCAGCGAGAGCGAGGGCGAGGACCCCCGCCGGCGCGTGGTGGTATTCCCTCGGACGTGATTGCGCGCCGGACGGACAGATGTTTCACGTGAAACCGGCGGACGACTCCCCAGGCCCGGCGGCGTCGGCGCTGTTCGGCGGCCGCCTGGCGCTTGCCGTGCGTTACGCGGAGCTACTCAGGGACACCGGAGTAAGCCACGGGCTGATCGGTCCGCGCGAAGGCGAGCGGCTCTGGTCCCGGCACCTGTTGAACTGTGCGGTGCTGGCCGAACTGGTCGAGCCGGGCGCTCGGGTCGTCGACCTCGGCTCCGGAGCCGGACTACCGGGCATCCCGCTCGCTCTCGCCCGACCCGACCTCGAGGTGATGCTACTCGAACCGATGGCCCGGCGGGTGACCTGGCTGCGGGACACGGTGGCCGAGCTAGGTTTGTCGACCTCTGTCGCCCGGGGCCGAGCAGAGGAGCGGAAGGTCCGCAACGAGTGGCAGGGAGCTGACGTGGTAACCGCCCGCGCGGTCGCGCCGTTGGCCCGGCTGGCCGGTTGGGGGCTGCCCCTGCTACGCCCCGGTGGACGACTGTTGGCGATGAAGGGTGCATCTGCCGCCGAGGAGGTGATCCGTGATGAGGCAATGGTCCGTCGTTTTGGTGGCACGCGGCTCCGCGTGGTGCAATGCGGTACGCAACATGTCGATCCACCGACGATGGTGGTCGTGGTGGAGCGATCGGTCAACGGGCCGGATGGACGTCGATCCTGGGTCGTCGACGGCGGTCGCTCCGCCGGGCAGGTGTCCGAGTCGGATCGAGAGCACGCGGGCAGGTCCCGGAGGGGGCGGCGGCAGTAGTGGATACGTGGCCATCCCGCCAGGAGCACGAACACCCCGAGCAGAGTGTCGATGTTTCACGTGAAACATCACCACCCGAAACCGTCGTACCCGCGGCGGGAAAGCCACCGGAGGACTGGATGTGGACGCCCATAGCCGAGGAGGCCGAGCGCGCGGCCCAGGTTCTGCACCCGAACGGGCGTGAGATCCCCCGCCCGGCCCACCGGCGTGTGCTGACCGTCGCCAACCAGAAGGGCGGGGTCGGGAAGACCACGAGCACGGTCAATCTCGCTGCCGCGCTGGTGAAGTACGGAATGCGGGTTCTGGTCATCGACCTGGACCCGCAGGGCAACGCGAGTACCGCGCTCGGCGTACAGCACTCCAGCGGCACTCCGTCGATCTACGAGGCGTTGCTCGGTGAGATCGGCCTGATCGACGCGGTGGCGAAGAGCACCCAGTCCCCCGACCTGCTCTGCGTGCCGGCGACCATTGATCTGGCCGGTGCAGAGATCGAACTGGTGAGCATGGTTGCCCGCGAGGCCCGCCTCAAGCGGACCCTCACCACGGCCGTGCTGGATCAGTTGGACGTGGACTACATCCTGGTGGACTGCCCGCCGTCCCTCGGCCTGCTGACGGTGAACGCTCTCGTGGCAGCCGCCGAGGTGCTGATTCCGATCCAGTGCGAGTACTACGCGTTGGAGGGGCTCGGCCAGTTGCTGAGCAACATCGAGCTGGTTCGCGCGCACCTGAACACCCGGTTGCACGTGTCGACCATCCTGCTGACGATGTACGACGGACGCACCAAGCTCGCCGACCAGGTGACCAACGAGGTCCGCAAGCACTTCGGCGACCGGGTGCTGCGCACGGTGATCCCGAGAAGCGTGAAGGTGTCCGAGGCGCCCGGCTTCGGGCAGACGATCCTGGCCTACGACCCCGGCTCCCGCGGTGCGATGAGCTACCTGGACGCGGCCCGCGAGATGGCGGCGCACCCGCTGCACCAGGGGCTGCACCGGTGAACACCCGCAAGGGTGGACTGGGCCGTGGACTGGCCGCGCTGATCCCGACCGCGCCCCCGGCCGACAGCGATGCCCGGCCCGACTCCGACGGCTACACGATCGATCCGACATGCGTCGGTCCCCCGGTGCGCCCCGCACAAGCTCCGGTGCAGCCGGTGGCCGGGGCGGTCTACCAGGAGCTGGACACTGCGGCGATCGAGCCGAACCCGCAGCAGCCGCGGCGGGCGTTCGACGACGAGGCCATCGCCGAACTGGCGCACTCCATCAAGGAGTTCGGCCTTCTGCAGCCGATCGTGGTGCGTGAGCTCGGCACAGGACGGTTCCAGCTCATCATGGGCGAGCGGCGGTGGCGGGCCGCCCAGCACGCCGGTCTCGCCCGGCTACCGGCGATCGTCCGGCACACCGAGGACGACGCGCTGCTGCGTGACGCGTTGCTGGAGAACATCCACCGCGTGCAGCTCAACCCCCTGGAGGAAGCGGCCGCCTACGAGCAGTTGCTCGCCGAGTTCGGCGTCACCCACGACCAGCTCGCCGATCGGCTGGGCCGCAGCCGGCCGGTGGTGACCAACATGATCCGGCTGCTCCGGCTGCCGGTCGCGGTGCAGCGACGCGTGGCCGCCGGCGTGTTGTCCGCCGGTCACGCCCGGGCGCTACTGGGTCTGGACGATCCCGGTCGGCAGGAGGAATTGGCCGCCCGGATCGTCGCGGAGGGAATGTCCGTGCGGGCCACCGAGGAGGCGGTCACCCTCGCCAAGCGGGATCCGGATCGGCGGCGCGCGCCGGCGGCCACCCGGAAGAACGATCGGTCGCCCGAGGTGCGCAAGTTGGCGGACCGGCTGTCGGACACCTTCGAGACCCGGGTGAAGGTCGAGCTGGGTCAGCGCAAGGGCCGCATCGTCGTGGAGTTCGGCTCGGTGGATGACCTGGACCGCATCGTCGGGCTGATGTCCCCCGAGTCGTAGGGCCCCGTCGCCGAAGTCACGTGACGGCTCTCCGGCGCCCAGCTGGCGCCTCCCGGCATGCTCGTCGGGCCAGATAGGACGGCGGTATCGGGCCACCCGGTCCGGCGAGGCAACCATCCGGATCGCCGGATCTCCGTCGAGAGTGTCGGTGACAGGACATCGACGGTCCCGCGCGACCGATGTTTCACGTGAAACATCACCGCGAGCGGCGGATCGCCCCGTCCAGTAGATCGCTGAACAGCTGTCCCAGGTGCTCGCCGGCCGCCGCCACGGCGGTCGGCAGCAACGAGGTCGCGGTCAGCCCGGGGCAGACGTTCACCTCCAGCACCTCGACCGTCCCGGTCGAGGTCACGATCGCGTCCATCCGGGACAGATCACGCAGCCCGAGTAGCCGGTGTGCTTCCAGGGCGGTCTCCTGTGCGGCGGTGATCACCACGTCCGGTAGCCGTGCCGGGCAGTGGAACGTAGTGGCCCCGGGCGTGTAGCGGGCGGTGTAGTCGTACACCCCGCCGCACGGGCGGATCTCCACCACGGGCAGGGCTCGGGGGTGCGGATCGGCACACACCGACACGGCGATCTCCGTGCCCGCGACGTAGCGCTCGACGAGCACGGCCGTGCCGTAGGCGAGGCAGTCGACCATCGCGGCGGGCAGGTCCTCGGCGTGGTTGACCAGTTGGGTGCCCAGGGCCGAGCCACCCTGATCGGGCTTGACAATCAGCGGCAGGCCCAGCCGCTCGACAATGGCTTCCAGGACCGACCGGGCACCGAGCTCGCGGAACGTGGCGTGCGGCAGCACCACCCAGTCCGGGGTGGCGAGGCCGGCCCGGGCCAACTCGGCCTTGGCGGTGGGCTTGTCCCACGCGCGCCGGCATGCCCGGGAGCCGGCACCGACGAAGGGCATGCCGATCGTCTCGAGCACGGACTGCACAGAGCCGTTCTCTCCGTCCCCGCCGTGCAACGCCACCACGACCGCTTCGGGGCGCTCGATCCGCATCCGGTCGAGCAGCGCGGAGTCGGTGTCCCACTCCGCCACCACGGCGCCGGTGTCGCGCAGGTCGGCCGCTATCCGCCGGCCGGAGCGCAGGGACACCTCACGCTCGTGCGAGAGCCCGCCCGCCAGGACCGCCACCGTCAGTTCGCCCACGGGGACATTCTCCGCCGGGCCGGCTCGCGCGCGCGCCCGGGTCGTCGTGTCCGGGCCGGCGGTTGCCTGTCGTGTCCGGGGCTGCCATGGTGCCGGGGCGGACACGGTCGGCGTGCGCTACATCGTCGACGACGTGCCCGGGTGCGTCGCCTTCTCCACCGGCCACCTCTGGTTCGCGGTGGAGATCGACGGGGCACCGGGTTTCGCCGCGCTCCCTCGGCCCGCTGCGGCTGCTGGTCAACGCGGCCGGCGGGCCCGGCGGCGCGGCGCGGTCGATGCCGGACGGTCGGCGGCCCGACCCCGGGGGGTGGAACCGCATCCAGCTGAAGGTGCCGGACGTGCATGCGGAGGCGGCCCGGTTGCGGGCGGCCGGGGTGCGGTTGCGCAATGACGTGGTCGTCGGGCGGGGTGGAGCCCAGGTGCTCGTCGAGGACCCGGCCCGGGAACCTCGCGGAGCTGTTCGAGCCCCGCTGAACTCGCGGACCCGGCGACGCTGTTCGTGCCGCGACGGGCTCAGGTGGTGTCCGGGGACGGTGACTGTGGTCCGCGAGCGGGTCGGCCGGTGGACCCGGCGGGCCGAGCGCCCGCTCGGTCGGGGCTGCCGAAGGTGTGCAGCACGTCCAGTTCGGCCTCGAGCACCCCGGCCAGCCGCCGCACGCCCTCGGTGATCCGCTCCGGGGTGGGGTAGCAGTAGGACAGCCGCAGCTGCCGGCTGCCCGAGCCGTCGGCGTGGAACCCGGTACCGGAGGCGTAGGCCACCCGGGCCCCGACCGCGCGCGGCAGCATGGCCTTGGTGTCCACCCCCTCCGGCACGGTCAACCACACGTAGAATCCGCCGTCCGGGCGGGTCCAGCGGCATCCCGGCGGTAGGTAGGTGCCCAGCGCGTGGAGCATCGCGTCCCGACGGTCGCGGTAGACCTCGCGGAATGACTTGATCTGGCGCCGCCAGTCGTGGGTGGCCAGGTAGCGCGACACGATCATCTGGTTGAACGTGGGCGGGCACAGGGTGGCCGACTCGGCGGCCAGCACCAGCTTGTCCCGGATATCGGCGCCGGCCAGCGCCCAGCCCACCCGCAGGCCGGAGGCGAACGTCTTGGAGAACGAGCCGAGGTACACCACGTTCTCCGGGTCCATCGACCGCAGGGACGGGTAGATCTGCCCGTCGAAGCCGAGCAAGCCGTAGGGGTTGTCTTCGATGACCAGCAGGTCGTGCCGGCGGCAGATCTCCAGGATCTCCGCGCGGCGGGCCACCGCCATCGTCACGCCGGCCGGGTTGTGGAAGTTCGGGATGGTGTAGAGGAACTTCGCCCGCCGGCCCCCGGCGGCCAGCCGGTCCAGCGTGGCGGCCAGTGCCGACGGCACCAGACCGTCGTCATCCATGGTGACGTGCATCACGTCCGCCTGGTAGGCGGCGAACGAGCCCAGCGCGCCGACGTAGGACGGCGCCTCGGCCAGCACCACGTCCCCGGGGTCGCAGAAGATCCTGGTCAGCAAGTCCAGCGCCATCTGCGAGCCGACCGTGACCACCACGTCGTCGGCGTGCGCCCGGATGCCCTCCAGCGACATCACCTCGGTGATCTGCTCGCGCAGCAGCGGCACACCCTGTGCCGAGCCGTACTGCAGCGCCACCTGACCCTCCTGCGCCACCAGCGCGGCCACCTCGTCGGCCAACGAGTCCAGCGGCAGGGCCGCCAGGTTGGGCATCCCACCGGCCAGCGAGACCACCTCGGGGCGGCTGGCCACCGCGAACAGCGCACGGATCTCCGAGGCGGTCATGCCCTCGGTCCGGGCGGCGAAACGGTCGGTGCGAGCGGCGCCGCGGTCGCCTCGGGCATGGTCGCCGCGGGGTTGGGGTGCCTCGGGTGAGGCGGCGGCCGGCTCTGGCACGCTGCACGCTCCGGTGGCTCGGGGGCAGGTCTGGTCGGAGTCTAATCCACCTCATCGAGTGGTCCTGGCGACCCGCGGCGGCTCCGGTGTTGCGGCAGGTACCCTTCGGCGACCGGGAACGACCGGTGGGGGAACGCCGGTTCCCAGCTCAGCTGGATCGATCTATGCTCGTCAAAAGGCGCTTCGGGTGATTGACCACCGGACTGGGTGGCGGCCCCCGGGCCAGAGCCGAGTCCGACCACGGCGTCACGGAGGGCATGAGCACGTGTCGACGTCTGTGGTCGGTCTCACGCTCGACAACCTCGACGAGCTTCCCAAGCGGTGTCGCCGGTGCGTCTTCTGGGAACTGTCACCCCGTCTGGGTGAGCAGGCGGCCGAGTACGGCAACCTCGAACTGGAGAAGGAAGCCTGGCTGTCCAGCGTGCTGCTGGAGTGGGGCTCGTGCGGCAAGATCGTGCACCTGGACGGCGTGCCCGCCGGATACGCGGTGTACGCCCCACCGGCGGCCATCCCGCGATCGAGTGCTTTCCCCACCGGCCCGGTCAGCCACGACGCCGTCCTGCTCACCGCGGTGGCGGTGCTGCCGGAGAAGTCCGGCGCCGGAATCGGCCGGATGCTCGTCCAGGCCGTCGCGCGGGATCTCACCCGGCGCGGCGTGAAGGCCATCGAGGCCTTCGGTGACGCGGCCCCCACCCCGGACGGGCACTGCGTGATCCCGGCCGACTTCCTGCTCTCGGTCGGGTTCAAGACGATCCGGGCCCACCAGCGCTGGCCCCGGTTGCGGCTGGAGCTGACCAGTGCGCTGAGCTGGAAGGAAGACGTCGAGGCGGCCCTGGAGCGGCTACTCGGCGAGATCACCATCCCGACGCAGAGCAGCGGGGCGTTGCCGACGGTGTCACCGATGCCGCTGCGCGCGCCGGTGCGCTGAGCCCCCGACACGCTGAGCCCCCGACACGCTGAGCCAGCGGGCCGCAGTGACGAGGCTCAGACGGTGTCGGCCCGGGCCAGCTCGCGGGCCAGCACGTCGGAGAAGGTGAACGTGCCCGTCGGTTGGTCGTCCTGTCCGAGCAGGTACAGCCGCTTCACCGCGACCAGGATTCCCTCGGCCACCACGTCCCGGAACACCGGGTCGAGCAGCTTGCGCCGATCACCGAGATTGGTCAGGTAGCCGACCTCGATGCGCACCGCGGGCATCCGGGTCAGCCGCAGCATCTCCCAGGTGCGGGGCTGCACGCCGCAGTCGAGCATCCGGGTGCGGGCCACCAGCTCACGGTGGATCAGCCCGGCGAGTGCCTCACCGACGGTGGAGCTGACGCCCTCGCCGGTGCCGAAGTGGAAGGTGGCCAGCCCCTCGGCGTGCATGCTGCGGTTGGCGTCGGTGTGCAGCGACAGCACCAGGTCGGCGTCGGCGGCGTTGGCGAACGCCGCCCGGTCCGGCTCCGCCGGGCACCCGTGCTCGCCCCGGGACAGCAGCGCCTCCATCCCGGTGGCGGCCATCCGGCCCTCCAGCCGGCGGGCCAGGTCCCACATCAGGTCCGCCTCGGCCACCCCGGCCAACGAGACGCCGCGGTCGGGCCCACCGTGCCCGGCGTCGATCACAATCCGCTTGCCCCGCAGCCGCGGTCCGGCCCGGCGCACCCGCTCCTGCTCGCGCAGCAGCGCCGGCCGCCCACCAGTCACCTTCCGGCCCAGCTGGCGCAGCGCCCGCAGGGTCGCCGGCCCGCAGATGCCATCCTGGATCAGCCCGTACTCGCGCTGGAACTTGCGCAGCGCCTGCTCGGTCTGCGGGTCGAACACCCCGGCCGGGCGGCCAGGGTCGAACCCGAGCTCCAGCAGCCGTTCCTGCAGCGTGCGGACGTCGTCCCCGGCCATCGGCGCGGAGATCATCAGTCCGAGCATACGGTCGCCGAGGGTCCAGCGGGCCTCGCGCAGGGCCCGGTAGGTGGCGGGGCCGACGATGCCGTCGGTGATCAGTCCGCGGCGCTGCTGGAAGGCCCGCACTGCGTGCTCCACCGCGCTGTCGTAGCGATCGTCGGGCACCCCGGAGGCGACCGGCGGCAGCAGCCCGAACGAGCGCAACGCACACCGCACCTCGGCGACGGCCGGACCGCTAGCCCCTGCGCGCAGTAGCTGCATGCACCCCTCGCTCGCTGAGACTCGCGCGGACACCGGTCTGGCGTGGCCTCCGCGCCCCGCCGGCTCCATGGCGCGACCCCGGCGCCCTATTGTGCCTTGCCCGATCGGGGTAGCCAGCGGGTGCCCCCGGACGGCCCATCACTGCGCGTGGACGTCGTCGCGCAGGGTGGTGGCCGTCCGGGTCCGGTCCGGGTCAGGACAGGTACTCCGCCAGGTCCTGCAACAGGGCGGCCTTGGGCTTGGCCCCGACGATCTGCTTGACCGGCTTCCCGTCCTGAAAAACGATCATGGTGGGGATCGACATGACCTGGTAGTCCCGGGCGGTGGCCGGGTTGGCGTCGATGTCCAGCTTGGCGACGGTGAGCGTCTCGGCATGCTCGCCGGCGATCTCGTCGAGCACCGGTGCCACCATCCGGCACGGCCCGCACCAGGTGGCCCAGAAGTCCACCAGCACTGTCTTGCCGCTGTTGAGTACGTCGTCCTTGAACGAGTCGTCGGTGACGTTCACGGTGTTGGCCATCGGTGCTCCATCTCCTGTCGGTGCTGCGTCGTAGCGGGTCGGGGATACCGGCGGGATCAGGGGGCGGGGGTGGCCGCAGCGGCGCCGGCCGCGCTGTACCCGCCGCCGGCGAACTCCGGCGGCACCGGGCGCTCGGCCAGCCAGCGCTCGGCGTCGATGGCGGCGGCGCAGCCCGAGCCCGCGGCGGTGATCGCCTGGCGGTAGGTGCGGTCGACCAGGTCGCCGGCGGCGAACACCCCGGGGATGCGGGTGTAGGTGCTGGGCGACTCGGTGAGCAGGTAGCCCTCCTCGTCGGTGTCCAGCTGGCCGCGGACGAGTTCGCTGCGCGGGTCGTGCCCGATCGCCACGAACATCGCGGTGACGTCCAGGGTGGACTCCTCGCCGGTGGCCAGCTCGGCCAGTCGCAGCCCGCCGACCGCGCCCTGCTCGGAGCGCAGCACCTCGGACACCGTGACGCCGGTGCGCCAGCGGATCTTCGGGTCGTTCTTCGCCCGCTCCAGCATGATCTTCGACGCCCGGAACTCGTCGCGCCGGTGCACGATCGTCACGCTGCGGGCGAACCGGGTGAGGAAGGTGGCCTCCTCCATCGCCGAGTCGCCGCCGCCGACCACCGCGATGTCGTGGTCGCGGAAGAAGAACCCGTCGCAGGTGGCGCACGAGCTCACCCCGCGCCCGAGCAGCTCCTGCTCGCCGGGAACGCCCAGGTAGCGGGCGGCCGCGCCCATCGCCAGGATCACCGCGCGGGCCTCGTACGTGGTCCCGTTCGCGGTGACCCGCTTGACCGGCCCGGTGAGGTCGACCGTCTCGACGTCCTCGGCGCGCAGTTCGGCGCCGAACCGTTTGGCCTGCCCGCGCATCTGCTCCATCAGCTCCGGGCCCATGATGCCGTCGGTGAAGCCGGGGTAGTTCTCCACCTCGGTGGTGGTCATCAGCGCGCCACCGAACTGGCTGCCCTCGAACACCAGCGGCTCGAGCTGGGCCCGCGCGGCGTAGACCGCCGCCGTGTAGCCCGCCGGACCCGAACCGATGATCACCAGGTCGCGCACGTCGCCGCTCATCACGTCCATCTCCGTCGGTGTTGCCGTCCGCGCCCGGCCGGTACGTCCGGCGGGCGCCTACGCGGTCATCAACGCGATCCTAGGAGTCGGCATTCCCCCGGGCTCGGGCGGCGCTCCGGCCGGGGTGGACCGGGTGGTCCTCCGGGCAGGTCGGTGCCTCAGCGCCCGACCGTCTGGTCGGCCAGCACCGTCGCCCGGCCCGGCCCGCAGCCCGGGTCGACCACCAGCAGCCGGATGCGACCCACCCGGCCGGTGGGTAGCGCGAGCAGGATGCCCGGCGTGCCGTCCAGGATCACCGGACGACCGCCGAGCGGCTCTCCGTGCTCGCCGACCCGGGCCAGGCAGGAAGCGCGGGTGACCGGGTCCCGCAAGGCTCCCAGGTCGTGGCCGGTCACCGCGGCGGTGGGCAGCTGCGCTCGGGTCAGCAACAGCGGCGCGCCGGGTGGCCCCGGGAGCGCGCCGGTTCCGGTGCCGGTTCCGCTTCCGGGGGACCGGGAGTCCGCGGGGTAGCCGAGCAGTGCCACAGCGACCAACGCAGCGGCGAGCAGTGCGGTGCGTGGCAGTGCGGTGCGCGGTCCCGGGCGGGTGCCGGGGGCGCGGGCGGTGCGGGTGCGGGTGCCGGCGGCGCTGGGTCCGGTCGCCGACGACTCCGGAGGCGGCAGCCGATCGAGGGTGGCCTTCCAGCGGCTCACCCGCTCCGGCTCCGGGTCGGCCGGCGCGGTACCGGCAAACAGCCGACGCAGCTCGGTGGTCAGCTCGGTGGTCGGGCCCGGGCGGAGGGCCGGAGCGCCCGTCGCGGGCCGGTCGGCGGGTCGGTCGGCCGGCTGGGTTCGGTCGGAGTCGGAGACGGGGCTCACCGGGCAACCTCCTCGACCTCGGTGGTGGGTACCCGCAACAGGTCCTGCAACCTGGCGCGACCCCGGGCACAGCGGCTCTTCACGGTGCCCACCGGGACCCCCAGGATGGTGGACACCTCGGCGAGTGGGAACCCGTGCATCCCGACCAGCATGATCGGCAGCCGCTGCTCCAGGGGCAACGAGTCGAGCGCCTTCAGCAGGTCCAGCCGGGTGTCGGTGGCGGCGGTGCGGTCGTGCCGGTCGGCCAGCTCGTCGATCGCGTGCGCGGGCAACGGCACCGACGGTCGGCGCATGTCGTGCCGGTGGCGGTCCAGGCAGACGTTGATCAGGATCTTGGTCAGCCAGGTCGTCACCGAGCAGTCGCCGCGGAACCGCGCGGCGCCCTGATGGGCCCGGACCAGAGTGTCCTGCACCGCCTCGTCGGCGTCCTCCGGGCTGCTCAACTGGCTGCGCGCGATCCGCCACAGCTGGGCGGAGAACCGGCCGACCAGCTCGTGGAACGCCCCCAGGTCGCCGGCCAGGTGTGCGGCCAGCAACTCGCGGTCCGAGCGGATCATGGGCCGAGGTTAGGCCGCGGGCCGGCGGCGGTGGGGTGGAATGGCGGAACCGGCACCCGCCGCGCGGTGAACAGGGTTTTGGGAGCCAGGCCCGGCGATCAGCCGAGCGCTCGCTCGAACCGCACGTCGAAGATCTCGGTGACGTTCTGCCCATCGCCGCCACCCAGCTCGGTGATCCACAACAGCAGGTGCTGCACGGGCTGGCTGCCGGCCATCGGCACCGGGGTCTCCCGCTCCTCCAGGCTGGTGGTGCCGATCAGCACGGTCTGGGCCAGCGGCACGTCCGCCGTCGGTGCCGAACGGATCTCGATGCGGCTGCCCCGGCTCGGCGAGGTGATCGTCAGCCGGGACAGCTGCACCGGCGAGGCGAAGGAGACCATCAGTCCCACGCCGGACTTGAGCGCCGGGAACGGCTGCCGGTAGGTGAAGGTGCTCCAACTCGAGGTGGGGTCGCCGTCCACCGCCCGGGCCGCCCGCCCGGTGTTGTCCGGATCGCCGGCCGGGGCGAACACCGTGGTCGAGGCGGGGAGCACCACGCCGGACAGGGCCTGGTCGGGAGCGCCCGCGACGGGCGCGCCGGGCACCTGCGGGTTGGTCACCACGATCCGCGGCGCCGAGGACGGGGTGAACCCGAACATCGACCCCAGCTGGATCAGCACGTACACGATCACCACCGCGGCGGCCAGGCCGAGCCCGCCCATGCCGATCCGCAGCTTGCGCCGCCGGTCCGGGTCGACCTCCGGGCCCGGGGCACCGTCGTCGTGCCACACCTCGTCGGTGCCCGGCGGCGCGCCGTCGTCGGCCGGTGGCAGCAGCGCCGCCTCCTGCTCGGTGGTCAGCAGTTCGGTGACCACCTTGTGTACCGCGGCGGCCGTGTGCACCCGACCGTGCGGCCCGCCCGCGCCCAGCGCGCCCAGGGTCAGCGCCGAGACCTCCAGCGACAGACCGGGGCGCAGGATGCCCGGCGGCACGACCACGTCCTGCACGTCGCGAGGGGCCGCAGCCAGCCCGGCGAGCTCCGCGTCGGTGCCGGACAGCGGCCAGTGCCCGGTCAGCAGGGTGTAGAGGGTGGCGGCGGGGGCGCGCACGTCGTCGGCCGGGGTGGCGGCCGGCGGCGGCATCGCGAACGCCAACCGCGCGCCGCCCTCGGGGGTGAACCGGATCCGTTGCGGATGCACGCAGCCGAGCACCAGGCCCTGGCGGTGCGCGGCCTCGGCGGCCTGGGCCAACGGGTCGAGCATGCCCAGCACGGCGGTGGTGCGCAGCGGACCGTCGCCGACCGCCTCGGCGAGGCTCTGTCCGGCCACCCACTCGGTGACGGCCAGCCCGAGCATGTCGTCGGGCAGGGTGCCGTTGTCGCGGCGCATCACGTCGAGCAGGCGGGCGCAGCCGGGCTCGGCGAACCGGCCCCAACGCAGGGCCCGGTCGACCATCTCGTCGGCCCGGTCGCTCTCGCCCGGCTCGCCGGCGCGCAGCAGCATGGTCAGCCCGACGTCGCGCTGCAGGATGGTGTCGCGGGCCCGCCAGTAGACGGCGTGCACGGAGGTGTCGATGCCCATCCGGGCCAGCAGTTCGTAGCGGCCGGCGATCACGCCCCACTCGGTGTCGATCATCGCGGCGGGACGGCTGTCCGGGTTCGCACTCACGCCGTTGCCCCTCCCCCGGTGACCGACACGACTGGCCGACGCCAGCCTACGTCAGTCAGGGCCGAATCGGCGGTTCCGCGCGCACCCGAGACGGGGACGTCACCTGCCGATCCACCCCAGTTACCCGGCGGCGACCGCACCGTGACCCGGGCGGATGTCGCGGCCGGATCAGCATCTCCGCCGCCCGGGCCGCCGGGCCCAGACCGCTGCCATCTCGGGCAGCCGCAGCAGCCGCATCCCGGCCACGGTGACCAGCAGTCCGGTCATCCCGCCGGCGGCCAGCACCAACCAGGCCAGCGCGACCGGCGCCACCTGGCCGGCCAACCCGTCACGCAGCACGACCAGCACCCCGAGACCGGCCAGCGCGCCGGTGGCCGCGGCCACCGTGGTCTTGGCCATCGTGACCAGCACCGGCCGCCCGCCCAACGGCCCGAGCCGGTGCCGCAGCCACAGTTGGCCGACCACCGCGCCCACCACGAACGACGCCGAGTTGGCCACCGCGAGCCCGAGCACCACCCGCTCCGGGGCCAACAGCACCGGGCAGGCCAGCAGCATCGGGACCTTCACCGCCACCATGAACAGCTGGATGACGGTCGGCGTGCGCGCGTCCTTCATCGCGTAGAACACCCGCAGTTGCAGCATGACCAGCGCGAACGGCAGCAGCCCGAACGCCGAGACGGCCAGCGTCAGCCCCAGCCGGGCAGCCTCTTCCGGGTTGCTGCGGCCCAGGCTGAACAGCGCCACCCCGATCGACCCGCCGAACACGGTGATCAGGGCGCTCACCGGGATCAGTGCCACGCACGAGTACCGGGCGCCCAGCGACAGGTCGGACACCACCTCGGCCACCCGGCCGGCCGCGGCCGACCGGCTCATCCGGGGCAGCAGCGCGGTCAGCAGCGACACCCCGAGCACCCCGTACGGCACCTGCAGCAGCAACCACGCGTTGGTGTAGGTGGCCACGCTGCCCGGGTTCGCGGCCGCTGCCACCCGGGTGGTGACCACGTAGCCGGCCTGCCCGACCAGCACGTACGCGGTGACCCACAACGCCATACCGCCCGCCTCGCCGAGTCTCGCATCCCAGCCCCAGCGCGGTTTGTAGCGCACCTCGGCCCGGCGCAGCGCGGGCAGCAGCACCAGCGCCTGCACCACGATGCCCAACGTGGTGCCCAGGCCCAGGACCAGCAGCTTCGGATCGGACAGGTCGCTGCTCACCTCGCCGGGCATGAGCAGGTACACCCCGAGCACGGCGAGCATCACCACGTTGTTCAGCACCGGAGCCCAGGCGAACGGGCCGAACAGCCCCTTGGCGTTCAGGATCGCGCCGAACAACGCGCCCAGCCCGTAGAAGACGATCTCCGGGAGCAGCAGCAGGGCGAACGCGGTGGCCAACGCCGGGTCGGCCCGGCTCTCCGCACCGCCCGCGTCGCCGGCACCGCCGAACGGGTCGCCGCCCAGGTAGAGCGCGGTGAGCAGCGGTGCGGCCAGCATGGCCAGCGCGGTTGCGGCCACCAGCACCGCGGTGGCCACGGTGAGCAGCTTGCGGATGTACTCCTCTCCGCCGTCGGCGTCCTCGGTCTGCGCGCGCACCAGCAGCGGCACCATCACGCTGGACAGCACCCCGCCGAGCAGCAGCTCGTAGATGATGTTGGGCAGGGTGTTGGCGACCGTGTACGAGTCGTTCACCACGGTCAGCCCGAGCGCGGCCACCAGGGTGATCTGCCGGGCGAAACCGGTGACCCGGCTGACCAGGCTGGCCACCGCCATCGACCCGCTGGCCCGCAGCAACGACGGGCGCCGCGGGGCGCGGGGCGGGGTCGGCCCGGACGTCGGACCGGTCACCGGCCCCGGGGTCGGGACGGGCGCCGGCCGGGCCCGGCCGGCGGCGGAGTGTGCTGGTGCTGGTGCGGTGGGATGCGCGGGTGCGCGGGTGGTGGGGTCGGCCTCGGGGGGACCGGCGGGTCCGCTCGGCGGGGCGTCGCTTGTCGCGCGGGCGGGGCCTCGGACGTCGGGGCCGGGGACGTCGGGGCCGGGGACGACCTGGCCGGGCCGGACCGGTTCGGCACCCCGTTCCGGCCGGGCGGGCCCGGTGGGGCGGTCGAGTCCGCTGGTCCGGTCGATCCGGGGGCCATCGATTCCGTTGGCCCGGGCCGGCGTGGACCGCCGGCTCGGGCGGCGGCCACTCGTCGGGCGATCCGGCGACCCGCCAGGATCACCAGCAGCACCCCCGCCGCCACGGTCAACCACAGGGTGATCGTGCCGTACGCGGTGGACCGCAGCTGCAGCCGGCTGGTCGGGCCGAGCGCCGCACCGTCGAGAGTGGTCAGACGGGCCTGCACGGCGAACTGGCCGGCGCGGTTGAGCTGGGCGTTCACCCGCAGCTGCAGACGGCCCAGCGGCGGGATGCGCTGCGCCGGGATCTCCCCGGTACGCAGGCCGGGCGTGGAACTCAGCGCTACCCGGACGTTCATCGCCACCGGCAGCCCGTTGGACAGGGTGATCGGCAGCGGCGCCTCCCGGTCGCCCAGCGCGAACGGGCTGGGCGGCTCCAGCACCCGCACCAGCGAGCGCAGGAACCGCACCCGGACGGTCATCACCTTCGCGGCGGCCGCCGAGTCGTCGGTCCGGCCCCGGAACACGGCGGTGGACGCGCGCAGCAGACCCTCGGTGACCGGGTCGAACACCTGCGCCGGGGTGTTGCCCACTCCCGGTTCGGCGACCGCCGCCGACCGCAGCTCGGCCGTCGTGACCCGGGCGGCGCGCAGCTGCGCGGTCACCGTGGCGGGCACCTCCCGGGCGCCGGCCCGCAGCGGGTAGATCAGGCTGGCGTTGTCCGCGTCCCGGCCCGGGTCGCCGCCGCCCGGCCCACCGGCCAACGGGGTGGCGCGGAACCGCCCGGCGGCGATCAGCGTGCTCACCGAGGCCAGCAGCTCGCGGGCGTCCCCGCCGGCGACGTTCCACTGGTGCGGCGGCGCCAGCAGTAGCGTCGACCCGGTCGAGCCCTGGTCCAGCGCGCGGAACACCACCGCGCCGGTGAGGTCCTGGCCGGACAGCGGGCCGCCGCCCCCGGACGGGCTGGAGCTGGTGTTCGCGCTCGGCGAGCCGAGGCCGCGGCTGCCGGCCGTGCCGACCTGGTCGGCCGAGGCCGGGGCGGACCCGGGGGCGCCGGCGGCCAGGGTGAGCAGCGGGTCGGCCAGGAACGCGATCGGCGGCCCGGCCGGACCTCTCGGCGAGGTGAGCCGCACGGCGCCACCGATGTCCTCCCGGCCGGCTCGGCCGCCTCGGGCCACCGAGTCCGCGGACAGCACCAGCGTGCGGCCCCCGGCGGCCAGGTAGTCACCCACCGAACGCTCGTCGAGCAGCCCGTCGGCGGGCCAGGTGGTGTCCGCGCGCACCGGGGTGCCGAGCACGTCGGCGACGATCCGGGCGCCGTCGCGGGTGGCGTAGCCGGCCAGGTCGTCCAACCCGGCGCGGGACAGCGCGACCAGGTCGGCGTCGGCGAAGGGCAGGGCCAGCACGCACCGACCGGCCGCCGCCGCGCGCAACCGGGCCAGCCAGCGCCCGGCCAACCCGGCTCCCCGCCCGTCCGCCTCGGTCCCGTCCGGGCCGCGCAGCCGGTAGCCGGCGGCGGCGTCCCGCACGGTGACCACCAGATCGGGGTCGACGGCCAGGCACACCGCGTCGCGGACGGCGGAGCCCGCCGGAGCGGCGGTCTCCAGCGCGCCGAGCAGACCGTCCAGCCGTCCGCCGGGGGCGAGCTGGTCGGCCAGCGCGTCCCGGCCGTTGTCCGAGCCCAGCAGTACCGACTCGCCGGGTCCGGTGGGCAGCCGGCGCGGCTGGTCGGCCAGCGGGAACAGCACGGTGACCGGGTTGCTGTCGGTGGGGTCGGTGGGCACCGTCGGCAGCACCGCCGCGCCCGGGCCGGTGCCGGCGCCCGGGCCACCTCCCGCAGTGCCGGGCAGCCCGAGCACCGGCAGCAGCACCCGTACCGCGCCCAGCCGTACCCGCTCGCCGTCCTCCGCAGTGCCGTTGACGTTGACCAGCAGCGGGTACACCCCGGTGCGTTGCAGGGCCAGGGTGTCGCTCGCCGGGCCGCGCAGCGGCAGGCTCAGCCGTACCGGCATGCGTTGCCCGGGTGCGAGGGTGTCGACCAGCTCGGTGAACGCGACCAGCACGGTGTCGGCGGAGAGCCCCCCGGCCAGCGCGGTGCGCAGCTCGCCCTCGGTGCGCAGCCGGTCGCCCCGCTGCGGCCGGATCTTCACGTCGGTGACCGGTTCGTCGCCGGTGTTCACCAGCTCGCCGGACACGGTGAGGGTGTCGGGGCCGTCGGCGGTGACCACCCTGGGCGTCATCTCGTCGATCCGCAGCTCCAGCCGGGGGCCCGCGTCCGGGGCCGGTGGGGCGGGCCGGGGGCGCGCGGCGGGGTCGGGGGCTGAGTCGAGGGCGGGGCCCGCCGCGGTCGCCGCGCCGGACACCCCGAGCAGGGTGACCAACACGATCACCACCGCCGCGGCGAGGCCGTCCACCCGCCGGGCGGGTCGCTTCCGCCCGGCCGGCCGGTGCCCGGCCGCGGGCCGCCCGGCCGGGGGCCGCCCGCGAGGGTGTCGCCAGGCCGCCGGCCCCGGCATCACGCCGATTCCTCCAGCATGGTGGTGGCCAGCCGGACCAGCCGGCGTTCGTCGGCGTAGGCCAGGCGGGACTCCAGCTGGTCCAGCGGGACCCAGGCCACCTCGGTGACCTCGACGTCCAGGTCGGACAGCTCGCCGCCGGTGGCCCGCAGCAGGAAGTGGTGCACGGTCTTGTGCACCCGGCGGTCCTCGGCGACGAACCAGAAGTCGATCGTACCCAGGGGCGCGAGCACCTCACCGACGATGCCGGTCTCCTCCTGGATCTCCCGGATGGCGGCCTGCTCGGGCGTCTCACCCTCCTCGATGTGCCCCTTCGGCAGCGACCAGAGCAGCCTGCCCCGCCGGTCCAGCCGGCCGATCAGGGCGGCGGTGAACGTGTCGTGATCGACCACCAGCCCGCCGGCGGAGGTCTCGTCCACGGTGCGCAGGCGGCTGTTCCGGCTCGGCCGACCCTGCCGGTCGGCGCCACGACCGCGGCGCCCATCCGAGCGGCCGCGGGACGGGGACATGCCGCGATGGTAACGACGACCGGAACACCGCGTCGGTGCGCAGCACAATTCGTCACCACCGGCATACCGGCAGCGCCCGGCGATACCCGGTGGAGGTCCCGGATAGACTGGCTCGCCGTGCCAGGAACCGCCACCGACACCGGGTTGACCAACCCCGCGCTGTCCGAAGCCAAGCCACCGAACGACCCGTCCCGCCGACCCACCACCGGGTCGTCCGCGAGGCCACCCGCCGCGCCGGCTCCCGGGCTCGACCGCCGGGCCACCCCAGCCCGGGAGAATGCGGTGGTGGAACTGATGCGGGTCGCGCCCCTGGCCGACGAGCTGGCCCGCCGGTTCGCCGCGGCCGGGTACCGGCTGTACCTGGTCGGCGGCAGCGTGCGGGACGCGATGCTCGGTCGGCTGGCCGTCGGCGCGGGCGGCGATCTGGACTTCACCACCGACGCCGCCCCGGACGTCGTGCAACGCCTGCTCACCGGCTGGGCGGAGCGGCAGTGGGACACCGGCATCGCGTTCGGCACGGTAGGCGCGGTCCGCCGCGGCCAGACGGTGGAGATCACCACCTTCCGGGCCGACAGCTACGACGGCGCGTCGCGCAAACCGGCCGTCGTCTTCGGCGACACCGTCGAGGGTGACCTGCTGCGCCGCGACTTCACGGTGAACGCGATGGCCATCGATCTGACCAGTGCCGACCGCTACCGCTTCATCGACCCGCACGACGGGTTGACCGCGCTGACCGACCGGGTGCTGGACACTCCGGCGACGCCGCAGGAGTCGTTCGCCGACGACCCGCTGCGGATGCTGCGCGCGGCCCGGTTCGTGTCCCAGCTGGGGTTCACCGTCGCTCCCCGGGTGCGTGCCGCGATGACCGAGATGGCGGGTGAGCTCGGCCGGATCACCCCGGAGCGGCTGCAGGCCGAGTTCAGCAAGCTGATGCTCGGCGCGCACCCCCGCGCCGGGCTCGACCTGATGGTGGAGACCGGGCTCGCCGAGCAGATGATCCCCGAGGTGCCGGCGATGCGGCTGGCCACCGACGAGCACATGCAGCACAAGGACATCTACGAGCACTCGCTGGTGGTGATGGAGCAAGCGGTGTCCCGGGAGACCGACGGCCAGGACCTGGTGCTGCGGCTGGCCGCGCTGCTGCACGACATCGGCAAGCCGAAGACCCGCAAGTTGGAGGCTGACGGGCGGGTGAGTTTCCACCACCACGAGGTGGTCGGGGCCAAGATGACCCGGGCCCGGCTGCGCGCGCTGCGCTATCCCAAGGTGGTCATCGACGAGGTGGCTCAGCTGGTGTACCTGCACCTGAGGTTCCACGGCTACGGCAAGGGCGAATGGACCGACTCCGCGGTGCGTCGCTACGTGACCGACGCCGGCCCGCTGCTGGAGCGGCTGCACCGGCTGGTCCGCTCCGACTGCACCACCCGCAACAAGCGTCGGGCCGCCGCGTTGCAGCGCAGCTACGACTCGCTGGAGGAGCGGATCGCCGCGCTGCGCGAGCAGGAGCAGCTCGACTCGATCCGCCCGGACCTGGACGGCAACCAGATCATGGCGCTGCTCGGCCTGCAGCCGGGTCCGCTGGTCGGGAAGGCGTACAAGTACATGCTGGGCCTGCGGATGGAACGCGGGCCGCTCTCCCCGGAGGAAGCCGAGGCGGAGCTGCGTCGCTGGGCGGCCGAGCAGGGTGGTTGAGCGGGTCGGTCGAGGTGGGGAACTCTCCGTCCGGCGCCGGACCGGTGATGTGCCGAAATCGGCACATCACCGGGGAAGCGGCCACTGGTCGGACTCCTTCCGGACACATCCGCTGGAGGCCGGACCCGGGAGCGGCGCCGGAACCCCGCGACCTATCGGCCGGTCAGCGCGGGTCTGACCTCGCGGACGCCGGCGACCATCCGGCCGCGCAGCAGCAGCAGTTCGTGCCCGGCGAGCCCGATCAGGTACACCACCGCGGCCAGCCCGAGCAGCAGCGGGGAGTACCCGTTCGGCGGGCTGAGCAGCGCGGCGGCGGCCACCGCCACCACGTAGCCGATGTTGAACACCGCGTCGTAGAGCGCGAACACCCGGCCGCGGGCGTCGTCGGCCACCTCGCTCTGCACCGCGGCGTCCGCGCACAGCTTGATCACCTGGCCGGCCCCGGTGAGCAGGAACGCGCCGATCAGCGCCATCGGCAGGGTGATCAGCATGCACAGGGTGAACTGGCTGAGCGCGGCGACCAGCGCGGCGATCCGGATCGCGCCGGCCCGGCCGACCCGCCGCACCAGCCACGGTGTGACCAGCGCGGCGGCGCCCAGCCCGGCCGCGGCCAGCACCACCACCTCGCCGATCCCGGCGATCCCGGTGCGCAGCACGCCGTTCGCGGTGAACTCGTTGCGGAACAGCAGCAACATCAGCAGCGTCGACACCCCGAACGCCAGCCGGTGCGACACCAGCGCCACGAACGACGACGCCGCCCCGGGCACCACCGCCGTCGCCTGTGCGCCGTCGGCCAGGCCGCGGGCCACCGCGAGCACCGCGCGGCGCGGCTCGTTCGGCTCGTCCGGCCCGAGCAGCCCCCGGCGGAACCCGGCGGCCAGCACCGCCGCGGCCAGCGCGCCCAGCGCGGCCACTGTCGTCACCCCGGCCGAACCGAGGTCGTCCGGGCCGAACACCGCCCGCAGCCCGATCGAGCACGCGCCACCCAGCGCGGCCACGGCGGCGCCGGCGGTGGCCGCGACCACGTTGGCCTCCACCAGGTACCGGGGCTCGACCACGTGCGGCAGCGATGCGGACAGCCCGGCCAGCACGAACCGGGTCACCCCGGTGACCGCGAGCGCGCCCAGGTACAGCGGCGCGCCGGCCACCCCACCGGCGACCAGCGCGGCCACCACCAAGGTGAGGCCGGCCCGCAGCAGGTTGGCGATCAGCAACACCCGGCGGCGGTCCCAACGGTCCAGCAGCGCCCCGGCGAACGGCCCGATGATCGAGTACGGCAGCAGCAGCACGGCCAGCCCGACGGCCACCGCGATCGGATCGGCCTCACGTTCGGGGTTGAACAGCACCGCGCCGCCGAGCGCGGCCTGGAACATGCCGTCGCCGAACTGGGCACTGAACCGGACGGCCAGCAGGCGCCGGAAACCCCGGGTCCCGAGCAGCCCGCGGACACCGAGCTTCTCCGGCGGCCCGTGCGGCGCCGTCGGGTCGGCTGCGCCGCTGACGTGGCCGGCCGGGTCCGCTGAACTCACGAGGCTCAAGGCTAACGGCACCCGAAGTCGGCGGGGCACCGGATCGGCGATTGTCACCCGGGTCGGTGGGGATGCGACGATGACCCCGTGGCGGCGCACGAGCGGGTGGGGGACGGCTCCGGCGTCGAGCCCGGCACGCTGCTGGTGGCCGGACCTGCCCTGCAGGACCCGAACTTCCGGCGCACCGTCGTCTACGTCATCGACCATCGCGGCGAGGGCACGCTGGGCGTGGTGCTCAACCGGCCGAGCACCGTCCCGGTGCGCGACGTGCTGCCCGCCTGGGAGGCGCGTTCCACCCGGCCGGGAACGATGTTCATCGGCGGCCCGGTGGAGTCGAAGACGGCGTTGTGCCTGGTCGCGCTACGCCCCGGCCACGACCCGGAGGTGGTCGCCGGGGTGGTCGGGGTACGCGGGCCGGTGGCCCTGGTCGACCTCGAATCCGACCCGGCGGCGTTGGCGCCGCGGCTGCGCGGACTGCGGATCTTCGCCGGCTACGCGGGGTGGAGCGGCGGCCAGCTGGCCGGGGAGATCGAGCGCGGCGACTGGATCCTGGCGCCCGCGCTGCCCGACGACGTGATGTGCGGCGACCCCGCCGAACTGTGGGGGCGGGTGCTGCGCCGGCAGGGCATGCCGTTGGCGTTGCTGGCCACGTTCCCGGCCGACGTTCGGGTCAACTGACCCGGGTGCATCACCCGGTCGGGGGTGATCGGCACCACGACCGGGTTAGTCCGGGCGTGGTGACGTTCTCGGGGTCGGCGCCGGATCGTTGACTCGGCGCGGGGGCCCGAGGGTCGTGCCTCCGAGGGGGAGGAAACTCGATGAAGATCGCTCGCGAACTGCTCGGACTCGTCACCGCCGGGGTCGGCGTGCTGGCCGCCACGACCGGGGTCGCCCAGGCGGCCGGACCGGCCGGGTTGCCGATCGGCATGGAAGCTCTGACGGCCCCGTTCGGCCAGGTGCTGCCCGCGATGCCCGGCGGCATCCTGCCCGCCGGCGAGTAGCCCGTCCCGGATCCGGGCGGCCCGGTCGGGGCCCGGCATCTACCCCGGCTCGCCGGCCGGGGTTCCCCGCCCGCAGACTGCTCCCGCACGCAGTGACGGTCGAGGCAGTGGGGAGCGTCGATGACGCGGTGGTTCGGACCGAAGCCCGACCCGGTCGGTCCCGGGCAGGAGTCGGTCTGGGACTACCCCCGACCGCCCCGGGCCGAGCGCTCGACCCGGCGCGCGGTGCTGCGGCACGCCGGACTGGTGGTCGCTGACACCGACGACCTGGTCCGGGTCCTGGAGACCTCGCACCCGCCGACGTACTACCTGCCGCGTGCGGTGATCGACCCCGCCGTGCTGGTCACCGGTGAGGGCCGCACCCGCTGCGAGTGGAAGGGTGTGGCGTGTTACGTCGACCTGGTGGTGCCCGGCGCGCCGCCGCTGGCCGGCGTCGGCTGGTGGTACCCGGAACCGGACCCCCGGTTCCCGGAGCTGACCGATCGGGTCGCGTTGTACGCCGGCCCGCTGGACGAGGTCACCCTCGACGGTGAGACGGTGCTCGCCCAGCCGGGCGGGTTCTACGGCGGTTGGATCACCGCCGACGTGGTGGGCCCGTTCAAGGGCGCCCCGGGCACCTCGTGGTGGTGACGGGCCGGACCGGGTGTTTCCCAGGGGTCGGCGTCGGGGGCGGCCCGACCGCTGAATGCCGTTCAGCCGTGCTCGCCGACTCCGTCCTCGGCCCGGGGCGGTGGATCCGGACCCACCGGGCGTGCGGCCGGGCGGTGACCCGGCGGCAGCGAACCGGCCGGAACGGTCAGCCCGTGCGCGCGGGGTCGGTGGCCGGTCCGCCGCCGCAGCCCTGGACCAGGCTGCAGCCGGCGCACACCCCGGCGCAGTTCACTGGTGCGGTCGCCGGCACCCGTGACGCGGCCCGGTCGCCGAGCACCCCGCCGGTCACCGACAACAGCGCGGCGGCCAACGCGCTCACCCCGGCGAGCACCCAGCCGGCGGTGGCCGACGGCGCGCCCAGGGCGGCCGCCGCGCCGAGCACCGCAACCGCGGCGCCGGCCAGCACCGGCGGCGCGCCCACCTGGTTGCCCACCGCGAAGGCCTCGTCGTCGCGCAGGGTGGCCGCGGTGCGGATGCCGGCCACCCGGTTGCGGGGCAGCCGCCGCCGCCAGGCCAACCCGCCGACCACGGCGAGCGCCACCCCCGCGGCGGCGAGCAACGCGCCGGCGATAGTCAACCCCAGGCTCACCGCTGCAGGGTAGCCAGCGACCCGGGAACGATGGCACTCCGGGAATGCCGCGACCCGGGAGTGCCGCGACCCGGGAGTGCCGCGACCCGGGAACCGCCGCGACCCGGGAGTGCCGCGACCCGGGAACCGGGGCCGGGTAGCCTGGACGACGTGCGGACGCCCCGCCTGCTGCTTACCGGGCCGCGCTGAGCGCCATTCGGAGCGCCGGCGCGGCGAACCCCTCATGCCCGAACGGGCCGGAGGGGTTCTTGCGCATCAGGGCCCGCACACCCGACCAGGAGGATCTGTACAGATGACCGCCGACCCGGCGATGACCGAACCGACCGCCGTCGACCAGGGCGCGTCCGGACCCACCGGAGCGCCCGCGACGCCCGCGCCCGCGCCGGCCCGTGCCCAGGCCGGCGACGACGTGCCCCCGTTCCGGTACACCGCCGCGCTGGCCGGCCAGCTCGAGCGCCGCTGGCAGGACTACTGGGAGTCCAGTGGCACCTTACACGCGCCGAACCCGGCCGGTCCGATGGGCCAGCCGGAGCTGATCGGCGGGCGGCCGAAGCGGTACCTGCTGGACATGTTCCCCTACCCGTCCGGTTCGGGCCTGCACGTCGGGCACCCGCTGGGGTTCATCGGCACCGACGTGCTGGGCCGCTTCCTGCGGATGGACGGGCACAACGTGCTGCACGCCATGGGCTTCGACTCGTTCGGGCTGCCCGCGGAGCAGTACGCGGTGCAGACCGGCACCCACCCGCGCAAGACCACCGACGCGAACGTCGAGCGCTACCGCGCGCAGCTGCGCCAACTGGGTCTGGCGCACGACGACCGGCGCAGCGTGGCCACCACCGACGTGGAGTTCTACCGCTGGACCCAGTGGATCTTCCTGCAGATCTTCAGCTCCTGGTACGACACGGAGATCCAGAAGGCCCGGCCGATTGCCGAGCTGGAGTCCGAGCTGGCCGCCGGTACCCGGCCCACCCCGGACGGCCGGGCCTGGGCCGAGCTGGACGAGGCCGCCCGGCGGCGGGTGATCGACGGTCACCGGCTGGTGTACCTGTCCGAGGCGCCGGTGAACTGGTGCCCGGGGTTGGGCACGGTGCTGGCCAACGAGGAGGTCACCGCCGACGGGCGCAGCGAGCGCGGCAACTTCCCGGTGTTCCGCCGCAACCTCAAGCAGTGGATGATGCGGATCACCGCCTACGCCGACAGGCTGGAAGCCGACCTGGAGCGGCTGGACTGGCCGGACTCGGTCAAGTCGATGCAGCGCAACTGGATCGGCCGTTCCGAGGGCGCCCGGGTGAGCTTCCCGACCCAGGGCAGACCGATCGAGGTCTTCACCACCCGCCCGGACACCCTGTTCGGCGCGACCTACATGGTGCTGGCCCCGGAGCATGCGCTGGTCGACGAGCTGACCGCGCCCAAGTGGCCGGCCGGCACCGACGAGCGCTGGACCGCCGGCGCGGCCACCCCGGCCGAGGCGGTCGCGGACTACCGGAGCAGGGCGGCCCGCAAGTCCGAGCTGGACCGGCAGGAGAACAAGGACAAGACCGGGGTGTTCACCGGCAGCTACGCCACCAACCCGGTCAACGGCGCGCAGGTGCCGGTGTTCGTGGCCGACTACGTGCTGATGGGCTACGGCACCGGCGCGATCATGGCGGTGCCGGCGCAGGACACCCGGGACTGGGAGTTCGCCACCCTGTTCGGCCTGCCGATCATCCGTACGGTGACCCCGCCCGACGGGCACGAGGGCCCGTTCCTGGGCGACGGCCCGGCGATGAACTCGGCCAACGACTCGGTCGACCTGGACGGGTTGGGCGTGGCCGACGCGAAGCGGACCATCATCGACTGGCTGGTCGAGCAGGGGTCCGGCGAGTCGGTCACCCAGTACAAGCTGCGGGACTGGCTGTTCTCCCGGCAGCGCTACTGGGGCGAGCCGTTCCCGATCGCGCACGACGAGCTGGGTCCGCTCGCGCTGCCGGTCGAACAGCTGCCGGTCGAGCTGCCGGAGATCGACGACTACTCGCCGCGCAGCTACGCAGCCGACGCCGCGGACTCGGAACCGGAGCCGCCGTTGTCCCGGGCCGCCGACTGGGTGGACGTCGAGCTGGACCTGGGCTCCGCCGGTGGCAATCAGGGCCTCAAGCACTACAGCCGCGAGACCAACACCATGCCGCAGTGGGCGGGTTCGTGCTGGTACCAGCTGCGCTACCTGGACCCGACCAACCACGACACCTTCTGCGACCCCGAGGTGGAGCGCTACTGGGTCGGCAGCCAGGGCGGGGACGACCCGGGCGGGGTGGACCTGTACGTCGGCGGGGTGGAGCACGCGGTGCTGCACCTGCTGTACGCCCGATTCTGGCACAAGGTGCTGCACGACCTGGGTCACGTGAGCTCCGAGGAGCCGTACCGGCGGTTGTTCAACCAGGGCTACATCCAGGCATTCGCCTACACGAACTCGGTCGGTAGCTACGTGCCCGCCGAGGAGGTCGTCGAGGGTGCCGACGGTTGTTTCACGTGGAACGGTGAGCCTGTCTCCCGGGAGTACGGGAAGATGGGCAAGTCGCTGAAGAACGTGGTGACCCCGGACGAGATGTGCGACCGCTACGGCGCGGACACCTTCCGGCTCTACGAGATGTCCACCGGACCGATGGAGGTCTCCCGGCCGTGGTCGACCCGTGACGTGGTCGGCTCGCACCGGTTCCTGCAGCGGCTGTGGCGCAACCTGGTGGACGAGTACACCGGTGCGGCGCATCCGTTGGCCGACACCGAGCCCGACGAGGACACCCTGCGGCTGCTGCACCGCACCATCGCCGGCGTCCGCGAGGACTACACCGCGCTGCACTACAACACTGCGGCGGCGAAGCTGATCGAGCTGAACAACCACCTGACCAAGACCTACCAGGGCAGCCGGGGGACGGAAGTCGGCGGAGCCGACGGGGTGGGTAGAGCACGGGGGACGGAAGTCGGCGGAGCCGACGGGGTGGGTAGAGCACGGCTCCCGCGCGCGGTTGCCGAGCCGCTGGTGCTCATGCTGGCACCGCTGTGCCCGCACGTCGCCGAGGAGCTGTGGTCGCTGCTCGGGCACGGGGCCGAGGACGGCGGGACGCTGGCGTACACACCGTTCCCGGTGGCCGACGAGCGCTGGCTGGCCGCCGACACGGTGGAGTACCCGATCCAGGTCAACGGGAAGGTGCGCTCACGGGTCACCGTCGCCGCCGACGCAGTCCCGGGCGACATCGAGGCGGCCGCGCTGGGCGAGGAGAAGATCGCCGCGCTGGTCGACGGCCGGACCCCGCGCAAGGTGATCGTGGTCCCCGGCCGGCTGGTCAACATCGTGCTCTGAGGCCGGTGGAGAAAGGCGCGCGCTCCGACCAGCGCCGAAGTAGCGCCAGTCCGGCTGGGCAGGCTACCCGCCGGACTGGCGTTACTTTTGAAAAGCCGAGCTGAGCGCCCGGGGTCAGAGGCGGCGGGCGCCGCTGAACGGCATCCGGCCGAGCGGGCTGACCCGCACCACGTCGCCGGATCCGACGGCGTGCACGACCTTCCCGCCGCCGACGTAGAGCCCGACGTGGCTCACCGGGCGGTAGAAGAACACCAGATCACCGGGGCGCAGGTCACTGCGGGAGACCGGGGTGCCGATCCGGGACTGCGCGCGGCTGGTGCGCGGCAGGGTGATCCCGACCTTCTTGAACGACCAGAGCATCAGCCCGGAACAGTCGAAGCCGCCCTTGCCGGCGCCGCCCCAGCGATAGGCGGTACCCCGCACGCTCATCGCGGCGGAGATGGCGGCGGCGCCCTTGCTGGGTCTGGGCACCGCCGCCGGGACGGGCTCCGACGCGGTGAGTCCGGGCAGGGTCGGCAGCGGAATCAGCGCCGGGGCGGCCAGCGGGGCGGGGATCGCCGGCAGCACGCTGCGCGGCGAGCCCGGCAGCGGCGCGGTCAGCAGCAGGGCCCGCGCGGGGCCGACCGCGGCGGGAGCCACTCCGGCGGACGCGGGTGATGCGATGTGTTGGGCGGCGAGTGCCGCCGGGATCGTCTGGTCCGGGACCACGAGGGGTCCGGCCGAGGAGGGCAGGGCCGAAGGTAGGGCGAACACAGCCGCGGCCACGGTCGCCGCGGTGGCGGCCGTGAGACCGGCCCTGCCACGGGCGGAGTCGCCCGGCCAGGATCGTGCGGGGTGTTGCGACACGGAGGTGACTCCTTCGTCGGAACCGCTCCCGTCCGGCCCGCCGGTGTGTCCGGCGAACAGGTGCCGGTCGGGCCCGGGAGCCGGGCCGCCAGCCAGGAGCGGTGACCGTTCGTGGCCACCCCAGCGGGTGACGCATCTCCGAACAGACACGACGAAGTTACGAAACAATAAATGTGATTGCCTATGGTGCAAGTCTCATTAAACATATCGAAATGTGTGAGTACGATCACTCTTTTCATTTCAGTAATATTACCCCGTGCACAATACGAAAGCCGGGGAGTTTTCAATTCGAAAACTCCCCGGCAGTGCACGAGTGGTGTCAGTCACCTCGGATGAATGACTCCACCGCGTCGCGGGCCTCCGAGTCGGAGTACTGCACCGGCGGGGACTTCATGAAGTAGGCCGACGCGGACAGCACCGGCCCGCCCTCTCCCCGGTCGAGCGCGATCTTCGCGGCGCGCACCGCGTCGATGATGATGCCGGCCGAGTTGGGCGAGTCCCACACCTCGAGCTTGTACTCCAGGTTCAGCGGCACGTCGCCGAACGCCCGGCCCTCCAGCCGTACGTAGGCCCACTTGCGGTCGTCCAGCCAGGCCACGTAGTCCGACGGGCCGATGTGCACGTTGTCCTTGCCCATGTCCCGGTCGATCTGGGAGGTGACCGACTGGGTCTTGGAGACCTTCTTCGACTCCAGCCGCTCGAGCTCCTTCATGTTCAGGAAGTCCATGTTCCCGCCCACGTTCAGCTGCATCGTGCGGTCCAGCTGCACGCCGCGGTCCTCGAACAGCTTGGCCAGCACCCGGTGGGTGATCGTGGCCCCGACCTGGGATTTGATGTCGTCGCCGACGATCGGCACGCCGGCCGCGCGGAACTTCTCCGCCCACACCGGGTCGGAGGCGATGAACACCGGCAGCGCGTTGACGAACGCCACCTTCGCGTCGAGCGCGCACTGGGCGTAGTACCGGTCGGCCCCCTCGCTGCCCACCGGCAGGTAAGACACCAGCACGTCGGCCCGGGTGTCACGCAGCACCGCGGCCACGTCCACCGGCTCGTCGTCGGCCTCGGTGATCGTCTCCCGGTAGAACCGGCCCAGTCCGTCGAGGGTCGGTCCGCGCTGCACGGTGACGCCGAGCGGGGGTACGTCGGCGATCTTGATGGTGTTGTTCTCGCTGGCGCCGATCGCCTCGGAGAGGTCGTGGCCGACCTTCTTCGCATCCACGTCGAACGCCGCGACGAACTGGATGTCGCGCACGTGGTAGCCGCCGAAGTCGACGTGCATCAGCCCGGGGACGCGGGAGCCGGGGTCGGCATCGGCGTAGTACTGCACCCCCTGCACCAACGATGCGGCGCAGTTTCCGACGCCGACGACGGCGACTCGTACCTGACGGGTGGGTGAGCTCACGTCCGGTCCTCCTGGTTCATGGGTTGTCCTCGTGTTGGTTTCGCCGGTGGTGCTGGGGTCGTGCGGTCCTGCGTGGTGGGCCGGTCGGCCGGGTCGGGTCGGTCCGGCGGGTCGCGCTGCTCGGTCCGCTCGGTGTCGATCAGTTCGGTGGCGATCAGCTCGTTGAGCCAGCGGACCTCCCGCTCGCTCGTTTCCAGGCCCTGGCGGTGCAGCTCGCGGGTATAGCGGTCGATCTGCTCGCCGGCCCGGCCGAGCGCGGAGCGCAGCCCCTCCCGCCGTTCCTCCACCCGCCGCCGGCGGCCCTCCAGGATCCGCATCCTGGTCTCGGCCGGCGTCCGGGAGAAGAACGTCAGATGGATGCCGAAGCTGTCGTCCTCCCAGGTCTCCGGGCCGGCGTCGGCGAGCATCTCGGCGAACCGCTCCTTGCCCTCGGCGGTCAGCCGGTAGACCCGCCGCCGGCTGCGCCGGGTCCAGCCGCCGACCGGACCGTCGGCCGCGGACGGCTCTTCCGACTCCTCGATGATCAGTCCGTCGCGCACCAGGCGACGCAGCGCCGGGTAGAGCGAGCCGTAGGAGAAGGCGCGGAACCCGCCCAGCCGCCCGGCCAGCTGCTTGCGCAGCTCGTAGCCGTGCATCGGGGCTTCGTAGAGCAGCCCGAGCACCGCGAAGTCGAGCACGCCTCACCTCGCCCACCGACTCGATCCGACCGCCAGAGAACTCCACTGTATCGCTTCGATACATCTGGTCGTGACATGCGGTGGCGCTGATCACTCGAGCGGGGGATGCGCACCGGCCTGGTCGAGCGGCTGATCGACCATCCCGAGATGTGTCCCCGGCGGTTCCGCGTACCCTGGTCGGGTGCGGAGCCAGCGGCAGATCGTCGACTACGCGTTGCAGCGGCGCGTGCTGCTCGCCGACGTGTACGCCGGTCGGGTCGGCGTGCGCACGGTCTGCGACGCCAACCCGTACCTGCTCCGCGCCGCCCGGTTCCACGGCACGCCGTCCGAGGAGACCTGCCCGGTGTGCCGCAAGGAGCGGCTGACCGAGGTCTCCTGGGTGTTCGGCGAGGGCCTGCGGCAGGTGTCCGGTTCGGCCCGCACCCCGGACGAGCTGGCCCGGATGGACGCGTTGAACTCGGAGTTCTCCGTGTACGTGGTAGAGGTGTGTCGCACCTGCAACTGGAACCACCTGGTCCAGTCCTACGTGCTGGGCGCACCCGACGACTCGGGCGACCCGGGGGCCCCCGGGAAGCGGGCCGCCGGACGTTCCCGGAGGACCGCCCACCAGTGACCTTTTCGCAGTGTCATACGATCGTGTCACACGATCGAGACGCAGAGCGATGAACGGTTGGCAAGTGGTCCCCCGACCACACCGCCGTCGCCGATCGGAGCCGACGTGAACGAGCCGCGCGATCTGCCACCCCCCGGTGCGCGCCGGGCAGCCCCGGCCGCGCCGAGGGTCCGGTCGGCGCGCGCCGACCGTGCGGCCGGCCCGCCCGCCGGTCCGCGGGTGCCACCGCAGGCCGGGCCGGCCCCGGCCGGTCCGGGTGCGCCGCCCGGTGCCGTGCGGGTCGGGCCCTTCGCCCCCGGCTCGGCCGCCGAGCGCGAACCGCACCTGCTCACCCACGACGACACACTGGACGCACGCAACTCGCACGGAGCCGCCCGCCCCGCAGGTCCGGGCCGGGCCGGGCCACCAGGCGGACGCCCGGTCGGTCCGCCGCCCGGCCGGCCCGGGGTGCCCGGTCCGCCGCCGGGTCAGCCCGGGGTGCCGCCCGGCCAGCGTCGGGTCGGCGCCGGCCGCTGGACCGGCTCGACCAATCCCGGTGGCCGGGTGCCCGCCGGTGCCCGGGTCGGTCCGCCGACCTCCCCGCCGGGCCGCCCGGTCGGCCCGGGCGGTCCCGGTGGACCCCCGCCCTACGACCCCTACGACACCGGCGGTGGCGGGGGCGGCGACGACGGTGACGGCCACGGCCGGGGCGGTCGGAGCGGTCGGGTCCGCCGGATCCTGATGTGGACCGCCGGGCTGGCGGTGGTCGGCCCGCTGCTGGCGTTCGCCATCGGCTGGCTGGTGTTCGAGGTGCCCACCCCGGACGACGCGGCCACCAGCCAGGTAGCCACCGTGGCCTTCGCCGACGGCTCCGAACTGGCCAAGATCGTGCCGGCCGGCAACGTCAACCGGCAGAAGGTGTCCCTGTCCCAGGTGCCTCGGCCGGTGCGCTACGCGGTGCTGGCCGCGGAGGACCGCTCCTTCTACTCCAACCCCGGGTTCGACCCGGTCGGCATCGCCCGCGCGGTGTGGAACCAGCTCACCGGCGGTCGCGGCGGCGGGTCCACGATCACCCAGCAGTACATCAAGGTGACCACCGGCCAGGACCAGATCTCGCTGTTCCGCAAGTACAAGGAGATCGTGCTCGCAGCCAAGATCTCCAAGGTCCGCAACAAGGACCAGATCCTCGAGGACTACCTCAACACCATCTACTTCGGTCGCGGCGCGTACGGGATACAGGCCGCCGCGCAGGGCTACTTCGGGCTGAACTCCGAGCAGCTGACTGAGTCGCAGGGCGCGCTGCTGGCCGGCATGATCCAGTCCCCGTCACGCTGGGACCCGGCGAAGAACCCGGCCAAGGCGACCGAGCGGTGGAACTTCGTGCTCGACGGGATGGTCGCGCAGAACTGGCTGCCGAAGTCCGAGCGGGTGGCCCTGCGGTTCCCGGACTGGATCCCGCCCAAGCCGGCCGCCGGCGGCATCCCGACCGACGCCCGGGGTCACCTCTACACCCAGGTGAAGGGTGAGCTGGAGAGCAAGGGGATCAGCGAGCAGGAGCTCAACCAGGAAGGCCTGGTGATCTCCACGACGGTCGATCCGGTGATGCAGAAGCTGGCGGTGGACTCCGCGGCCAAGGTGCTGCGCGGGCAGCCGAAGAACCTGCGGACCGCGCTGGTCTCGGTCGACCCGCGCAGCGGCGCGATCCTGGCCTACTACGGCGGGGAGAACGGCGTCGGCCTGGACTACGCCCAGGTGCTCAAGCAGCCGGGTTCGTCGTTCAAGCCGTTCGTGATGGCCGCCGCCCTGGAGCGGGATCCGCCGATCGGGCTCGGCGAGCGGTTCGACGGTTCGTCCCCGCAGACCATCGCCGGCCAGCCGGTGAGCAACTCCGAGGGGGTGAACTGCGACAACTGCTCGCTGAAGAAGGCGATGACGTCGTCGATCAACACCATCTTCTACCAGCTCGCGGTGGACGTCGGGCCCTCCTCGGTGGCCGACGCCGCGCACCAGGCCGGCATCCCGGCCGACCTGCTGCCCACCCCCACCGCCGGTATCGCCCTGGGCGACAAGGAGGTGCACCCGATCGACATGGCGGCGGCGTTCGGCACCTTCGCCGCCGACGGCGTCTACCACAAGCCGCACCTGATCACGAAGGTGGAGACCGCCGACGGGCGGGTGCTCTACGACGAGGGCGCCAGCCGCGGCGAGCAGCGGATGTCGGCGCAGGTGGCGCGCAACGTCACCGAGTCGATGGTGGACGTGGCCCGCTCCTCGGGGATCGGGATGACCGACGGCCGGGCGGTGGCCGCCAAGACCGGCACCGTGCAGAGCCGGATCGAGGGCCAGAACAACGACGCCTGGACCGTCGGCTACACCCCGTCGGTGTCCACCGCGGTGTGGGTCGGCACCGACGACAACACCCCGATCAAGAACTCCGGCGGGCGGCCGGTCTACGGTCGGATGCTGCCCGGGTCGATCTGGCAGCAGTTCATGAACGGCGCGCTGCGCAACAAGCCGAAGGAACCGTTCTCCCGGCTGGTGCCCCTGGGCGAGCCGGTCTCCGACGAGGACGACTCCTCGGCGACCGAGGACGCCGATTCCGACTCCGACGACGAGAACCGGGAGGACGAGGACGAGGACCGCGACCGGGGTCGCCGGGGCCGCGACTCCGACGAGGAGAACCGCGGCAACCGGTTCGACGGCAGCGGAAACCCGTTCGACTTCGGCAGCGACGAGAACTGACCGCCGCGCGGCGGTCGGCGGAGCGCCCGGCTGGACCGGATCTATCATGAGCACGGCGCAGGCCCCCGATCCCAGCGGGGGCCTGCGCCGTTTCTCGTAGTGATTCGAGCCGGACGTCGGGTTGGTCCGACGGACTAGTCGATGCCGTTGGCCTGGGCGACGCAGGCGGCTCCGGTCTGGGTGCCCTGGCCGGCGATCCCGATACCCCCGATGAGGTTCAGCCCGACCCCCAGGCAGTTGTTCACCGCGTTGCCGCCGACCCCCGCGGCCTGCGCGCTGCCGATCATGGCTGCCGGGCCCACCAGTGCCGCCGTGACGACCAACGCTCCGACGATTGTCTTGCGCATGGTTCTCCCACTCCTCCCGTTTCTCAGTGACGTGTGATCGTCCTGAGATTGATGAAGGTATACCAAGATGATCAGCGGAGTAAGGCCGTGGGAGCGTGACGGTGGGACCGCTGAATGGGTGATCATCGGGCTCTGACCTGCGGGCATGTGGGCCACTGCAAGCCGTTGACCAGCGGTTTCAATTGACGTCGGCGCCGTCTTACTCCTTTCTGAAGAAAAATCAAGATGTATTGAGGTAGGAAAGCGGGTGATTGTCGCCGGACCCCTCGGGGCAGGGCCTCGGCATAGTCCGGTGACGCGGTGTGTCGGCACGGTGACACGCCGGTGATGCGATAAGGGGCGCGGACACGGCACGGTTGGTGATCATGGCGGTTCCGACACCAACCTGATCATCAGGAGCCGAGCCGT